>NZ_JBTOQC010000008.1:0-179832 GCF_055284095.1 Pseudomonas sp. HP_08 | reverse complement strand
GTCGCTGCTCTCAAGCCGACGCAAATCGCTGCGCTGGAAACGGCTGACGTCGCTGCACTGACCACCGCTCAAGTGGTCGCGCTGACCACCGCACAAGTGGGTGCACTGAAAACCAACCAGATCGCTGCCCTGACCACCGCTCAGGTTGCGGCTCTGGAAACAGCCGATATCGCAGCCTTGCCGGTCACCAGCATTGCCGCGCTGACCACCGCACAAACCGCCGCACTGACTACCGCTCAAGTCGTCGCGCTGACCACCGCTCAAGCCGCCGCCTTGAAAGCGACCCAGGTCGCTGCCCTGACCACCGCTCAAGTGGCTGCGCTGCAAACGGCTGATCTGGCAGCCCTGACCACCACGGCCGTCGCTGCATTGACGACCGCTCAGGCCGCTGCATTGACCACCGCTCAGGTCGCTGCCCTGACCGTGGCCCAGGTTGCAGCTCTGCCGACCGCTGATGTCGCTGCCCTGACCACCGATCAGGTCGTGGCATTGACCACCGCTCAGGTCGCAGGCCTGACGACTGCTCAAGTCACTAACCTGACCACCGCTCAAGTCGCTGCGCTGCAAACTGCAGATCTCGCCTCGCTGACCACGGCAGGTATCGTCGCCCTGACCACCGGCCAGGTCGCCGCACTCACCACCACTCAGGTCGCAGCCCTCACCGCGACTCAGGTCGCCGCGCTGGAAACTGCAGATGTTGCTGCCCTGACCACCGCTCAGGTCGTAGCACTGACCACCACTCAAGTGGGTGCACTGAAAACCAACCAGATCGCGGCTCTGACCACTGCTCAGGTCGCTGCTCTGGAAACGGCCGATATCGCGGCCTTGCCGGTCACCAGCGTTGCCGCGCTGACCACCGCACAAACCGCCGCACTGACGACTGCTCAGGTCGTCGCGCTGACCACCGCACAAGCCGCCGCCTTGAAAGCGACCCAGGTCGCTGCACTGACCACCGCTCAAGTCGCTGCGCTGCAAACGGCTGATCTGGCAGCCCTGACCACCACGGCCGTCGCTGCATTGACGACCGCTCAGGCCGCTGCATTGACCACCGCTCAGGTCGCCGCCCTGACCGTAGCCCAGCTCGCTGCGCTGCCGACCGCCGATGTCGCTGCATTGACCACCGACCAGGTCGTTGCGCTGACCACTGCCCAAGCAGCAGCGTTGACTACCGCTCAAGTGGCCAACCTGACCACCGCTCAAGTGGCGGCGCTGCAGACAGCGGACCTTGCGTCGTTGACGACGGCTCAAGTGGTGGCATTGACCACCGCCCAGGTCGCCAACCTGACCACCACTCAAGTGGCCGCACTCAAGCCCACCCAGATCGCGGCCTTGCAGACCGTTGACCTGGCAGCCCTGACCACGGCGCAAATCGTCGCCCTGACCACCGGTCAAGTCGCCGCCCTGACCACCGCACAAGTGGCCGCTCTGACCACGGCCCAGTTGGTTGCCCTGGAAACCGCTGATCTTGCAGCTCTGCCGGTTTCCAGTGTGGCCGCGCTGACCACCGCTCAAGCGGCAGCGTTGACCACCGCCCAGATCGTCGCCCTGACCACCGCGCAGGTCGCAGGCCTGACCACCGCTCAAGTGGCTGCACTGACCACCGCTCAGGTCGTTGCACTGCAAACAGCTGATCTTGCCTCGCTGACCACCGCCGGTATCGTCGCGCTGACCACTGCACAAGTGGCTGCACTGACCACCGCCCAGGTTGCCGCACTGACCGTAGGCCAGATCGCCGCCTTGCAAACCGTGGACGCCGCCGCGCTGACCACCGATCAGATCGTCGCCCTGACCACCGCTCAGGCAGCTGCCCTGACCACCGCTCAAGTGGCCAACCTGACCACCGCTCAAGTGGCTGCGCTGCAAACTGCAGATCTTGCGTCCTTGACCACCGCCGGTATCGTCGCGCTGACCACTGCACAAGTGGCCAACCTGACCACCGCTCAAGTGGCCGCACTCAAGCCTGCCCAGATCGCTGCGCTGCAAACCGTTGATGTGGCGGCCCTGACCACGGCGCAGATCGTCGCCCTGACCACCGGTCAAGTTGCCTCGCTGACCACGGCTCAGGTCGCTGCCCTGACGACCGCTCAAGTGGTCGCCCTGGAAACCGCTGATATTGCCGCCTTGCCGGTGACCAGTGTGGCTGCGCTGACCACCGCACAAGCGGCCGCGTTGACCACTGACCAGATCGTCGCCCTGACCACCGCGCAGGTCGCTGGCCTGACCACTGCACAAGTGGCCAACCTGACCACCGCTCAGGTCGCCGCCCTGCAAACGGCTGACATCGCTTCGCTGACCACTGCCGGCATCGTCGCACTGACCACCGCCCAGGTCGCTGCACTGACTACCGCTCAGATCGCGGCGCTCAAGCCGACTCAGATCGCTGCTCTGCAAACTGTGGATGCCGCGGCTCTGACCACCGACCAGATCGTCGCCCTGACCACCGCTCAAGCGGCTGCGCTGACCACCGCTCAAGTGGCCAACCTGACGACTGCCCAGGTCGCTGCGCTGCAAACTGCAGACCTTGCGTCCCTGACCACCGCTGGTATCGTCGCGCTGACCACTGCTCAAGTGGCCAACCTGACCACCGCTCAGGTCGCAGCGCTCAAGCCGACACAAATTGCCGCGCTGGAAACGGCAGATGTTGTCGCGCTGACCACCGCTCAGGTCGTCGCACTGACCACCGGCCAGGTAGCGGCACTGAAAACCAACCAGATCGCGGCCCTGACCACCGCTCAAGTCGTTGCCCTTGAAACGGCCGACATTGCAGCCTTGCCAGTAGCCAGCGTTGCTGCGTTGACCACCACTCAGGTCGTGGCCCTGACCACCGGCCAGATCGCTGCACTGACCACCGCTCAGGTCGCTGGTTTGACCACTGCTCAAGTGGCCAATCTGACCACCACGCAAGTGGCTGCACTGGAAACGGCGGATATTGCGTCCTTGACCACTGCCGGCATCGTCGCGCTGACCACTGCTCAAGTCGCTGCATTGACGACTGCTCAGGTCGCAGCGCTCAAGCCAGCTCAGGTTGCGGCTCTGCAAACTGTGGACCTGGCTGCGTTGACCACCGCTCAGGTTGTCGCGCTGACCACCGCACAGGTTGCCGCGCTGACGACCGCTCAGGTCGCCGCCTTGACCACCGCACAGATTGTCGCGATTGAAACGGCCGACATTGCTGCCTTGCCAGTCACCAGCATTGCTGCGCTGACCACCGCACAGGCTGCGGCGTTGACCACCGACCAGATCGTGGCCTTGACCACCGCACAGGCCGGTGCGCTGAAATCTGCACAGGTCGCAGCCCTGACCACCGCTCAGGTTGCCGCTCTGCAAACCGCCGATCTGGCCTCTCTGACCACAGCAGCTATCGCGGGCCTGACCACGGCGCAAACCGTGGCCCTGACCACCGCTCAAGTGGCCAACCTGACCGCCGCTCAGATCGCCGCCCTGCCAACGGCCGATGTCGCTGCATTGACCACCGGCCAAGTGGTAGCGTTGACCACCACCCAGGTTGCAGGCCTGACCACCGCTCAAGTGGCTAACCTGACCACCGGGCAGATCGTGGCGCTGGAAACCGCTGATGTGGCCGCTCTGACCACTGCTGGCATCGTTGCGCTGACCACCGGCCAGGTCGCAGCCTTGACCACCACCCAGATCGCTGCACTCAAGCCGACTCAGATCGCTGCCCTGCAAACCGTAGACGCAGCCGCCCTGACCACGGCTCAGATCGTTGCCCTGACCACCGAGCAGGTGTCTTCACTGACCACCGCGCAAGTGGCCAACCTGACCACCGCGCAGATTGTCGCTCTGGAAAACACCGACATCGCCGCCTTGACCAGCGCCCAGTTGGTGGCTCTGACCACAGGTCAAGTCGCAGCGCTGACCACCGCGCAGATTGCTGCCCTGACCACTGATCAGATCAGCGCGCTGGAAACGGCGGATATTGCCGCCCTGACCACCGCGCAGATCGTGGCGATCGAGACGGCCGACCTGGCGTCGCTGACCACCACTCAAGTGGTTGCTCTGACTACCGCACAAGCGGCGGCACTGACCACTGACCAACTGTCGCACCTGAAAATGACCCAGGTCGATGCCTTCACCACACCGCAGCTGCAAGCCATGACCGCCGCCCAGATCGATGCGCTGGCCTTGTCCACGCCGCTGGTTCTGGACCTCAACGGTGACGGCGTGCAGACCACGCACCTGGTGGCCGGCACGCGCTTTGACCTCAATGCCGACGGCCATAAGGAAGCCACCGGCTGGACCGCCGGCGGCGACGGCCTGCTGGTTCTGGACGTCAATGGCGATGGCAAGGTCAACGATGGTTCCGAGCTGTTCGGTTCCTCGTTCCGCCTGGCTGACGGTTCGCTGGCCAAAGACGGCTTCGAAGCCCTCAAGAGCCTGGACAGCAACAACGACGGTGTGGTGAACGCCGCCGACCACCTGTTCGGCGCCCTGCAGGTCTGGGTCGACAGCAACAACGATGGCATCAGCGACGCGGGCGAGCTGCACAGCCTGAAAGACCTGGGTATCACCCAGTTCAATCTGGAAGCGGCCACCACCACCGAGCTGAACCACGGCAACCTGATCGGGCTGCACAGCAGCTTCGAAACCAGCGATGGCCAGTCGCACACCATTGCTGACGTGTGGTTCCGCACCGATGCCAATGGCGGCGAGTCCATCGACCTGACCCAGCTGGATGTCTCGGTCGTAGGGGCTCATACCCTGGGCGCCATCGACCTGGCAGCCGACAACGGCGCCACCACGTCGCTGACCCTGGATGCCAACGCGGTCAGCCAGCTTGGCCAGGCCGGTCAGGTGGATCTGGGTAACGGTGCCGCAGCGCCGGTGCAGATGATCATCAACGGTGACCAGAACGACACCGTGCATATCCAGGGCAGCGCAGGCGAATGGCAAGCCGCTGGCACCGCAACGGTCGATGGCACGAGCTACAACGTGTTCAACGACGGTGACGTGCAAGTACTGGTCGCCACCGATGTTCACACTTGGATTAGCTGATATTCAGTGTTAAACCTTTGATAGACCTTGATACCGGGCTCGCAAGAGTCCGGTATTTTTTTATGTGCGGAGCCTTCACTCATGCTGACCGGGAATCTTGATAGTCCAGACCTCAATGAGGTGCTGGCCAGCGCCTTGCAACAGGCCGAGCGTGTTGCGCTGGAGCCGATGCAACTGCTGCAGGTCGCTGACCGGCTGCTGACCGCGCAGCGCCCGGCCGATGTCGCGACGCTGTATCAGCGCTGGCTTGCGCACTGCTATTCGGCGGTCAATTACATTATTCAGTTCAACCTGGGCGTCACGCTGTCCAACCTCGGGCGGGTGGCAGAAGCCGAACAGGCGTATCGCGCGGCGATTGCGCAAAACCCTGAATTTGCGCAGGCCTGGTTCAACCTGGGCACGCTGCTGGAGCGTCAGCTCAAGCCGCAGGAAGCGCTGGCCACCTGGCAATCGATGCTCGACAACAAGCTGGTCGACGCGCAGCAGAGCCAGGACCTGTACCTGTTGACCTGCAATAACCTCGGCCGCTTGCTGGAAGAAACCCGCCAGTTGCAGCCCGCCGAGGCGATTCTGCACACCAGTTTGCTGGCCGCACCGGCCCAGCCCAAGGTCATTCAGCACTGGGTGCATTTGCGCCAGAAGCAGTGCGTATGGCCGGTGTACGACGCGCCTGTAGGCCTGACGCGCGGCGATCTGCTCAAGGCATCTTCGCCTTTGGCCTTGCTCGCCGGCAGCGATGACCCCGGCCTGCAACTGGCCGCCGCGATGCATTTCGTCAAAGAGCGGGTCAATGTGCGGGTGCCGGCCCTGAGCACCGCGCAGGGTTATGGTCACCAGAAACTGCGCATCGGCTTTTTGTCGTCAGACTTCTGCCTGCATGCCGTGTCGCTGTTGACGGTCGAGCTGTTCGAGCTGATCGATCGGGAACGCTTTGAGGTCTATGGCTTCTGCTGGAGCCGCGAGGACGGTTCGCCCCTGCGCGCCCGGGTAAAGCAGGCCATGGACCACTTTGTGTTGATCGGCGGCATGAATGACGCCACCGCCGCGCAGTGCATCCGTAACCACGAGATCGACATCCTGATCGACCTGCACGGCCTGACCTCCGGCGCACGCGCGGACATCGTGGCGTACAAACCTGCACCGGTGCAGATGACATACCTGGGCTTCCCCGGTACCACCGGCCTGCCGGGCATCGACTACGTGATCGCCGACCGCTACCTGATCCCCGACAGCGAAAAACCCTATTACAGCGAGACGCCGCTGTACCTGGACAAAATCTACCAGTGCAGCGACCGACAACGCCCGGTGGCCGAGCTGCCGACCCGCGCCCAGTGCGGTTTGCCGGACGATCGCTTCGTGTTTTGCTCGTTCAACAACAACTACAAATTCAACGAAGAAGTGTTCGACTGCTGGATGCGCATTCTCAAGCGCGCCCCCGACAGCCTGCTGTGGCTGTTGGCCGACAACAGCTGGGCGCAGAACAACCTGTGCGCCAGAGCCGAGCAGCAAGGCATCGACCCGGCCCGCTTGCTGTTTGCGCCGCGGGTCGCGCCGCCGGAATACCTGGCCCGCTATACCGCAGCGGACCTGTTCCTGGATGCCTACCCGTTCAACGCCGGCACCACCGCCAACGACGCGCTGTGGATGGGCCTGCCGGTGCTCACCCGCTCGGGCCGCACCTTCGCCTCGCGCATGGCCGGCAGCCTGCTGACCGCGCTGGACCTGCCGGAACTGATCACCACCACCCTGGCCGACTACGAAGAACGCGCCGTGCAACTGGCGACCCAGGCCGATCTGCTGCCGGGGCTGCGTCAGCGCCTGGTGCAGGCGCGCGATACATCACCGCTGTTCGATTCACCGGGGTTTGTGCGCGATTTCGAAGCGGCGATCAGCCGTGTGGCGTTGTAGAAAGCACGTTATTGACCGGTGCGCGCAGCGCAGGACGGGTCATAGTTGAGCGCTATGAAGTTTGACTATTTCCCGGACCGACTCAGGACGACTCCTGTAGCTCCCGGTCAGCCATAAAGTCGTTATCGCGCAGCAAACCCGCGCCCCGTAGGAGCGAGCGCTAGCTCGCGAAGGCTGAGGTGCAGTCACCGCAAATGTGCTGATTTCACTGGCCCTTTCGCGAGCTGCACTCACTCCTACGCAATGTGTGTCGTGCTCAGTATCAAGGCCAGCCCAAAACCCGTAGGAGCGAGCGCCAGCTCGCGAAGGCTGAGGTGCAGTCACCGCAAATGTGCTGATTTCACTAGACCTTTCGCGAGCTGCGCTCACTCCTACGTAACTTGTGTCGTACTCAGTATCAAGGCCAGCCCAACACCCGTAGGAGCGAGCGCCAGCTCGCGAAGGCTGAGGTGCAGTCACCGCAAATGTACTGATTTCACTGGCCCTTTCGCGAGCTGCGCTCACTCCTACGCAATGTGTGTCGTGCTCAGTATCAAGGCCAGCCCAACACCCGTAGGAGCGAGCGCCAGCTCGCGAATGCGAAGGTGCAGTCACTGCAAATGTGCTGATTTCACTGGCCCTTTCGCGAGCTGCGCTCACTCCTACGCAATGTATGTCGTGCTCAGTATCAAGGCCAGAATGCGCGAAGCCTTGAAGGCTGACGCGCATTTGGCTTGAGAACACAGTTGCTACGAATGCGATTAATCAGAGAGTTCTGCGTTGCATTTGATGAGCGCGCGCTAGCCCGCGACAGGCTGCGTTAGTGGTCGTCAATTTTCAGCGTTTCCGAGAGTTTTCGAGCACTGGCGCACTCGGTCGCGGTGGTCCGGCATTCCGGCAAGCGCGCTCCTGTAAGGACCACGCCGGGCTAAAACAGCCCCTGCACCTTTTCCAGTTTGCTGCGGGTCATCTGGCCGGTGCGGGTGTGCAGGTTGACGTAGCTTTGCAGCACCGCCAGACGGGTGTCGAGCAGGTCGCGGCGGGCCGAGAACAGGCGTTGTTGTGCGTCCAGAATGTCGAGGGTCGAGCGCACGCCGGCCTGGTAGCCTTTTTCGGCGGAGGTCAATGCGATCTGGCTGGAACGCACGGCGGTGATCAGTGCCCTGATCTTTTCAAAGCCCGCC
This sequence comes from Pseudomonas sp. HP_08, assembly GCF_055284095.1. Lineage (NCBI taxonomy): Bacteria > Pseudomonadati > Pseudomonadota > Gammaproteobacteria > Pseudomonadales > Pseudomonadaceae > Pseudomonas > Pseudomonas sp. HP_08. The sequence continues at coordinate 171,748 of NZ_JBTOQC010000008.1, read as the reverse complement.
ACCACGCCCAGATAGTTGGCCTCAACGTCTTCGGTCAGTTGCTGCAGTTGCGAGTCATAACTGGAGCGAGCGCTTTCCAGGGCTGAGCGGGCCTTTTCCGAGGAGGCGTTGACGCCGCCGCCCTGATAGATCGGAATATCGACCACCACGCCAACGTAGTAGGTCGACTGACGCTGGGACAGTTCGTTGATGTCGCTCTGGTCGACCCGCGCCACACGGCCACTCAGGGCGACGGTGGGGTAATGCGCGGACTTCTGCAGCTTCAGGTTGGCCTCGGCGACCTTGATCGTGGCCCGGCTGACACCCAGTTCGGCAGCGGCCTGATCGGCCTTGAGCATCCAGTAGTCGAGGTCTTCTTCGGGGGCCAGCAAGGCGCTGGCCGGCGACGGTTCCTGCATGGGCTGGATGTCGCTCACGGCAATGCCGGCACGGCCCGAGAGTTTGCGCAACGCGGCGCGGCGCCGGGCCTGCGCCTCGATTTCCTGGGCCTTGATCGCGTCCAGTCGTGCCTGGGCTTCTTCCAGGTCGGTAATGGTGCCCTCACCCGCCTCGAACAGGCGCTTTGACTGCTTGGCCAGTCCCTCGATCGAGGCCTTTTGCTGAGAGGTCAGCTTCAGTTCGTTTTCGACCTGCGCCACATCGAAATAGGCCTGCACCACCCGGTCGTACAGCGCTTGTCCGGCGTTGTCATGCTGAAACTCACCGAGCCGGGCGCGGGCCTTGGCCTGTTCATAGGCGGCCCAGCGGCCCTTGTCGAACAGCGGCTGGCTGACGGTCAGGGCAATGCTGTCGGAGGCAAACTGGTCTTCACCGCTGTTGGCCGCCGATTGCTTGTTGAATTTGCCGCCATGGCCGTAGCGCGAGTTGATCGCCACTTGCGGCAGCAGGCCGCTGCGGCCGATGGCTTCTTCCTGGCGCGAGGCCTCGTAGTCATGGTTGGCGACCTGGTAGGCCGCATCGTTGAGACGGGAGGCGTCGTACAGCGCAACCAGCGACAAGGAATCATCGGCGGCCAGCAGACGGCACGAGCACAGCAGCGTAAGCAGAGCGACAGGGATGCGCACGGTCATTCCTCCTTGAAGGCGCCGGCCATGCGCTCGGCGATCGGCTGCATAAGGTAGTTGGCCAGGGTGCGCTCGCCAGTCTTGACCAGCACTTCAGCCTGCATGCCCGGTTTGATGTCCAGGCCCAGGTCGTGCAGTTCTTCGACCTGCTCAGGGTTGACCGAGACCTCTACCGAGAAATACGGCGAGTTGGTGTGCTCGTCGATCAACTGGTCGGGCGACACGGTGGTGACCTTGCCGACGATGACCGGGGTGTGCACGCGCTGCAACGAGCCAAAGCGCAGGTCAACGACCAGCCCGGGTTTGAGCCGGTCGGCCATCATCGGCGGGAATTGCGCCTTGACCACCCAGCTGGAGCCTTGCGGGACGATGTCCATCAGCTTTTGCCCGGCCTGGGCAATACCGCCGACGGTGTGCACGGCAAGGCTCATCACTTGACCGGTGACCGGGGCAACCACGGCGGCGCTGTTGACCTCGAATTCCAGCGACTTGATCTGGTCGGCCAGGCTTGAGCTCTGGGCCGACACTTGGGTCAGTTGCGACTCGGCATCGCTGCGAAACAGCTGGCCTTGCTGCAGGACCTTGAGCTTGCTTTCGTTGAGCCCTTGGCGGGTACGGCCGATGTCGGAAATCGTCGAGGCCAGTTGCGCGCTCAGTTGGGCGGCATTGCTCTCGGCTTCGAACAGGCGGTTACGCGGCAGATAGCCTTCGCGGGCCAGTTCGCGCAGGCCCTTGAGTTCCTGCTGCTGAAACTGCAGCTGCGCCGAGTGGTTGCGCTTGATTTCTTCGTAGCCGGCGAGTTGTTCGTTCAGCGAGGCGATTTCATGCTGGTTGATCTGCAAGCGGCTGGCCAGCTCTGCGCGCCGGGTGGCGAACAGGTAGCCTTGCAGTTCCATGGAGGCCTTGGCCCGCGGGTCGTCGGCGCGGGCCAGCAAATCGGCGGACCACTGAATACGGTCGCGGTCCAGGCGCTCGGCCATCAGCCGCTCTTCGACGGCCCGTGCGCTCAACCACTGGCCCATGGCAACGTCGAGCTGCGATTTGGTCTGCACGGTGTTGAGCTGCATGACCACCTGGCCTTGCTGCACCTGGTCGCCTTCACGCACCAGAATCCGGTCGATCATGCCGCCGCTGCGCGACTGCACGGTTTTGCGCTCGCCGGCCACCACCACAGAACCTGGCCCGACCACACCACGATCAAGCGGGGCAAAGCCGGCCCAGAGAAAAAAACCGCCCAGGCCCAGCAGCAAGCACCAGACGCCAATACGGGCAATCTTGGTGGCATCGGCATCGGGCGTCGAGACCGGGGTCGACAGGTCGTTCTGACTGGCTTGCATGGATGCCTCAGGCTTTTTGATTGCTGGCTTCAGGGTTGCTGGCTTCAGGGCTGGCACTGGCCACTGCGGCTTTCGGGGCCGACGACGGAACCAGGGTCTTGAGCACCTGGTCGCGCGGACCAAACAGTTGCTGAACGCCTTCCTTGAGGAACAACAGCTTGTCGACCACGCCCAGAATGTTCGGCCGGTGGGTCACCAGCACCACGGTGCTGCCTTTGTCCTTGAGCTTGCGCACCGCCTGCACCAGTGCGGCTTCGCCCGCTTCATCGAGGTTGGAATTGGGCTCGTCGAGTACCACCAGCGAAGGCGCGTCGTAAAGCGCACGGGCCAGGCCGATGCGTTGTTTCTGGCCGCCCGACAAGCCCAGCCCGCCGCTGCCCAGCATCGCGTCGTAGCCTTTTGGAAAGTGCAGGATCATTTCGTGGATGCCGGCCATCTGCGCCGCTTCAATGACTTTCCCGGAGTCCACCGCGCCGAAACGGGCGATGTTTTCAGCGATGGTGCCGTCGAACAGCTCAATGTCCTGCGGCAGATAGCCCAGATGCGGGCCCAGTGCCTCGCGCGACCATTGGCTGACTTCAGCGTTGTCCAGGCGCACCGAGCCATGGTTCGCCGGCCAGATGCCGACCATGGCCCGCGCCAGGGACGACTTGCCCGAAGCACTGGGACCAATGATCGCCAGCACTTCGCCTTTCGCCAGCTTGAAGGTCACGCCATTGACCGCCGGGCGTTGCATGCCGGGCGGGGTGATGACCAGCTTGTCGATGCTCAGGGCACCGGTCGGTGCCGGCAGCGGCATGCGCGGCGTGTCCTTGGGAAACTCGTTGAGCAACCGGTTGAGGCGTTCATAGCTGCTCTTGGCATTGCCCATTTGCTTCCATGAACCGATCAGCGCCTCGGCCGGCGCCATGGCCCGCCCCAGCAGCACCGACACCGCAATCATGACGCCGGCGGAAATCTGGTTCTCGATCACCAGCACCGCGCCCAGGCCCAGGGCCAGGGATTGCCAGGTCATGCGGATAAACCGTGAAATCGCGGCAATCCGCGAGCTACGGTCGCTGGCTTCGCCCTGTTCGTTGATGACCCGCTGCTGAACGTTGTACCAGCGGCGGCGCAACGGCTGGAGCATGCCCATCGCCTGAATGACTTCGGCGTTTTGCAGGGTGCCGTTCACATAGCTGGAAGAGGCCACCGACAAGCGGTTGGCTTCACTCATGCTCTTGCGCGTGGTCAGCTCGTTCCAGATCGCCAGCCCCGCGAGGATCAGTGAGCCGACGACGGTAAAGACCCCGAGCAAGGGATGGAACAGAAAAGTGGCAATCACATAGATCGGCAACCACGGTGCGTCGAACAGCGCAATCAACGCCGGACCGGTAACGAACTGCCGAATGCTGTTCAGGTCGCTCAGCACCTGGGCCGGGTTGGCACTGTGTTCCTTGAGGCTGCGCTGGAAGGCGGCGTCGAAGACCCGCTCGCCCAGTTGGGTGTCCAGGCCGGCGCTCATCTTGATCATGACCTGACCACGCACCCACTCCAGGGCGCAGCTGAGCGCGAAGAAGATCAGCAGGATCAGGCTGAGCATCAGCAGCGTGGTTTCGTTACGGCTGGTCAGGACGCGATCGAAGACCTGCATCATATAAACAGAAGGAACCAGCATCAGCAGGTTGATGACCCCGCTGAACAGGGCCAGCACCCCGAAAAGACGACGATAACGCAGCAGTGCTGCGTCGATATCTCGCTTGGGATCGAAAAAGAATCGCATAGAGTCCAGGAGATAAAATCACGATAGGAAAAGGACAGTAGCCCGCCAGACGCCGCCGCAGGCTTGAAGCCGGCGATGCTAGCACTTTGGCAGACGAACTGCTCAGGGCCTGTCCATACACCTATTTAATCGGCTTGGCCGACCTGATCTTGAACCTGTTTTGCTGAAGGCGATGAGCAGTCCATGAACGTTGCAACACTTGAACCGCCTTGAAAAACATAACGGGAAACAGACGAATCCTTGAATCAGTCTGGTGCAGTGCACGTCGAGAGGCGTTCAGGTTTTTTGCCATACGCCAGGTATTGCCCGACATGCCGGTTTACACAGTCGCTGCTATCGGTAAAAGAAACGCCATGCCGGTTGACGCCTTTGAGCAGTGTCATATGGGCATTGGGCAAGCTTTCGAAAGCCTTGAAAGCACCGCTTGTTGGCGTCTGATCGTCGTATTCGGCCTGCACCATCAACAGGCTATCAACCTGCGCCAGCGCTTGAAGGGGAACTGCAGAGTGCGCTTTACCGCTCCAGCCGGCGCAATGCCTGGCATGAAAGACGCTGCCGCCAACCGGGTATCGGGTTGCATATATATCTTCTTTGCGGGTCCAGAATGCTTCGTCAGAGGAGGGTGAGTCATTGCACAAAACGTTACTGCGCACAGAGTCAGCCGGCGACAACTTCAATGGACCGAGGGCAATACCATTCCATTGGGGTGGATTTCGCATGGCCGCCACTAGCGTCGTAAACGCATCTTTTGCCGATTGATCGACCGTTGTGTCGAGGCTGAACCGGTGGGTTTGTGCTTTCGCTTGCAGTTCGGCGTCTTGCAGGTCTGGCGAACTCTCCAGCCAGTCGTTGAGTACTTGCGCGGCAAGGAAATAGGACGGTGAGCTATAAAAGTCGTTGTCAGAACGCAAGGCGACACGGATTTGAGGCAGTAGCGTCAGAAAGGATTGGCGTATAGCGTCTGGATCTTTACCCAGTGCGTAAGCCTGCGGGTTGCTGGCAATATGCTGCGCAACGAAGCGGGTGAAGACACGTTCTTTTTCTGGAGCGGTGCTCAAACTGGCTTTCTGGAGCGTCGAGGTCCAGTCAACACTGGAGTCCAGCACCATCCGCCCTACCTGTGCGGGGAACAGGCCGGCATACCAGGCTCCCAGCCAGGTACCGTAAGAGTTGCCAAAATAGTTGAGCTTTTTTTCATTGAAGATAATGCGCACGAATTCCATGTCTCGTGCCGTTTGATCGGTGTTGATGTAAGGCGACAACCGTTGGCTGGCACAGCCTCGGGCCAGCACTCCAGTGTTATGTCGTATGGCTTTGAGGTTGGCAGCGCTACGGTCTTCGGTTATGTCGTTTTGAGCGACGATCGACTCATCGGACTGGCAGACCAGTTGTGACCCTGGTGTGCTGCCCTGCCCACGTGGCGTAATGCCAATCACGTCATAGGTATCGATCAGATGTCGATAGGCCGCGCCTTCGGACCTGTCACCGTATCCCTTCCATATTGAGACCAGGAAGACTGTGAACACGTCATTGCCATTCGCGCCGGGGCCTCCGGGATTGGTGAATATTGCACCTTCTTTTTGTTCTGGCCGCTTGGCAGTGACGCGGGTGATATCCAGGTCGAGAGTCCCAAGCTCAGGATTCAGGTGATCCAGCGGCACGGTGACGATGCCACACTGGGTCCTGGAAACGACCTGAGAATCCAGTCCGGCAACAGGCAGTCCTTCGCATTGGGCCAACCACTTGATACCCCGCTCAGGTGGCGAGCTGGAAGCGCAGGCGCCGACGCTCAACAAACTGATCACACACAGGCTGCGCCACATCGCCCGATGATTGATTACAGTGTAAATCGTCATATTTACCCTTGCAGACGGCACTTGAAGTCTGCCGATTATTGCAAGGGCGTTCGGTTTGAAATGTAGGAACTATCCAATTATTCACCATGAATAATCGACGCTTGCTCAGGCTGTCTGATGTTCCGGGCAAGAGCTGTGCAAACCGAAACATCTCCTATCGACTACAAATTCCGGCTATGGGTTTTGTGTGGTATCGCCGCAGCACGTGACGGCTAATTCTAGCTATCTTGATAGCTATATATATATCAAGATAACTATCTTTATAGCCTGAACCCTATATCAATCCCTGAAAATGGCGGTTTATGGGTTCACGTACATTCAGAATTGGACCACTTGCCCAAAGAGGATGAGGGCAACGCATGAGGCCTGAAGCCGCTTCAGGCAACAAGCGATCAGGGTATCGACTACAAATTCTGGCTATGGGCCAAGTCGCTTCTGATAGCCATCAACATAGCTAGCTAGATATCTATATAACTAGCTATATTTATCATAAGCCTTTGTTTTTAAAATCAATCTTTGAGTATTTCGAGTGGATTTTCTGGCAATGGCTCAAGGGTATCGCCCAGGGAAAGCCGCAGCTGGGCCGCTTCATGGAAGCGAAACACCAGGCTTTTCACGGTTTTTCCTTCAGTCACCGTCTCGTAGGTAATGGCGATTCCGGACTTGGCCATGATCTCGTTGATCGAGGGCGTGATGACCCGTTGACGCAGGTTGTTGAAGCGCTTGTAGCTGTCGCCCAGGTCCAGAAGGATGCGCAGCCTTTCGACCTCGATCACCAGAACGCCGGTGCTCTTGAACTGCATCATGAGTTCGAACAAGCGAAAGCTGTGCATCGAATTGAGATTGGCCACCCGGCGCAAATCGTACGAGGTCAGCTTGCTGTTGAGCATCGACAGGTAGGGGATCACATCGACCGTGAAGTTGAGCGTGACGCGGCCCTCACCCTCCGCGTAAGCCGCTTTGTAGACCCAGCGGATGCGAGTGCGGTTCTTGCCATCGAACGTCTGGATATCGCGCTCGTAGAGGGAATCAGCGGCTTCCTTGAGATTGGTGTAGGCAAACCGGATCGGCACGCCGTAGATGTCCGCGAAATTGGCGGCCGTGACGGTGATCTTGGAAGGCATGGGTTTGCGCGGATCGACCTGGGCGATTGCGGCCAGCAGCAGGCGCTGTTCCTGAAGGGTCAGGCGGTAGGAAGCACTGATCAGATCGTTGGCTTTCGTCACAAGTAGCGACGAAGGTTCTTTGGCAGTCATCGACTACTCCTGGCGCGTGGATGAGTCGATAGTACCAAGCTTGCCGAGGGATTTTCGTCTCGTTTTCACATAGCCAGAATCTGTAGTCGTTGATGGCTTTGAGCTATAGCCGGAATTTGTAGTCGATAGGTTTCAGCGTGTAACCCGGAATGTGCCGTCTTCAGGGCACTTTCGGCAGTAGCCAGAATTTGTAGTCGTTAAGCGTCGTTTTGGCCATAGCCGGAATTTGTAGTCGTTGTAAGCAATCGTGTTTGGCGTAGGAACGGTCTGTCAGACGCAGTGGCATGGCTGAAGGCCAGATTTCATAAGGCCTTCAGCCATAGCCGGAATTTGTAGTCGATGCAGAATTGAGGGTTTTCCCGCGAGAATCAGCCGCTGTTGGCAGCAAACGATTCGACTGTTGGCCGAACGGGATCGGCTTCACCATCGGATCCAATAAAACAGGTTCCAGCCTGTGGATAACAGCCGGAATCTGTAGTCGTCATAGCTGAAATTTGTAGTCGTTACAGCCGGAATCTGTAGTCGTGATAGCCGAAATTTGTAGTCGTATAGCCGGAATCTGTAGTCGTTGCACCTCTACAGGCCACGTAAATCAAGGGCTCCAGCGGTGCTAAAAACAAGCTTTAAAAACAAGCTTTAAAAACAAGAAAAAACGATTTTAAAAACACACGCGAAAAACCATTTTTTTCTGATTGATAAAAACCAAAAGCGAAAAACAAAAACGAATAGCGATAAAAGCGCCTGAGAAGCCGCACAGGACAAAATCAGCTGTTTCGACCATGACGGGTGTGTAAAAACCGTTTTAATCGCTCACAGACCCTCTCAAGAGCTTATGGAGGCATTGTCAGGTTGTTTACAGAATCGTTTTACATCGATTCCTGGAAAAACCTCCCGTCTCCAGAACCGCAAGGTGCCAATCCCGGCTGATCGGTGCCTGGATACGTGCCAGGAGGCGCGAAATCACGAATCAGCAGCAGCGCTTTGACCACCTTCGCGAGAAACAATACTCACAAGCAAAGCAGACAAAAGCCCACCTCGCCAAAAAGCAGATTCTTTCGAATAACCGGGATTTTCCCTACACGCGGAAATCACGGAGCTGACAGGCAGAGTCTGTCACAGATAGGTCGAAGACTATAGATAGCTATATAGATAGATAGCTATAATCAGTGCCGAAATGACTGCCTATATATAGCTGCCGCGACAATAAGGAGACTGCAGTGACAATTTTCGCATGCGTCAACACCAAGGGTGGCGTCGGCAAGACCACCACCGCCGTGCATTTGGCAACCATGTTGGCAACACGGGGAAAAACATTACTGATCGATGGCGACCCACAAGCCAGCGCGGCAAGTTGGGCCGCCTGGCGCCGTGATAACCCTGAGTACAGCCCAAGCCCGACCACCGTCTGCCTGCAAGGCAAAGCGATCAACTCGGAAGGCCGCCAGTTGGCCACCTCTTATGAACACGTCGTCGTTGACGCCGGTGGTCGTGACTCGGTGGGACTGCGTTCGGCGTTGTTGCTGGCCGAAGTGGTGATCGTTCCTGTCGGTGCCAGCTCATTCGATGCGGCTGCCATGACTGATCTGCTGACCGTGGTCGACCTGGCTCGCGACTACAACCCGGACCTGAATGTGAAGATGCTGCTGTCCAGGGTCGACACCCGTACCAAGGACACCGGTGAAATGCTGCACTTTCTGGAGGAGCAGTCCTTCAGTGTGTTCAAGACCAAAATCTGTGAGCGTGTCGCTTTTCGGCGCTGCATCAGCGAAGGCGCGATCGTTCATGAGCTCAAACGTGATCATGCGGCTATCCAGGAAATGAACGCGTTCTTCGCTGAGGTGCTGGCATGATCAAATCCAAGCCGGATATAAAAAGCTTCAAGAAAGACCCGAACGAATTTCTCGAAGGCGGGGAGGCCGATAAGGCACTGAACAAGGTTGTCGTCCGTGAGGAGACCGTTGTCCAGGAACCGGTCATCGAAGTGTTCAAGCCAGAGCCGACTATCCAGAAGCTGTTTCGCCTGCGTTGGGACATTGCCAACGCACTGAAAATCGGCGCGGCGCAAGAGTCGGCCAGAAGTGGAAAACGAGTCACCGAGACAGACATCGTCCAGCAGTTGCTCAAGAAGCACTACAACCTCAAGTAGCCAATACCCTTCGTTTTCTAACGATAGCTAGATAGATAGCTATCGTTAGAAAAGCACGATGCACGTGCCTGCCTGACGCATATGAAGAGCAACCAACGGTGATAGCTAGCTATATAGCCAGCTAGCCTTTATTAATACCACCCCACACGAAGCTAAAAGCTGTTAGCTGCTTTTCTTTCCCTCCTTTTAGGGGGAGGCGGCTCGAGGGGGTGCGTGTTATAAGTGTTGGATATTTTAGGGGTGGTATTAAAAAGGAATAGCCATGCTTTCTGATATTGTTTCGGTCCATGAGCGTCTTGTTTCCAGGATGCATGCCTTTAACCAGCTGTGGCCCGGCCTGGTCGTCAGTGGCACGGTCTGGAAGTTGCCTGTGCTGGCTGAACAAAAAGCCCCTGACCGGATTGATGCGCAACGCCTTGAAGGCCAGCAAGCGATCGAGGCGGCCATACATGCCATGAGCGCATTCGAGCGGATTGTGGGCCAGGCGCCCGGAACCGTCATGCGCCTGCCTGGCTATTTTGCGCTGCGCGACAGCGTTTTACCGTGGGTACGGGAAATCAATGACCTCAAGGATGAGCTCATGGCAATGATTGAAAAGACCCGGCTGGAGCTCAATCTGGCCACCACGGCGCGCTCGAAAATCCTTCGCCAGGCGCTGGGGCATCAGTTCAGCATGAAGCAGTTAGGCCGGCATACGCAGGCTTTCGATAGCTGTCCGCGCTTGATTGTCTTCACCTGGGCTGGCCACACCACCGGCGGCGAACGTATCGAGGTGGGCAAGGTGCGAGAGTTGCTGGCCAAGGCTGCCGAGCAGCAATCGGACCGCGATAATGTTGCGCCAGGCGAAACCCTCGCCGGCGCCGAGTTGCGGCGTATCGTCAATCTGGCTGATCACGCCACGCTGGTGAAATACAAAAAGGTCGCACCGCACCCGCGCGCCATGCTGTATTTCTCTGCCAGCTCACGTTATGACGCGATGATTCACAGCAACCTGCCGATGTTCGTGCTGGCCGGTCAAGAACCGATCACCGTGCATGAGCTACGCGATTTTGATCGACACACGCGTCAGGCCGAGCGGCCGGACAAGAAAGCGCGCATTGAGGTGATTCCACGGATGAACCTCTACCTCAACCCGAACGACCTGGTCGGTATGAGCAAGTCGCAGTTGCCGCAAAGCCGCACAAGTCTGGTCGCGTCGACATATTCAGACAGCCGGGTGCGATCGCCACAATCCTCGCAGACCCCGGGCGATGATCAACTGGACCTCACTCTGCCGGCTGCAGATGAGTCATGATTTGCCGGCTGCTCTGCTCGATGAATAGGCTCCAGGCCTGCATCAACTGCCTGCGTTTATCGAGTAGATCACCACGGTGATAGGCCGCTTCCACCTTGTCGCCCAAGGTGTGGGCCAGGGCCATTTCACAGACATCCCTGGGAAAGTCGGTGTGTTCCGCAGCCCAGGTCCGAAAGCTTGCACGAAAGCCGTGGGGCACATAGTCATCGGCGCACAACTGCGCCATGACCCGGCGAATGGCGTTGCCAGGCAACCCCTTGCTGCGCCGTGCATTGGGAAAGACATATAAAGGGTGCTTGCCGCGCTGCTGCTCAAGCACCTGCAACGCCGCCTCACTCAGCGGTACACGATGCAACTTGCCGGCCTTCATCCGGGCGGCGTCGATGGTCCATACCCGATTGACCAGGTCGAACTCGTCCCAGCGGGCCTCGCAGACTTCCGAGCTTCGGCAGGCGGTATGAATGATCAATTCACATGCGCGGGCGGCAGTGCTGTCTAGGCTGTCGAGTTGGCGCACAAACGTGCCCAGATGATCGGCCGGCATCGCGGCAAAAGGAACCTGGGTGCGCTTTTGACGTGGCAACAGCTTGTCCAGATGGCCACGCCAGCGCGCCGGGTTTTCGCCGTGGCGCAACTTGCGGGCCTTGGCAGCATCGAGCACCAGTTCGATGCGGTTACGCAGGCGAAACGCAGTTTCCGGTATCTGGCTCCAGATCGGCACCAACACCTGCAGCACATGATCGGTCTCGATATCCTCGACCGCCATCGCGCCCAGATGCGGGTAAACATGGTCACTCAACGAATGCGCCCATTGCTGCGCGTGCCGGGCGTTTTTCCAGCTCTGGCGATGGGTCTGGATATAACGTTCTGCCTCGACCCGAAACGTCACGGAAACGGCGGCAGGCACCACTTCCTGCTGGTCAGCCTGTCGCTGTGCCAACGGATCGATGCCCTGCGACAACGCCAGCCGATACGTGTCGGCCGCCAGACGTGCTGCCTTTAATGAAACGCCAGGAAATGCGCCAAGCCCCAGATCGTGACGACGTTTATGAAGTTGATAACGCAGCACCCAGCTCTTGCTGCCACTGGCGCTGACCCGCAAGAACAACCCACGCTCGTCGGGATAACGGCCAGGCTTTTCTACGGTTTTGGCAAACAACTGGGTCAGCTTGCTCATTTCTCTCTCACAAGGGTAATACGCGCAAACAGCAAAAGTTTTAACCTGAATGTACGCGGAGGGACCCTCCGCGTACATAAGTCATTATATCCAGCATTCATGGGGCTTTATGCATTATAATGGGAGTTGAGCCCTCAGCCGGGCCCTCATTGAAATCGTGCGCTGTTCGCCAGGGTGAGCGTAGCGAGATGACGTCTGCAAGATGGGCAGGACGAGAAAGCAAAGCGCTTCTCGTCCTGGTACTGGCGATCAGATCTTGAAGCTGTCGACCAGTTGTTTGAGGCGGGTGGCTTGTTGTGAAAGCGCGGCGCAGTCTTTGAGGGTTTCGTTGAGGTTGGCGACACCCTGCTGGTTGAGGGTGTTGATCTGGTTGATGTCGACGTTCAGGGTTTCGACCACCGCAGTCTGCTCCTCGGTGGCGGCCGCGACCGACTGGTTCATGCCATCGATCTCGCCGATACGCCGGGTGACATCCTGCAGACGGCTGCCGGCCTGGTTGGCCACCTCGACACTGCCTTGGCTGGAGGCCTGGCTTTCATTCATATTGATCACCGCATCGTGGGAGCCACTTTGCAGTTCGCCGATCATCTTGTGAATCTCGTCCGCTGATTCCTGGGTGCGGTGCGCCAAATTACGCACCTCATCGGCCACCACCGCAAAGCCTCGACCGGCTTCACCGGCACGTGCTGCTTCAATGGCAGCGTTGAGGGCCAAGAGGTTGGTTTGCTGCGAAATACCCTTGATCACGTCGAGAATGTGGCCGATGTTGTCGGTACTGGCGTTGAGCTTCTCGATCTGCACGCATGAGCCGCTGATCTTGCTCGACAGTTCACTCATCGAGCGAATCGTCTGTTCGACCACGCGGCGACCGTCTTCGGCCTGCTCGCGGGCGTCGCTGGCCTGTACCGAGGCATCGGAAGCATTACGGGCAATTTCCTGGGTCGCAGCACCCAGCTCGTTGATCGCTGCCGCCACACTGTTGGTGCGCGCGCTTTGTTCGTCAAAGCCGATGATTGATGAGTTGGAGGACTCGACCACCCGTTGCGACAGGTCATGCACCTGCACAGTGGCCGACGACACCTCGACGATCGAGGCATGCACCCGCTCGACAAAACGGTTGAACGAGCTGCCCAGTTCAGCAAATTCGTCATTGCCTTGCAGCTTAAGGCGTCGGGTCAGGTCGCCCTCACCCTCAGCGATGTCTTGCATGGCCCGGCCCATGTCGGTCAACGGTCGCATCAGCGCACTGATCAGCAGGCTCAGCAGCAAGGCAATTACCGCCACGGCAATCAACACCGCAATCAGCGCCGAGCTGCGGAACTGAGTCAGCGGCGCATAGGCTTTTTCCTTGTCGATCGACAGGCCGATGTACCAGTCGGCTCCCGGCAAGCCAGGAATAGGTGTGAATGACAACAAGCGGGCCTGACCATTGAGCACCACCTCGCGCAGTGGCTTGTCCAGCGTCAGGTTCTGCCCGGGATAAAGGTCCTTGAGGTTCTTCATCACCTGGTCTTTGTCAGGGCTGACGATTACCTGCCCGTCGCCACTGACCAACACCGCATGCCCCAGGCCGCCGAAGTCGACAGAGTTGATGATTTTTACCAGGGTATCGAGGCTCAGGTCGCCGCCGGCCACCCCGATGATCTGCCCGCCGGACTTGATCGGGCTGGCCACCGTCACCACCAGACCACCGACTGACGCCTGATAAGGCGCGCTGATGATCGTCTTGCCGGCAGTCACCGTAGAGGTGTACCACGGCCGCTTGCGCGGGTCGTAGCCGGCCGGCATCTGCGTGTCGGGACGCTGGGTGAAGACCCCGTCGCTGTCGCCGACATAAGTGAACTGGAAGGTCGAGACCAGCGACTGCGCGCCAACCAGCCCGCCCAGATCACTGTTTTTTATACCTTGGCGTTCCACGTCCTGTGTGAGGTTATCCAATACCAGAATCCGGCCACTGAGCCAGTTCTGAACACTGCTGGCTGTCAACTCGCCGGCCTGGCCAACCGAAGCCTCAAGGTTCTGGCGAATGGTGGTGCGTTGCAAGTAGTCGTTGTACCAAGTGAACAGCGCAAAGGCCAACACCACAACGCCAGCCGCAGCCAACAGGATCTTATGACGAAACTTCAAATTCATCAGGGGTATTCTCAACAAGGAGCAGGAACAGGGAAAACAACAGGCACATATTAAAGTTCAGGAGTTTCATTCTCTTGAACAAAAACCATGTTGTACGACAACAACGGGAGGATGAACGGAAGTATAGGCGAGTTTCGAATAGCGTTTCATTTGATATCGGCCCAATGGCGTTGTTTTTGTGAAGGGTCCTGAAGGCCTTTATAAACGGGGCCTTCGACAAATGAAAGCTGGGTGAAAGCCAAATATCGTTTTTTTAAAAAATTACTGCTTTTGCCTTACAGCCTGCCGTTTGCCGGCCGATAGTGTGGTGCGTAACACCTTGCGATGGCCTCACAAAAACAATCCCCAGCGGCCCGACTCATTAAAATCAGACATTCCAGGAGAACGTCGAATGAATAGCTGGTTTTCCAATATCAGCGTCAACATGAAACTGGCTCTGGGCTTTGGTCTGGTGCTTGTTTTTACTGCCATTTTAGCCCTTGTCAGCTGGACCGGTCTGGGCAAGCTCATTGACCGCAGTAACTGGATGAGCGATATCGCCTCGCTCAACAGCCAACTGACCAAATTGCGCGTCACCCGTCTGCAGTACATGCTCGCCGACGGTGACGAAAAGGTCGCCGACACCGTGCAGGCTTCGTTCGATGGCTTCAAGGGCCAGATCGACTACCTGCTCAAGACCTTCAAAAGCGCTGAAAACCTCAAGATGCTCAACCAGTTGAGCCAGGTCAACAGCGCTTACCAGCAGTCCTTCAACAGCATGCGCAGTGCTTACAAGACCAGCAACCAGTCCCGTGCCGACATGGCCACTCACGCACTGACAGCCGTCGAACTGGTCGACCAGACCGTGGCCGAAGTACAAGGCGATGCCGAGCGGCTTGAGCAGTATCAGGTCATGGTCCAGGCCCGACTGGACCTGCTCAAAGTGCGCTATGAAATGCGCGGCTATGCAGCGGCTCCCAGTGCCGACGGCGAGCAGAAAGTGCTTGGCCAGCTGGACTCGACCATCAAGAGCCTGGAGCGCATGAACAGCGTGTTTGCCGGTGCCCAGGCCGAGCGTTTCAAGCGGCTTGAAAGCGCCCTGTTGAGCTACCGTAACGACATTCAGGGCTTCAAGTCTGCCGATGCGCAGATCGTTCAGGCCCGTAAAGAGATGACCACTCAAGGCCAGGACATCGTCAAGATCAGCGACGCGCTGAACCAGTTGCAACTGGACCGCCGCGATGCCGAAAGCGCCGAAGCACGTCAGTGGCAGATCATCTGCACCCTGCTGGCCCTAATTCTTGGCGTGGTCGCGGCCGTGTTGATCACCCGCCAGATCACCCGTCCGCTGCAACAGACCCTGGATGTGGTCGAGCGTATCGCCTCGGGCGACCTGACCCACACCCTGGAAGTCACCCGTCGTGACGAGCTGGGCGTGCTGCAACAAGGCATTCAGCGCATGGGCAGCACCCTGCGCGAGCTGATCACCGGTATTCGTGACAGCGTGACCCAGATTGCCAGCGCCGCTGAAGAACTCTCGGCCGTGACCGAACAAACCAGTGCCGGCGTTAACAGCCAGAAGGTCGAAACCGACCAGGTGGCCACCGCCATGCACGAAATGTCGGTCACCGTTCAGGAAGTGGCGCGCAATGCCGAACAGGCATCCTTTGCCGCCTCGGCTGCCGATCGTGAAGCCCGCGATGGCGACCGCGTCGTCGGTGAAGCCATTACCCAGATCGAACGCCTGGCCACCGAGGTCAAGCGCTCTGCCGACGCCATGACCGAGCTGGAACAGGAAAGCGACAAGATCGGCAAGGTCATGGACGTGATCAAGTCCGTTGCCCAACAGACCAACCTGCTGGCCCTCAACGCCGCCATTGAAGCGGCCCGTGCCGGTGAGGCCGGGCGCGGTTTTGCCGTGGTCGCCGACGAAGTGCGCGGCCTGGCCCAGCGCACCCAGCAGTCGACCGAAGAAATCGAAGGCCTGGTCGCCGGCCTGCAGAGCGGCACCCGCCAGGTGTCGAGCATCATGCTCGGCAGCCGCGAGCTGACCAACAGCAGCGTGGAACTGAGCCGCAAAGCCGGCGAATCGCTGGGCAGCATCACCCAGACGGTGTCCAACATTCAGTCGATGAACCAACAAATCGCCGCCGCTGCCGAGCAACAAAGCGCCGTGGCCGAAGAAATCAGCCGCAGCATCGTCAACGTGCGCGACGTGTCTGAACAGACCGCCGCCGCCAGCGAAGAAACTGCGGCCTCAAGCGTCGAACTGGCGCGTCTGGGCGGCCAGTTGCAGACCATGGTCAGCCGCTTCAGGGTTTAAACGCTTCGACAAACAGGAACCTGCGCGGGCAGCGATTTATCACTGCCCGCGCCTCATCGTGTCAGCGTCGTAAAATTTCAACGTTTCATCGCTTTCCGGGGCGCTTCGTACTCAATCGTATAGTTGGTCGTTGCCTATACACTGGGGACGCGCCTGAGTATTCAGAAGCATGTGAATTCTTAAAACGGATCCTAAACAGCCCTTTGGATAAGGCTTAACGTCTTGCAGTAACAGGCTGTGTCTGTGCGATGATAGGCCCCATTCGAGACGCCATCTGATCAGGCCGTTGCCTCTCGGTACGGGTCGACCTGTATACTCGCGGGCTAGAATAAAATGGCCTCCTTGCTGAATACGTTAGAGTCGAAATATATGGACACTGAAAATACCTTATCTCAAAGTCTACTTTCGTTTGAAGAACGTGCAGCCATTGCAGAGATTGAAGCCACCACGGATATTCTAAGGCTGGTCACCCGTTTGACAAGAATGCGTTTTGCCGCGATTGCCAAGTTCAACGATAAGCAATGGATCACGTGTTCTGTCTATGACCCGTCCCATTTAGGCATTGAAGCCGGCAGTGCCTTTGATCTGGAAACAACCATTTGCAGCGACTTTTTTGCTAATCCGGAAGCCCTGTTTATTCCCCAGATCAGTCAATCCCCACGACACGCTATTCGCCCTATCGTCAGGCGCTTTGACTTGGAAAGCTATGTAGGACTGCCTATTTTTTTACCGGATGGTCGTTTATTTGGCGCCTTGTGCGTGCTGGATTCCGAAGCTGTTTCATTCGAAGACCCTGACCTGCGAGAGACGCTGTCTATTTTTTCGAAACTCATCGGGTGTATTTTCTTCGCCAATTTAACGACCGCTTGAAGTTTCGCAACACCTCAACTTTTGTGTGATTCCAGCCAGTAAAAATGCACATCGACTTTCCGTTGAATACGCACACCTGCCAAGTGCGCTAAACGCGGCATTTAAAAAATGCCGCTTCGTGTCAACGCCACGTATACCCCCCTAGATTTTGAATCGGTTGGTCATTTCCTGAAGTTGCACACTGATCCTGGCAAGTTCCATACTGGATGAAGCCGTTTCTTCACTGGCCGCTGCGGTCTGGTCCGAAATATCCCGGACGCTCGTAACACTTCGACTGATCTCTTCGCCCGCCGCGCTTTGCTGTTCAGCTGCACAGGCAATCTGCTCATTCATCGATTCGATGTTCTTGACCGACTCCGTAATGCCTTTCAACATGGCGCGCGCTTCCCTGGAGTGTTGCACGCTGCTGTCCGTTAACTGCGTACTCTGGAGCAGCACCGTGCTCATACGGTCTGTGCTGCGGTTCAAACCGGCAATCAACTGAGTAATTTCGTCCGTCGAGGTTCTTGTACGGATAGCGAGACTGCGAACTTCATCGGCAACTACCGCAAACCCCCGTCCTGCTTCACCGGCGCGTGCAGCCTCGATTGCGGCGTTCAACGCCAGCAGGTTGGTTTGCTCGGCCACCGCATTGATAACGTCCAGTACACCTCCGATACTGTCGGCGTTACTGCGCAACGTGAGCATGGCGTCTTTCGTGGTTTCCATCTCATCGGCCAGTAGCTCGATCTGGTTGACCGCCTTGCCAACGACCTCGTCCCCTTGCAGGGCCTGACGGCTTGCATCCACCGCAGTTTTTGCAGCCAGGCCAGCGTTTCTAGCCACCTCATGGGTCGTGGCTGTCATCTCTTGCATGGCAGTGGCTATCTGATCGGTTTCAGTTTTTTGCGCATTCACGCCTGCACTGGTCTGTTCAGTGACGGCCGACAATTGCTCAGCAGCGCTCGACACCTGGACGATGCCGTCACGAACATCACCAATCAACCCTCTCAAACCAGTCGTCATGAGTTGCATGCTGTTTTGCAATGCACCCAGCTCATCTTTTCTGCTGACCCGCGTGTTATATGTAAAATCGCCCTTGGCCACAGTTTCCGCGATCATAACGGTCTCCTGAAGCGGCTTTACAATAGAGCCTGTGATCAGCCAGGCCGCCGTCAAGCCAAGTAAAATGGCAAGCACCAGCCACAGCAACAGCTTCTGCTGAGCCTCGGTGACGTCAGACAACCTGAACGTCACTTGAATGTCCGTCATTTTCTCAGTGAGGTTGAGCAGCGCTGTAATAGACGATGTAATACCTGCCTGCGCCGTGTCCACGTTATGTTGAGTTGTCACCAGCGCCTGCAGCTGTTTTTCATAAGCCAGGAGGTCCAGAGACAGAGCACTTACAGAAGCAACCGGTAAGGAAGTTGACTCTAACCTCTTTACCAGCTCCCTGGCGTTACCAATCGTTTTACGAACATCTTCTTCGGCTTCCTTGCTGGGCGACACCGCGTACGTACGAAAGCTGACGCGCATTCGTTGAACAGCTATGAAGATCGGCGCTAACTGTTGACGCTCAGAGAAGTTTCCCGCGTCCGCGTTGGCAATCTCCGCCAAACCCAATAACCGGGTATTTATAGACTCTGCTGAGGCCGATGCGTCGAGGCGTGCACTGGCCCGTTCACGTGTAGACGCCACGACCTGATTATAATATTCACGGTACCGTTTTAAAATGGTCTCTGCTTCGGCCAAGAGTGTACGGTTTTCTGCCGAATTAAAATTGGGTTTGATTGCATACAACTGTGTTTCTGCCTTCCCCAATGCTACGGACCATTTTTCGGCTTGTGCATCGGTGCCATTAATAATATAGACCAGCCGCTCTATTCTTATGTCTCGGGCCAGGGTGCTGAATTTTGCAATATCTTCTATCCGCTCACTGCGATCGCGCAAAGTCTCCGTCGCCTTCCAGCCGGTGTAGGCCACCAATAAAATCATGCCGATGAGAAGTGTGAATCCAAGCATAAGTTTGGCCCTAACACTTAGGTTGCTAAGCATTATCCAGCGACTCGGGTGCATAGTACTACCTTGATAAGAATGAATGCCATTTGGCAGCCAGCGCTGCGTGTGGGTGAACTATCGGCGATTCCAGGCTTTACTTAAGCGTGTTTTTGTAATTAAGCCTATTAATAAATATTTTTTTCAAACGCTGCGGATCTTTCAAACTGCCTTGATAGTCCATTGTCCCGATGCCGTTTATTTGCGGCTTTGAGCGTTCCGAATAGTTTCATTAATGGCGCAATTGGATCCTTTATACCGATGTTCGTGATTCTGTATTTGCTTGTGTATGTCCATGCGCGAGCATGAATCGTGCGTACAGTTTCTCTCTTCAAAACGGCAGCAATCAGGCTATTAGCCTGCCTGCCGACACGGCTTATGAGGGTATTGCCGAGCTGGATACCATCACCTTGCGCATAGCGCGGCCTGACGGGTTATCTCTCGCTGAGCAGACAGCGCGCAAGAACCGCATTGTCATATCCGCTATTACCTACGCGGACATGCGCTACGGGCTGATCGGTGATAACGACACGGCGATTGCAGGGCACGCCTTCGTACAGCTGCCACCCTTCATGATCTGGTCAGCCACCCATCCGCTTTGTGACCCACTCCCGCGTATACACCAGTACCCTGCTCGCCATGGCCGTCGGAAAGTGGATGAAGCCGTGCGGTGCGGCCGGCAACAGGTGCATGTCAACGTCTGCCGATTTCGACCAACGCTCGGCCAGGCCGAGTGTGTCGTCGCGCAGCGGGTCCAGTTCACCGGCAAACATCAAGGCAGGCGGAAAGTCGCTGAAGTCGCCATACAGCGGCGACACCGGCGCGCATTGGCGTTGCGCGTCGCTCAGGCCGGGCGTGAGGGTGCGAAAGGCCTCGACCATGCCTAGGCCGTCCAGTACCAGCGTGTCGCGGCCCGCGGCGCGCACACTGGGTGTGCCGGTCAGGTCAAAGACGCCGTAATACAGCACGGCACTGCTGACACGCCGCAGCAGGTCGGGCCATGCCTTGAGCTCGAGCAGCGTAGCCACCGCAAGATGCGCACCCGCGGACTCGCCGACGACGGTGACAGGCAGGTCGGCAAATTCTGTGTTTTTGTCGCTCAGTAGCCAGCGCGCGGCGCAAAGACAATCCTGCATCAGGCCTTCAAGGGGCGTCGACACGGCCAGTCGGTAATCGACCGAAATCACCGTCACTTCGCAGGCCTTGACCAGGCCAACATTCAGTTCGTCATTCATCTGCGCGTTGCCGATGACCCAGCCGCCGCCATGGAAGTCGAGCACAACGCCTTTGGCCTTGCCGGTGGGCCGGATGATTCTGACCGGAACGGCGGCCTCACCGACCCTCACAATCCTGCGCTCTGCGCCAAGCCCATGCCGGGCGAGCTTGCCGGCGCCACCGATCTGGCTGGTTCGCAGAAGCGCCTGAATCGCCAGAGGCGTGATGCGGTTTCTGATGCGAAAACGCGGCAGCCAGGCGAGCTTTTTGTTAAACCGCCGCGCTTGCGCTATTTCCAGCTCAGAACACCAAAACCCTTGGCTATCCAATGCTCTGTTTCCTTATGGGATAAGTTACTGGAGGCTCTCGACATACTCCTCGACCGCAATGCGTTCGGCCTTGCGTTTACCGGCTTGCACAAAGGCTTGAAAGGCCGCACCGGCCATCAGTTTTGTGGCCTGTGCGCGCAGGTGTCTGAGCACCGGTTCAGGCGCTGTGTCGAGGCCATGCTGCAAGGCATGTGAACAGGCCAGGGTCTCGACCAGCTTGGTGCAAAACTTGTCCAGGCCGCGGCCGCTTTCTACGCGTTTCCAGGTCGAGATGAAGAAGGTTTCGCCACGCCCGGGCCCCTTGCTGGCGACATAGGACACCGCACACAGGCCCACGCCGCTGCGTTTGCGCCAATGCACCGCCGAGTGCTCGTCAAGCTGCAGAATGTCTTCTTCAAGCCACGCATGACCGCTGTGCATCAGGTGGATGCTTGCCGCGTCCAGTGCGCCCAGCGTGCTGCCGAACGAGGCATCGGCAAAGCGCGCCTGCAACAGGACCTGTTTATCGCGCATCACCCGCACCACCCAGGTCGCGCTGCGTATCTCGCGGCTGATACCGCGTGGCACCTTGTAGGTCAGCCCGTCGATGGATTTGTCGTAGCAACGCAGGCTGTCGACATTGACCGTCGATTGCACACGTGCCTCGGTGCCCGGCTCCAGCGGCTGGTTGATGGGCTGGCCGTTACGGTGCAGAAAACGCAGGATCTGCACCGACTCCGGGGTGACATGAAAGGTTGTCAGGAATGGCCAGCGCTTGAGCGCCAGTTCACAGACCGCCGGCACCTGCTGCAAGTGTGCGTGGTTCAAGGCGCTTGAGCGCTCCAGGGCTGTGCTCTCGGCCACGACGTCATCGACAATGGCTTCGGCCTGTTCGGGGCCGACCAGCTCTTTGTAATGCTCGAATATCTCATCCAGATCCAAGCTGGCCTTGCGTGTCATTTTCAGCATGATGCCTGCCTCGATTCTCTGCGCTGTGTGCCCGTCGGCGCCGGTGACTGAAGCATCAGGCGCCATGGGAAATATCCTGCTATCGATTATCCGGTGCCCGACAAAGGCCAATAAGTGAAACCTTGCACAGCACCGTCATTTTGCGATCCAGTTCACTACAAGGCCTGCAGAAATGGCAAAACAATATTAAATCGCCATACTTATGTAGTTGAACAACGCACTCTGTGCAACTCGATAAATTGACATAGACCCTAATTATTGGTTCCCGGCGTCGCGCCCTGTAAACGGTCTGTTTCCAAGGCGCGGCGATTATTGACCATCGGTCAGCACTGTTCAAGTGCCGGGCTTTTGTATTAAGTCGGAAATAATTTCCGAAAAAAACGGGTGACTAATCGGTCTTGATCACATTTTCAATCCCTCTGTAACGCCCTGTATCTTATTACCTGCGTTACATGACCATTACTTCTCAGTGCGCCTTGTAACGACTCAGCGACTGGACATATTCGGTCACGGCAATCTGGTCGACCTTGCGCTTGCCGGCCCGTTGAAAGCGATGAAAAATCTCACTGCCGAGCAAGCTGTCCACCTCCTGGCGAATACTTTTCTGCACGGTGTAAGGCGTGCTCGTGACCTCGTGAACCCGCTCCCAGGCGTTTTCCAGGACACTCACCAGCTTGCCGCGAAATTTCTCCATGCCCCGGCCGCTGGCCACTCGCCGGTAGGTTGAAAGAAAGAAGGTTTCGCCACGCCCAGGGCCGCGGCTGGTGACATAGGCCACGGCGCATAACCCCACGCCGCTGCGTTTGCGCCAATGAACCGCAGCGCGTTCGTTCAATTGCAAGACATCGTCGCGGCGCCAGGCATGGCCGCTGTGAAGCAGATGAAGGATGGCGGCATTCAGTGCGCGTCGGGTACCACCGAAACGCAGATCGGTGAACCGCGCGGCCACCTGCACTGTTTTGTTTTTCAGGACACGAACGATCCACACCCGGCCCCGGGTTTCCCGGGTAATGCCGCGTGGAACGCTATAGGTGACATCATCGACACGTTTGTCGTAACACCTCAGGCCTGAAATATCGATTTCAGACTCAGTGTTCATGGGTGTAACCGACTGTCAGTAGGGTGAATAAGACGGCCTGAAATATCCTATCGGCTGGCCTGTATCGACCCTCCAGTCGAAGAAGATCTTTTTGATTACCGGCCCACGAATCAATGGATATAGTCAGGTCTTTAACACGGTTTATGTTAATGGCCGATCAAGGCTACCGCGGCTGTAGCAATGCCACCGCGCGCGCGTCAATCATGTGCTGATCGTTGGCCATAACAGGCCCGCAAGTACAAGATACGATTGTCTGACAGTGTGGCAGCCAACTAACCTGCCAGCCTGGGCAGGCGATGGATGGCCCACTAGCGTTTCCACGATCAGCCCCGCCATCTTCAGCAAAGGTCCAACGCTTGCGTAGTTTTGCCACATACTTCCCGGTTCCAGTTCAGCAAGGTTCATCTTCAATTGAAAACATTACTTCCCTGGCTGCTCAGCGGTGTTCTGTCTTTTTTACCGCTGTCTTTTGTTCATGCCGCCACCGCCAAGCCCCTGCAATTGGTTGTCCTGGCGTCCAGCGCCACCATGGGCGCCTTTCAAACCTTGAGCGCCGACTATGAAAAACGCACCGGAGTGCGCGTCATCGCCCAACTGGCGCCCTCGGCGGGCAATGCGCCGCACTCTATCGCTAACCGTCTGGCCCGCCAGGAGCCGGCCGACGTTGTACTACTGAGCCGCCCGGCGCTGGAGCGCCTGATCAAGGACGGGCATGCCAATGCCGACAGCCGGGTCGAGCTGGGCAAGGCTTTCATTGCCATGGCGGTCCCTGCCGGCGCAGCCAAGCCGGACATCAGCACCATGGAGAACTTCCGCCAGACCCTGCTGGACGCGGCCTCCATCGCTTATTCAGACAGCTCCAGCGGCCTTTACGTGTCGCGGGTGATGTTCAACCAGATGCACATCGCCGAACGCTTGCAGGGTAAAAGCCAGATGATCAGCGCAGAGCCGGTGGGCGATGTACTGGCGCGCGGTGAGGCGCAATTGGGCTTTCAGCAGCTCAGCGAACTCAAGCAGGCACAAGGCATTCAGATTGTCGGCCTGATTCCCGACCAGGCTCAGCAAATGACCCTGTATTGTGGCGCCGTGGCCAGCCGCAGCAGCCACCCTGAAGATGCGCGGGCGCTGCTCGACTACCTGGCCTCGACAGAGGCGGCGGCGGTAATACGTGCCAGCGGGCTGGAGCCGGTGGTGCGTTAGGCCCCGCGTTGTATGACAACACTGCGCTATTTAACGTTGTGCGCAGCCGTTGCCTGTTGCGAAAACGCGTGCCCCATCAAGCGTTGACAAGCGGCCATGGGCAAACGAATAATTCGCCCAGGTTATATGACGACATACAACAACAAGGATTACTCATGTCCCAGCCGTCTCCCACGCCCTTCAATCGTCTGCTGCTCACCGGTGCTGCCGGTGGCCTGGGCAAAATCCTGCGCGAATCGCTGCGGCCTTATGCACACATTCTGCGCCTGTCGGACATCAGCGAGATGGCACCCGCCGCAGGCGCCCATGAAGAAATCCAGCGTTGCGATCTGGCCGACAAGCAGGCCGTGCATGCGCTGGTCGAAGGCGTCGACGCGATCCTGCACTTTGGCGGCGTGTCGGTCGAGCGGCCGTTCGAGGAGATCCTCGGCGCCAACATCAGCGGTGTGTTCCACATCTACGAGGCCGCCCGCCGGCATGGCGTCAAGCGGGTGATTTTTGCCAGCTCCAACCATGTGATCGGTTTTTACGGGCAAGACCAGGTCATCGACGCCCACTCGCCGCGCCGCCCGGACAGCTATTACGGCTTGTCCAAGTCGTATGGCGAGGACATGGCCAGCTTTTACTTTGATCGCTACGGCATCGAAACCGTCAGCCTGCGCATCGGCTCTTCGTTCGCCGAGCCGTTGAACCACCGCATGCTCAACACCTGGCTCAGCTATGACGACCTGACCCAACTGATCGAACGCGCCCTGTACGCACCCGATGTCGGCCATACCGTGGTCTACGGCGTGTCGGCCAACCAGGCCGTATGGTGGGACAA
Source organism: Pseudomonas sp. HP_08 (assembly GCF_055284095.1). Lineage (NCBI taxonomy): Bacteria > Pseudomonadati > Pseudomonadota > Gammaproteobacteria > Pseudomonadales > Pseudomonadaceae > Pseudomonas > Pseudomonas sp. HP_08. The sequence continues at coordinate 146,903 of NZ_JBTOQC010000008.1, read as the reverse complement.
CCGCCTGGCCAGCCATCTGGGCTATCAGCCCAAGGACAGTTCCGAAGCCTTCCGTGCCCAGGTCGAGCGCCAGCCACTGCCAGCCGCCGATGACCCGGCACGCCTTTACCAGGGCGGCGCCTTTGCCGCCAGTGGCCCTTTCGGAGACCAATGACATGAGTGCTGAACTGATTCTCGATGCGCGTAATGCCACCGGTGAAAGCCCGGTCTGGAGCGTCAGCGAACAGGCGCTGTACTGGGTCGACATCCCGGCCGGCACACTGAATCGCTGGAGCCCGGCCGACGGTCGCGAGCAACGCTGGCAGGCGCCGCAGATGCTCGCCTGCATCGCCGCTCACGCTCAGGGCGGCTGGATTGCGGGCCTTGAAAACGGCCTGTTTCATCTGCAGCCCCAGGCCGATGGCAGCCTGAGCAGCACGCTGCTGGTCGAGGTCGGGCATGCCCGCGCCGGCATGCGCTTCAACGACGGCCGTTGCGACCGTCAGGGACGCTTCTGGGCCGGCACGATGCTGATGGACATGGCCGCCGGTGCCCGCGTGGGCGCCATGTATCGCTACAGCGCCGGCGAGCAGACGCTGACCGCGCAACTGAGCGATCTGGTAGTACCCAACGGCCTGGCGTTCAGCCCGGACGGGCGGACGATGTACCTGTCCGACTCACACCCCGACGTGCAGAAGATCTGGGCCTTCGATTACGACACCGACAGCGGCGTGCCGCACGGCCAGCGACTGTTCGTCGACATGCAGCAGCATCCGGGCCGTCCCGACGGCGCAGCGGTGGATGCCGATGGCGGCTACTGGATCTGCGCCAACGATGCCGGCCTGATCCACCGCTTCACCCCGGACGGGCGCCTGGACCGCTCACTGGCCGTGCCGGTGAAAAAGCCGACCATGTGCGCCTTTGGCGGGGCGAACCTGGACACGCTGTTCGTGACCTCGATCCGCCCGGGCGGCGACCTCAGCGATCAGCCGCTGGCCGGTGGCGTGTTCGCCCTGCAACCGGGCGTGCAAGGGTTGCAAGAGCCGGTATTTGCAGTCTGACCCCTTGAGCCGCTGGCTATCGGGCCGGACTCAGGTTACCGAGAAGAGGCAGCTTTCAATGCCGTTTTCGCAGAACGGCGCCTCACGCTTGAGCTCCAGAAGCAGGCTGTTCTGCCCTTCTTTGTACTGGCAAAGAATGCCGCTCTTATCAGGGGTCGACAGGGCGGATTCGAACTTCAGTTTGTCCAGCGCCGGCTTGTCTCTGTAGGTTTTCTCACCGATCCACTGGAGACTACCGCCGGCCGGTGCGCTATAGGTAAAGCCTCCATCGGCGCTTGACTGCTGGACAATGCTGGACACTTCGGGACAGGTATTGGCGGATGCCTGAACGGCATGGCCACACAGCAGAAGAGGGCAAAGGCTCAGGGCCAGTTGCCTGATGACATGGGGCATGATTCATCCCTCCTGGACTTCTCGGATGGTGTTAGCCGCAAACGCTTCTTGTGCCGCGTTATCCCTAACACTCCCTCACGAGAATAGTTCGCTCGGTATGACCGGGCGTAAAGACCGACCATCGGTGGTTTGGAATATTCCTGCTCATGCCGGCGACCCTTCCTACGCGTAATGTGGAAGGATTCAGGGTCGACTCTGCCGAGGTTGGCTTAGTCACTGATTACGCATGGGGAGCCGGTTCAGGGTGGCCGGACCGTTTGTAACTGGATCACCGGGGGGCTTGCCTTGCATTGGCTGCCTCGCCTACGTTTTTCGAAACACCCTGATGTGGTGTGATTCAGGGTTACCGCGCTGGAAACATTTGCAACATCCCTATTCAGAAACGGCGATTTTCGCCTGAAACCCTTTTTTATACTTTTTCCTTTTAAAGCTTTTACGACCGCTACAGGCCTTGATCTACGTGGCCTCCAGCGTCGTAATGTGGAGCAATTCAGGGTGAGATGTGGAGGGATTCAGGGGCAAATGTGGAGGGATTCAGGGTTGTAATGTGGAGAGATTCAGGGTCACCATGAAAAGACATAAGGGATTTCCACATTACGATCATGGCCGACGAAAAAATCTACAAATCCAACGCGCTCATTGAGGCGTCCTACACGCTTTCCGTCTCTGAACAACGGATCCTGCTGGCCTGTATCGCCCAGGTTGATCGCGGCGCGCCTATCACCGATGAGGTCATGTACCGCATCCCGGTTGCGCGCATCGCCAAGGCTACCAACTCGGACAGCAAGTCCATTTACAAAGAGCTGTTTGAAGCCGCGCGCAAGCTACGCCGACGAGAGGTGAGCATCGACCTGGAGCCCAATGGTGGCGGTCGTAAATCCAAGACCCTGGAAGCCAGTTGGGTGCAGAGCATCGTCTACAGCCATCGGGACGGGGTGATCAATCTGCGGTTCAACAAGGACATGCTGCCCTTTTTGACCGAACTCAAAGAACAGTTCACCCGCTACGACATGGCCGAAGTGGCCAGAATGACCAGCATGTACGGGATCAGGCTGTTTGAGATGCTAATCCAGTACACCACCATCGGTTCCCGAGAAATCGCCCTGGAAGACCTGCGCAAATGGCTCCAACTGCGTGACAAGTACACGTTGATGGCTGACCTGCGTCGGTATGTCATAGAGCCCGCTGTCAGCCAGGTTAACGAGCACAGCCGGCTGCAGGTGCATTACGAGTTAAAGCGTACGTGTCGCAAGATCACACATCTGAATTTCGTCATTGGTCACAAGCAGGTGCCTGCTACAAAGCCGGCAGTCGCTCTTGATACGCCCTGCGCAAAGCGTATTGCTGAGGGCAAGCCACCTAAAAAGGTGGCTCTCTCTGCCTACGAACTCAGCCACCAGGCGCGTAAGGGAGAGAGCCTGACTGACGCCCTGAGCCGTTTGAATGCGTATATCAAGCGATAATCACTCACGCGACACTTCCAAAAATCGCCTAAGCGCGAGCCTTTCAAGGCCTCTTGGATGCTGCGGCGCGGTCGAATTCAATCCGCCAAGCGATAGCGTTCCATCAATTCTTCAAGGGGAACGGAATCCGCTCGGCTCGTTCGGTTGTCCAGCAAACGCTGCTCCGCAAGGTACAAGTCTTCCAGGTCGTCCAGATGCGCGACGATGGCCTCCCGGGCATAGAAGGTTTTGGTGCGACCAGTCGCTTTGGCAAGGTTTCCCAAGCGAGCTTCAAGATCGGCAGGCAGGCGGATAGTGAGCATAAACAGACTCCAAATGGCATGTGTTATATGCGTATAGCAGCCATAAGGCTGGTTACTCGATAGCCCAATTACCGGCTATAAAAAGTAGTTCGTCCGGTATTACCGGGCGTAAAGACCGACCATCGGCAATCCTGATGTTCGCTTGGCGCCAAATCCGTAGGAGTGAGGCGGATGGCCGCCCCCTTAGCTCGCGAATGCTGGGGTACAGACACAGCACGTAGTCCGATTGCACGGGCCCTTTCGCGAGCTCTACGCTCGCTCCCACGGATTTGGCGCCAGACGAAATACTGGCGAAAACCGTCTTAACTGATCGGCATTGCTCCTACGACTGCAACTCCACACCCAGTGATTCCAATGCTTTCCAGTAGCCCGGATAGGTCTTGCCCACGCACAGCGGGTCAAGAATGCGGATACCGGCGACTTTCAGGCCCGCCAGGGCGAAGCACATGGCGATGCGGTGGTCGGAGTGGGTGTCGATCAGCGCATCGACCGTGCGCCCGGCCAAGGCCGGGTTGGCATTGACCAGCAGGTCGTCGCCCTCTTCCACCGCCAGTGCCGGGTCGATGGCACGCAAACCATCGGACAGCGCGCGAATGCGGTCGCATTCCTTGACCCGCAGGTTGGCGATGCCGACAAAGCGCACAGGCTGATTGTTGAAGGCTGCCAGCACCGCAAGCGTCGGGATCGCGTCCTGCATCTGCGAGCCGTCGATCACTGCCGGCATGTTCGGGAAACGCTCGATGATCTGGCTGGCCAGCGCATCGGGCTGAGTGAAGGCGTCAGTGGCCACGCCCAGGTCGATGCTGCCGCCGGTCAGCGCCTGGGCCGCCCACAGGTAAGTGGCCGCCGAAGCATCGGGCTCGATATGAAAGTCCGTGGCGCGGTAGCCGGTGGCCGACACCCGCCAGGCGGCGTCACCGATGGCTTCTACTTCAGCGCCAAAGGCCTGCATGGCCGCCAGGGTCAGGTCCACATAACCACGCGCACCAATCTCGCTGCCGGTCAGCGCCACCTCGATCGGGCCCTGGGCGCAGGCGCCGGCCATCAGCAGCGCCGAGACGTACTGGCTCGACAGGTTGCCGTCGATCTCGATGCGTCCAGCCGCCAGGCCACCGCGGCCCTTGATCGCGACTGGCGGGCAGCCGGTCGGTGCGCTGACCTCGACGCCCATGCGCTGCAAGGCATCGACCAGCGGGCCGATAGGACGCTTGCGCATGTATTCGTCGCCATCGACCACGAATTCGCCGTCGAAGTTGGCCAGCGCGGCGGTCAGAAAGCGCGTTGCGGTGCCGGCATTGCCCAGCACCAGCGCTTGGCCCGGCGCCTGCCAGTGGCCGCTGCTGGTGACCACAAAGGTGCTGTCATCCGGCTCATCGACCTGCACGCCCATCAACCGCAACGCCTCGGACATCACCCGGGTGTCATCGCTTTTGAGCGCGCCGGTCAGGCGGCTGGTGCCCTTGGCAAGACCGGCCAGCAGCAGTGCGCGGTTAGTGATGGATTTGGAACCCGGCGGGCTGACCCGACCGGTCAGTGGGCGATTGACAGGCACTACGGTGAGCGTGGAATGAGGTTGCATGATGGCCCTGATGAAGAGTGGCGGAAAAATCGCGATCCTAGCATGACCCGGCGGATCCCATATAACCGGTAAAAAAACAGGCACTTTCAGTGCTCTTTTTTTAGCAGGCGTAACGAACTTTTAACAACTTCTGAACCTGTGTATTTATTTTAAATAAATTTCAAACTTCCTGAGTCCGGCGTGAGTCATTGCTAAGTACACCACTGTTCGGTGTCCCTGCCATTGCTTAAAGGATGCACACCATGATTCGTGACGACCGCACTTCGACGGCTGGATACGCCGCGCCTGACTACGCCACGCACAACACTGTGGCGCCATTACTCAAACGTATTTCCTGGAGCGCTATTCTGGCTGGTGTCGTTCTCGCCCTGGTCGTTTCGCTGTTGCTCAACCTGCTGGGCACCGCCATCGGCAGTGCCAGCATCGACCCGCTGAAAGAAGCCAATCCGGTGTCCGGGCTCGGCACCGGCGCCGGTATCTGGGTAGTCGTCAGCGCTGTCATCTCGCTGTTCATCGGCGGCTGGGCTGCCGGGCGCCTGGCCCAGCGTGAAGGCGCCTTTCATGGCCTGCTGGTCTGGGCTTCGGTGTCGCTGATCACCGTCTACCTGGTCTCCAGCGCCGTGACCGGTGTGGTACGTGGCGGCCTGAACCTGGCCGGCAGCGGCCTGTCGGCAGTGGGCAGCGGCATTGCGCAAGTCGCGCCGGCACTGGGCGACAAGATTCAGGATCAGTTGAAACAACAGGGCATCGACTTCAACCTCAACGATATTCAAGGTGAAATCGAACTGGCCATGCGTCAGACCGGTAAGGCAGAGCTGAACCCTGACAATGTCAAACAAGAAGCCCAGGCCACCCAGGAAGATGCCCAGAATACGGCCGAGCGCAGTGCCAACAATCCACAACAGGCCGACGAACAGATCGGTGGCCTGCTGGACCGTATCAAAGCCAAGGGCAACGAAGCATGGGATGCGGCTGATCGCCAGGCGCTGGTCAACCTGATCAAGGCGCGCGGCAACAAGACCGATGCCGAAGCCAACCAGATCGTCGATCAGGCCCAGGCCAGCTATCGCCAGGCTTACGCCAAGTACCAGGAACTCAAGGCCCAGGCCGAGCAGAAAGCCCGTGAAGCCGCTGAAGTGACCGCCAAGCGCGTTTCGCAAGGTGCCTGGATTCTGCTGATCACCTTGGTAATTTCGGGTCTGGTCGCAGCCGGTGCCGGCATTCTGGGTCGTCGTACCCAGCCTGCCGACAAGATCGTCACCACCCGCTGATTGCTGACTGTAGTACGGGCGGGCGACGGATCGCCGCCCGACGGATCGCCGCCCGACCGTACTACGCCACTGTCACCTGGTTGCGGCCGTTTTTCTTGGACTGGTACAGCGCCTGGTCGGCGGCTTCGATCAGCGCCTTGTAATCACTGGACGGCTGACTGAGGTCGGCCACGCCCAGGCTGATGGTGCAGCGAATCTGCTGCCCATCGTGATCCACATACAGCTCCTCGACCGCCTTGCGCAGCCGCTCGGCAAACACCTGGGCGCCTGCTTTGTCGGTGTCGGGTAGCAGCACCGAGAACTCTTCACCGCCATAACGCCCGGCAATGTCTGCGCTGCGTATGTGCGTGCGCATGGCCTCGGCCACCACCTGAATCACCTTGTCGCCGGTCTGGTGGCCCCAGGTGTCGTTGACCCGCTTGAAGTGGTCGATGTCGATCATCACCATCGAGACCTCGCTGCCATAACGGGTGTGCCGGGCGTACTCGTGACGCAGGCATTCTTCCCAGTGACCACGGTTGCTCAGGCCGGTCAGGCGATCGGTGCTCGATAACCGTTGCAGCTCGGTGTTGGCGGTGAGCAGCTGATGGCGGTTGGTCGCGACATCGGTCACGTCGTAGATCACCAGACAGATATGGCTGATCTGACCGTTGGTGCTGCGCAACGGAAACAGCGTGGTGTTCTGGTACATGAACGGCTCTTGCCCGGTGATCGGCTGGTAGTTCTTGAACCGCACCAGGTAAGGCCGCTGCTCCCAGATGGTGAACGCCGGCGTACCGAGGGTGACGACGTTTTCGACCTTCTTGCTGAACCAGGCGCGGTTGATCTCCGGGAACAGGTCGAAGAACGAATGGCCAATGGCATCGAACGGCACCACACCGGAGCGGTTTTCCATGAAGGTGTTCCACACCTGCACATGAAAGTTGCGATCCAGCACCACAATCCCGACGTCGATGTTCTGGGTAACGGCCAGCAGCCAGTGAAGCTCTTTGATATCGATTTGCTCGTTCATCACATCAGCTCGTCAAGTAGGCCAGTTTGCGCGAGAGCCGCTCGACCGAGTCTTCGGTGAACAACATCAGCAAATCAAAATGAATGTCGTGCCCTTCCACGCTGTAGCTGACTTCCACGGCAAGGGTCTGTTTCCAGCGTTGCTGGCGAACGTTGATCAATGCGTCGCTGCCGCCCTGCTGGCCCAGGATCTGTGGGTGGCCCAGGGAAAACGGCACATCGATCTGCTCGCCGATACCGCTCAGGCAGGCACCGATGAGGATGGTCGACAGGTCCAGCAGCACTTCCATGTCGCTGTAGTCGGGTGAATCGCGGTGCATCAAGCGGGCGATGTCGGCGATTTCCGAATCGTGCAGCAGCAACAGCGCCTCGCCGGCAATACCGCCGCCGATATAGCCCTGGCACACCGCCGTCAGCCGTTGGCCGTCCTGGGTGTCGGCCAACGCCATGTGCAACTCGCCGACTTCCAGCATGTTGACGTTGGGCACCGGCAATTGCACGAAGACGCCCAGCACCTTGGCCAGCAAGGCCGCGGCACGGCCCATGGCGACGTTGACCGTCTCGCGCATGGCGTCCTGAAAGCTGATGGTGCCTTCGCTGCTACGCGGCGACACGGCAGGCACAGGCACGCTGGGCGCCTGAGCCGCCACCGTCTGATTGAACAGGCCCAGACGCACCAGCGTGGCGGCAAGCTCATCGGGGTCGGCCGGTTTTTTCAAGAATGCCAGCGCGCCCAGTTCCATGACGCGCCTGACGGCCTCTTCCTGAACATCGCCCGAGACCACGATAACCTTGGTCTCCAGGCCCTCGTCGCGGATCGCTGCCAGCGCCTGGTAGCCATCCATGACCGGCATGGTCAGGTCCAGCAACACCACTTCACCGGCGCCCCTGCGCACCGCGCCCAGACCTTCAAGGCCATTGGTCGCCAGGGTCACGGACACATCCCAGCCGGCCGGCAGTGCCTTCAGTAACTGCTTGCGCGCCATATTCGAGTCATCGCAGATCAGTAGCGCAATCGTGGGCATTGCATGGTTTCTCACTACAAAGAAAGTTTCAGGCCAACCGCAGGCAACCGGTTGGCAAATCTGACAGCACTTAAAAAAACGAACCGCCCCGGAGCCTATAACACTCGCCAATGGCTGCGAAGAGGCACGATGGGTTGAATATTCCCCTTTTTCTCTTTCAATTGATCGCGATGCAATTAGCGTGCTCATTCATGGCCTGCGCACTCGCATACCGGGCTATTGTCCCGGCGCCCCAGCCCAATAATGGCCGACAAATGGCACCGTATTAAAACCGGCCCGCCGATGCGCATCGCCTACACTCTTTCATGTGCACACAGTCCTCAATAACGGCTATTAAAAACGTGAGGTGGCACGCACAGGCCACTGAAACTTTTCCGCTTTAACGCTGTCCCCTTTCGACGGCATTGAAACTTTATTGAACTTTTTCCGACGCCATTAATACGACATCCTCTTGCGCCCAACACCCTGCCAATTATCAGGCGCCACCGGGACGTCACGCCGTGCCAATTATCGGCAGCAGGCGCGCGGCGAACTCCTGCGCAAGTCCTGATCGAAGCGTCATATTATTTTCTTTGGATAAAACCTTAAAAATCAACGATTTATGGCTTTACTATATTTACCTTGATGCAAGTAAACTCTCATACACAGTGCCGCCTGACTGCAATGTTTTAGAAAAGTTTCGGTCTGTTCAGCTGTAAAAATCAATATTTAAAATTTGCAATTGAAACATTCAATGCTAATAATCGTCCTACTTCCGGGATGCAAGGCAATGCAGTTTATTCACATGATGTGACCCCCAGTGATGATTCTGTTTACCCCGGTACTACGATAGAACCCATATCACTAGTTGGACCTTTGGCGGTCCCGCTGTTGTAAGCGCGTTATCGCGCAGGAGGCCATCATCGCTAGCAACCATCCCCCTCTCAAGATTCTGTCCATCTTCGGAACCCGCCCCGAGGCCATCAAGATGGCCCCGCTGGTCAAGGCTCTGGCTGCCGAACCGGGTGTTCAGTCGCGCGTCTGCGTAACAGGCCAGCACCAGCACATGCTCAAGCAGGTACTGGAGTTGTTCGACCTTAAAGTCGATTACACGCTGGATGTGATGCGTCCCGACCAGACGCTCAATACCCTGAGCGCCGCCCTGTTCGATGCCATCGACCCGATGCTGGACATCGCCCGGCCCGACCGCGTGCTGGTACACGGCGACACCACCACCGCGATGGTCGCCTCGATGGCCGCCTTCCATCGGCGCATCGCGGTGGGCCATGTCGAAGCCGGCCTGCGCACCGGCGACATTCGCCAGCCGTGGCCGGAAGAAATGAACCGGCGCTGCATCGACATGACGGCCGACCTGCTGTTTGCACCCACCGCCGAAGCGCGGCGCAACCTGTTGGGTGAGCGTCAACAAGGCCGTTCGTTCGTCACCGGCAATACCGTGATCGATGCCCTGCAACAGACCGCACGGCGCATCGAGCGTGACAGCACGTTGCGCGATCAGCTGGATGCGCAGTTCGATTTCCTGCGGCCCGGACGCAAGCTGCTGCTGGTCACCGGCCACCGCCGGGAGAACTTCGGCGACGGTTTCCTGGACATCTGCAAGGCCTTGAACACCCTGTCGCAACGCCCGGACATTCAGATCGTCTACCCGGTGCACCTGAACCCCAACGTCAAGGGCCCGGTGACCGAGCACCTCGGCGGCTTGCCTAACGTTCACCTGATCGAGCCGCTCGACTACCTGTCATTCGTGCGCCTGATGCAGCGCGCCCATGTGATCCTCACTGATTCGGGCGGCGTACAGGAAGAAGCGCCTTCGCTGGGCAAACCGGTGCTGGTAATGCGCGAGGTGACCGAGCGCCCGGAAGCGGTGGCCGCCGGCACCGTGCGCCTGGTAGGCACCTCGCCGCAGTCGATCGTGCAGGGCGTCACGGCCCTGTATGAAGACGAGCTGCTCTGGCGCCGCGCTTCACAGGCCAGCAACCCGTATGGCGATGGCAAGGCCTGCAGCCGCATCGTCGATGCCTTGATGGGGCGCCCGGTCGACGACTTTGTGCCAGGGCAACTGGACTGGCAGCGTCTTGAGCCGCTGCAAGGCATCGCCAGTGCCCCGCCATCGGCACGTTTTCCACACAGCCGACCGCAGATCAGCTAGCGGCACCGCCATGAGGCGAGCGGCCGCGCCGCTCGCCTGGCCAACCATTGCTACTCGTTTATTACTCGTTCGAGACCACGTCGATGAAGTCCATCCACATGGGCGCCTTCAGCGCCCTTGCCTGGGGTGCGAGCCTGCTCGCGCTCATGCCGGCCCACACCCTGGCGGCCGAAAGCCCGCTGACCCAGGCCATCGCCCGGCTCAATGCCGACCTGCGTCAGGAGCGCGAGATTCGTCTGGACGACCTGGGCATCAACGACCCCATCGTGTTGGGCGCCAGCGATGCGCGGCGCGAACTGTATTTGCCGGTGCCGGCCGGTGTGCCGCTGACCGATGCGGCGCTGGCATTCGACGCCAGTTACCTGAACGGCGAAGGCGGACGTAATACCTTGCTGCTGTCGCTGGACGGCTATCCGGTGCGCGCCCTGGGCCTGAACGAACCCGAAGGCGACGCCAGCACGACACTGGGCGTCGACAAGGCGCCACGCGACACCGGCTCGGTGCGCCTGGGCGTAGCCTGGTCATCGCGGGTCGCGCGTGAGCTGTGCGAAGAGGAGCGCGTCATCGGCAACGTGTTGCGCATTCAGCCCGACACCCGCCTGACCTACAGCTACGACGCCAGCCAGTTGCGTGACATCGGCGCTGCCTGGAATGCCCTGCCCGGCAAGCCCGGCGTGCTGATCGCACCGGGCACTTTGTCGACCGCCAGCTATGACGCCGCCTGGCGCCTGGGCGTGGCGCTGGAACGTATTGGCAAGCAGGCGCGTATTTTGCCGCTGCCCGGCGTTGGCGATACGGTCGAACTGAACGCACAGCGTGTGCCGGAAGCCCTGCGCAGCGTGCCGGCCTTCGCCAGCCTCGACGGCCAGGGCCGCTACACCCTGAAAAGTGCAGCTGAAGTCGGCGCCTTGCTGGTGCTGGGCAAAAGCCCGAGCGTGCAGGCCGACCTGGCCATCGACGATGCCGCACTGCTCAAGGCTATCGACACCGCACTGGATGCCTTGCAGGCCGAGGTGCAGGCGCTCGACACCCAGGCCGCTCAAGCGCTGGTGCAATGGCGCGAACAGCACGTGCGCACCGGCCTGGGTTCGCTGGGCAAGGACGAAGCGCGCCTGGCACTGATCGGCACCCGGCCCATGCTGTTGATTGCGCCCACCGCCACGGTCAAAGCCATGACCCTGTTCAATTCGGCCTGGAACAAGCTGGCGCGCAACCGCCAGTTGACCATTGCCGAAGCGCAATTGCCGCTGACCCAGGACGGCCGCCTGGCCCTGTCACGCCTGGGCGGCTCGCCCGGCAGCCTCGACGTATTGGCCAAGAGCGACTGGAGCGCCACCTTCCCGCTGGGCAACGTCGCCTATGACGGCCGCTTGCCGGTCAAAGCGGTGGTCGACCTGAGCAGCGCGCCCGGTGCTTCCAGCACGGCGCCGGTGGCCTCGATATTTCTCAACGACTACCTGATTGGCGCCGCCCAACTGGTCAGCGACGGCCAGAAACAACGCATCGAAGCGCGCATCCCGGCCTATGCCCTGGGTTCGCGCAACGTCTTGCGCGTGTCGTTCCAGCGCCAGCCGGTCAGTAACCGCTGCCTGGAAACCCCGCAGGCGTTCCCGGTCAGCGTATTGCCGACCAGCCACATCGTGCTGGAAAAGAGTCAGCCGGGCAGCGACTTTGCCGGCATGGCCGCCCGCTTCGCCCAGGACGGCCAGGTCCTGGTGCCGCAAGCCTGGCTGGAGCGTCCGGCCAGCAGCCTGCCGACCCTGATCAAGATTGCCGACGCCACCGGCGTCTCGCCGCTGCGTGCGCACCTAAGCGTGCAGGCCGACGGCAAGACCGCCGTGAGCCCGGACAAACCGTTCCTGGCCTTCGAGCTGCCGGTCAAAGACGCCAGCGAAGCGCTGCAGGTCAACGATCAGGGCCGCCTGCTGATCAACCACAAGGAACAGCGCCTGCTGGACCTGCAGCAACTGGACAACATGGCCGCCCTGCAAGTGGTCAAGTCCGGCAGCCAGCAGGGTGTGGTGTATCGCACCCTGGGCGCCCATGCGCCGCAGTTCGCAGACCCCTTGCTGCTGACCCGTGGCAACGCTTCGATTCTGGGCGCCGAGGGCGCGTTGTCGACCTTCGATACCCATGACCCAAGCGGCAGCCAGCTGATCGATGCCGACGAACCGCGTGGCCTCGATGCCTGGCGTACGCCATCACTGTTGTGGCTGATCCCGGCTGGCGTGTTGCTGTTTTTGCTCCTGCTGCTGGCGGGCCGTCGCGCTCGCCGTAATCGTCAATGAATGAGGTCCGTCGATGACCTCGCTTTATTGGCCGTACTGGCTGGCGCATTACTACAGCTTCCTGGAAGCCGCGACCCTGGTGGTCGCGGTGCTGATCCTGATTTCCAGCCTGGACGACCTGATCGTGGACCTGTGGTACTGGGCGCGCCGCCTGTACCGCAAGTTCACCGCCGAACGCCGCTACCGGCCATTGACCGAACAGCAACTGCTGGACCGCGATCAGCAACCGCTGGCGATCATGGTGCCGGCGTGGCTTGAATACGATGTCATCGCGCCGATGATCGAGAACATGGTGTCGACGCTGGACTACCAGAACTACGTGGTGTTCGTCGGCACCTACATCAACGACCAGCGCACCATCGATGAAGTCGAGCGCATGCGCCGGCGTTATAAACAACTGCACCGGGTCGAGGTGCCGCACGCCGGGCCGACCTGCAAGGCCGACTGCCTGAACTGGGTGATCCAGGCCATTTTCCTGCACGAGAAAACCCACGGCATGACCTTCGCCGGCACCGTGCTGCACGACAGCGAAGACGTGCTGCACCCGCTGGAATTGCGCCTGTTCAACTACTTGCTGCCGCGCAAGGACATGATCCAGCTGCCGGTGGTGTCGCTGGAACGCAACTGGTACGAGTGGGTGGCCGGCACCTACATGGACGAGTTCGCCGAGTGGCACGGCAAGGACTTGGTGGTGCGTGAAAGCATGACCGACACCGTGCCCTCGGCCGGCGTCGGCACCTGTTTTTCGCACCGTGCCCTGCAAGTACTGGCCGCTGAAAACCAGAACCAGCCGTTCAACACCGACAGCCTCACCGAGGACTACGACGTCGGCGCGCGTCTGGCCAGATACGGCATGAACGCGATCTTTGTGCGCTTTCCGGTGCAATTCCGGGTGCTACGCAAATCGTGGTTTCGCAAGCCCTACGAGTCGACCCTGAACATGCCGCTGTGCGTGCGCGAGTTCTTTCCCGACACCTTCCGCACTGCCTTTCGGCAGAAGGCCCGCTGGACTTTGGGCATCGGTCTGCAAGGCTGGGAGCAGATGGGCTGGAGCGGTTCGCTGGCCAACCGTTATCTGCTGTTTCGTGACCGCAAAGGCATCGTCACCTCGTTCATCAGCATTCTGGCCTATGCGATTCTGCTGCAACTGGTGGCGTTGATCGTGCTGCGCTACAGCGGCCTGTGGGACGTCAGCTTTCCAGCCTGGTTCGACGACAACGACCTGCTTCAGGCGCTGCTCCTGGCCAACGGCATCGCGCTGCTGTGGCGCATGCTGCACCGCTACTATTTCACCAGCGTGCTGTATGGCTGGCAGCACGGTCTGCTGTCGATTCCGCGCATGGTGGTCGGCAACTTCGTCAACTTCATGGCCGCCGCCCGCGCCTGGCGCATGTTCCTGATCGGCAAGTTGCTGGGCCGCAAACTGGTCTGGGACAAGACCATGCACGACTTCCCGTCCACTGACCTGATCGCTGCTGCGCCGCGCAAGCTGGGCAGCGTGCTGCTGTCGTGGCAGGCCATTACCGACGCCAACCTGCAAAGCGCGCTGGACGAACAACAAAGCCGGCCACTGCCGCTGGGGCGCATCCTGCTCGGGCGCGGCTGGCTGGACGACGAAACGCTGGCCGAGGCCATCGCGTTCCAGAACGACCTGCCGCGCATCTTCGAACTGGACGCCAACCGCCAGGACGGCGCACTCGACGACGAGTTCTGCCTGCGCTGGCGCGCCGTGCCGCTGACACCGGCGGCCAACGGCCAGCCGCGCATCGCGGTGACCAGCCCGCTGCCCGATGAAGGCCTGCAACAGATCAGCAACGCCATGGGCGGCGAACCGCTGCAACTGATCGCCCGCGAAGGCGAAATCGTCGCGCGCCTGCGCCAGATCGGCAGCGGCTCGGACGCACAACAACCGGCTGCCGGCACGCCGCTGCTCGGCGACTTGCTGATCGAAGCCGGGCTGATCGACCGCCAGGTATTCGACCGCGCCATGCTCAACTATCGCCCGCAGCACCATGGCCGCATCGGCGACTACCTGGTGGACCTGGGCGTCTTGCCCCGCGAAACCATCGAACAGGCCGTTGCTCGCCAGCACCGTCCTGCCCCTCTGGAGCCTGCGTCATGAAGCGCCCGTTATTGCCCCTGCTGGCGGCGCTGGCCGTGCTGCCCAATGCTTTGTTGCCGCTGAGCGCGCTTGCCGAAAAGGTGCCGCTGACGCTGATGCTGCCGTTGAGCGGCCCGGCTTATCACCTGGCCAACGAGGCCTACCGCGCCTACGACCGCAAAGACTACGACCAGGCCATCGCCAAGGCCCGCGAAGCCCTGCGCCAACGCCCCGATGTGGCGCAACTCAAGACCCTGGTGGCCCTGGCCGAACGCGACAAGGATCGCCGCGATCATCCGCAGCGCTACCCGCAAGCGCGTCCCGGGCCCGGCTTTGCCGCTGCAGGCCAGGCATTCAAGGCCTACGATCGCGAAGACTTTACAGGCGCTGCCCGCGCCGCCCGCCAGGCCATCGCCCAGGCGCCGGGACGCATGGATTACCGCCTGCTGCTGATCGAGTCCTTGCAGCGCCAACAGGACCTGAACGCCGCCGACCAGGCCACCACCGACGCCTTGCGCAGCTTCCCCGACGACGACACCTTGCTGATGCGCCGCGAAGCCATTCGCCGGCAACTGGCCGCGCCTCTGGCGATTGCCGGTTACCGGGCGCTGCAACAGGGCAACCTGACGCTTGCCGTGGATCAGGCGCGTCAGGCCGTGGCCTGGGCGCCGGAGGTGTCGGCCAATCAGGAACTGTTGATCAGCGCTTTACTGGCCGCCAAGGATTATCGCGGGGCCGAACAAGCCGCCACCGGCGCCCTGGCCCAGGACGATGGCGAAATCACGCCGTGGATTCTGCGCAGCTATGCCCAGGACCGTCAGGGCAAGACTCAGGCGGCGCAGAGCGACCTGAACCAGGCGCTGGCGATCAAGGGCTTGCTCGACTCCGAGGTGCGCGAGATCCGCTTCTTCGCCGCCGACCTGGCGCTGCTCAACCAACAACCGCAGCAGGCGCTGGCGCACCTGCGCCAATTGCCCGACGACGACAGCGGTGAACTGGCCCGCCGCCGCGCCGCCGCCCAGGCCGCCGTACGCCAACAGGGCAACGGCCTGCAAACCGCCGTACGCTTTCCGCCGCCGGCGCTCAATTGCCAGGAAAGCGCGTTCGGCCTGATCTGCGATATCTGGCCGGGCAACCAGCGCGACGCCGGCACCGACATGGCCGTGCAGGCGTATGCCGCCCTGGCGCGCAAGGATGCTGCCACAGCGGTGGCGCTGGCCGATGAAGCCATTCGCCGGGCGCCGAAAAACCCGACGTATTACGGCCTGAAGGCCACCGCCTTGAGCGATCAGAAACAGGTGCCTCAGGCCATCGCAGCCCTCAGCCAGGGCTTGCAAGAAGCCGGCGACGACGCCCGGTTGCTCGCGCAACGTGGCCGCCTGCGTCAGCAAACCGATGATGATGCCGGCGCCCGCAAGGACTTCAGCCAGGCCTTGGCCATGGGCAGCCTGCCCAGCTACGAAGAAGCCAGCCTGTATGCAGCCCTCGGTCAGCAACAGACTGCCCGCGAGCGCCTGCAACTGGCGCGCGAAGCCGGCGAACTGAATGCCATGAGTCAATTGCAGGTCGCCTATCTGTCGGTGCAGGCCGGCGACGATGACGCCGCCCATGCCTCATTCGCCAAGGCCGACAGCGAAAGCCGTTTGCCGCCGGCGGCCACTCAGGATGCGGCGTACACCGCCATGCGCGTCAATGACGACAAGGGCGCCGTCGACTACTTCAAGCGCGTCGTCGATGCCGAAAAAGCCGGCGAACTGCCCATGCCGGCCCAGCAACTGTTCGACACCCGGCGTACGGTGGCCGACGTCTCGCGCAGCGTGGGCCTGACCAGCACCACCAGTTACCGCGGCAACAGCTCGGCCAGTGGCTTGAGTGCGGCGCCCAGCACCGGCAACAACAACGCCGGCAGCAGCGGCAGTCGCAGCAACGACAGCCTGCAAAACAGCACTGAAATTTCCTGGCGTCCGCTCGGTTACCGCAATGCGCGTTACGTTGAAGTCTATGCCCGGCTCACCGACACGCTGTGGGCCAAGGACAGCGACTCGGACACCGGCCTGGATGCGTTGCAAGGCGCACTGGGCGCGCGGGTCAAACCGTTCTCGTCGCTCAACGTGGTGGCGGCCCTTGAGCGCACCTTTCCACTGGGCTCCTCCGATGTCGACGGCGACTGGCTGGTGCGCCTGGGCTATGGCGCCAGCGTCGGTACCGACCTGCGCGTCGACACGCCCAGCTGGTGGACCTCGCAGTTTTTCGCCGAAGGCGGACGCTACATCAACGATTCGCGCACGTACTTCAACAGCGAGTGGCAAGGCGGGCGCAGCTACGCGCTGGGCGGCACCGGCTCGCGCTGGGTGAGCTTCCCGCATGTGGTCGCCGCCTTCGACTATGACTCGAAAATGGACGGCGAAACCCAGGCCGACGGCAGCACCGACTATTCCTCCGGCACCGCCGGCGGCCTGGGCATCGGCAATAACGTGCGCTACTGGTTCCGCGAAGACGCTTACAACGCGCCACGCTCTTACGTCGATTTCTCTCTGCAATACCGCCTGAGAGTCCTTGGCGACGACCGTGCCAAAGGCGTGTTCTCCCGACTGACTTATTCTTATTGAGGACTGCTCATGTACGCCCGTATCTGTTTATGGCTAGGCCTTGGTCTGGCATCGACCGTGACCCAGGCCGCCGGCATCGCCCAGCTCTACGCGCCCAAACTGCCCGAAGGCTCGGCCTGGCTGCGGGTGGTCAACCCCGCCGACAACGTGCAACAGGTGCGCATAGGCGAAGGGGTTGCACAGGCCTTGTCGGCGCAATCGACCGTCGCCAGCCCGTTCCAGGCGGTGGATGCCCGCAAGCCGCTGCGGGTGAGCGTCGACGGCCGTGAACTCAAAGACCTCAAGGCGCCTGCCAACGCCTTCGTCACCCTGATTCTGGACAGCGACCCGGCCGCCGCACCGCGCCTGGTGATCGATCCGCCGCCGCGAGGCAAGGACCTGAAGGCCGAACTCAATGCCTATAACCTCAGCAACGGCTGCGCACAGGCTGATATCAAGCTAGCTAGCGGTGCCAGTGTCATGAGTCAGATTGCCGCCAAGGGCCAGGCGCAACGCACCATCAACCCGGTGCAGGCGACCCTGATTGCCCAGTGCGGGCCCGGCGTCAGCCTGCCGCTCAAGCTTGAGCCTTTCCAGGCCGGTGAACGCTACAGCCTGTTTCTGGTAGGCCCGGCGCAAAGCCCGCGCCTGGTCGGCCTTGTCGACAAGACCGCGCCATGAAAGCGTTGGTAAAGCCTGCCCGTTCGCTGCCAGCCCTCGTGGCGGCAGTGTTTTTCAGCCTGTCGGCCACCGCGGCCCATGCCGCTTCAGCGGTGATCGTCGGCCAGGACGGCTGGCTGTTTCCGGCCTGGGAAAGCCTGAGCAAGGTCGACAACGCCGGCACCGCGCGCAGCACCACGCTGATCAAACAGGTGCAGCAGCGCCTTGAGCGGGAAAAAATTGCCCTGGTGCTGCTGGTGGTGCCCATGAAAGCGCCGCTGTACGTCCAGCGCCTGGCACCCGGTCAAACCGTGAGCCCGGCCGTGGCACAGCGCTACGAGCGCCTGCAGGGCGAACTGAACAAGGCCGGGCTGACCACGCTCGACATCAAGCCGATCCTGCAACAGACCGAACACGGTAAGCAGACCGCGTTCTACCGCGCCGACTACCACTGGACCGCCTGGAGCGCCGAGAACACCGCCGACGCCACCGCCAGGCTGATCAATAGCCGCTACCGCCTGCAAGGCGAGCCTGGCGGCGGCGCCGTGCTGGGCGACTGGTTCGACAAGCGCGCTTTCGGTGACCTGGCCGCCAACTTCTTGCCCGCCGTCAAGCGCAAGGCGATTGGTCGCGATATTTACACGGTGCGTCATCAGGTCGAAAAAGAGCTGCTGATCGATGACGAACCGGCGCCGGTGCAAGTGATCGGCAACAGCTTCGTGCAGCCGTACCTGGGCTTTACGCAAAAGCTCTCCAATGCCCTGGATCGACCGGTCAACCTGACCTGGAACCCCGGCGACATCGGTCCATGGGCAACGCTGCTGCAGTACCTGGAATCACCGGACTTTGCCGCGCACAAACCGCAGGTCATCGTCTGGCAATTCAATGAAGGCCAGTTTCATCAAGGGCCGGACGCCAGCGCACAGTGGAACGCCAAAGGCGTGACCTCGTTGAGTCAGTGGCAGCAACGCATCCAGAAGGCGCTCCAGTGAACATTCTTGGCCGAACCCTGAGCCGCACCACCGCAGGCCTCGTGTTGCTGGCGGCGACCTTCGTCACCGGTGCCGCCCTGCTCTACGTCACGGCAAAAAAGCCGCTGGAACCGGGCATTGTCGGCATCGTCTGGCAGCCCGACAACGCCACCGTGGGCATTCGGGGCGACTGGCAAAAACTGGGCGCCAAAGAGCTGCTGGTGCAATGGTCGGTGGTCGACGATCAAGCCTTCATCCCCGGCAGCGACCTGCCCGGCGTGCCGGTGATGCCCGACTGGCAGCGCATCGCCGGCGAGCCCTGGGCGCAGGATGTGATTCTGGGGCTGGCCGGTTATTTCAGCGAAAACCGCTCACGTGACAACATCGAACACCTGGCCGCACTGTCGGAAAAAGTCGCGAAGATCAAAACGCCGCTGCACGTCACCGGCTGGTACTTTCCGGCCGAAGTCGACCCCAGCTGGACCCGCGCCAAAGAACTGCCGGCGCTGCTGGCCAAGCTGCCCAGACCACTGTGGATCAGCGTCTACGACGGCGCCAACATCGGCCCGGCTGCCACCGCCGACTGGCTGCAACAATGGTTGCCGGACGATATCGGCGTATTCTTCCAGGACGGCGTCGGCGTCTACGCCCGCAGCGCCCCGGTGGCCCGCACTTATGCCGACGCGCTCAGCCAGCGGCTAGGCAAACACCGCGTGCGACTGATCGCCGAAGCCTTTCGGCCACAGGTCGGCGGCGGCTTTCGGCCGGCGACCGTGGGCGAACTCAAACCGCAACTGGCGGCGTATGACGGGTACCCGTTGTATCTGTTCGATGGCCCGCATTACGTGACGCCGGAGTTGGTGGAGCAGCTGGCGCGTTGACCGAACCGGCACGTAGTCACTGACACAGTGCTTTGGCACCGCAAACGCCGGTCTGTAAAGCGCACAAGCAAGCAGATCCATAAGATCACCGACATCGTTGACACAGCTATTTGAGGCACTAACCATGGGATATACAAAAGACATATCCGGCGGGTGTCACATGGAACAAGGTTCTGTTTTCCTGAGTAATCGCAGCCAGGCTATTCGTTTACCGAAAGCTGTTGCCCTTCCTGATGATGTCAAACGGGTCGATGTGGTTGCGATCGGCAGAACCCGAATCATCACCCCGGCAGGAGAGTCCTGGGACAGTTGGTTCGACAGCGAAGGCGTGACACGTGACTTTATGACTGACCGGGAACAACCCGCCGATCAGGAGCGCGAGTCGTTCTGATGGTCAAGTACATGTTCGATACCAATATCTGTATTTTCACCATCAAAAATCGTCCTGAGTCGGTCCGGGAGACTTTCAGACGGCATCATGGGCAAATGTGCATCAGCACAATCACCCTGATGGAGCTCGTTTACGGAGCAGAAAAGTCCTCAAGACCTGAGCGTGATCTGGCGGACATCGAAGGGTTCGTTGCACGCCTGGAAGTACTCCATTATGACCCGGCCGCTGCCGCGCATACCGGTCAGCTTCGTGCTGAACTGGCAAAGGCAGGAACGCCGATAGGGCCTTACGACCAAATGATTGCCGGACATGCTCGTTCAGAGGGATTGGTTCTGGTCACCAATAACCTTCGAGAGTTTGAACGAGTACCGGGCCTGCGCGTTGAGGACTGGGTCAGTACACCGGATTGAACACCCGCGTTTTGAAAGCGTCCGCCAGGGCGTCTCGGCTCAGACCGGAATCTGAACCCTCTCGAACATCTGCTCCTCAGCCCTGATACCGCTTGCGGTACTCGCTCGGCGACACGCCAAAGCGCGCCTTGAAGGCCGTCGAAAAGTAGCTGTAATCCGAAAACCCCCATGCATAGCCCAGCGTCGACAGTGTCTGGGTGTGGTGTGCGCTGCGCAGTGATTCGGCGCACAGGTCCAGACGGCGGTTCTTGATGTACTGGGCGATGACCAGGTTTTTACGCGAGAACAATCGGTACAGCCCGCGCACCGAGACGCCCACTTCACGGGCCAGCAGGTCCGGGCACAGGGCTTCGTTGGCGATGTGTTCGTCGATGAAGTCGAGCGCCTTGCGCAGCAGGCGTTCATGGCTGTCGGTCTCGCGGCGGGCCACGCCGATGGCCGGGCGCAGCAGGTCGAGCACGGCGCCCAGAATGGCTTCGCTTTCGGCAAAGCTCAGGCACGGCTGCTGCGTCGAGTCGATGATCAAGCGGCTCGCCAGGCTGGCCAGCGGTGAACTGCCGGGGATGCGCTGGGCACAACGCACGTTGGCAAATTGCAGGCTCTGTTCGACCAGCGGCCGCGGCAGAATCAACGACAGTTGCCGGACATTTTCGCCGTACACCAGATTGGTCGGGCGGGCCGCATCGACCAGGCTGATGTCGCCGGGCTGCAGCACGACGCTGTCGTGCTCCTGCTCCAGGCTGGAACTGCCTTGCAATTGAAAGACCGCGTAATAGTGGTTGTCGTCGCCATGCGCGAGTTCGCGCGCGCCGCGGTAGAGCTGCACATCATGGAAGTCGACGACGCTGAGCTTGAGCGCGCCGCTGCGGTGTTCGCGCAGGGCGCCGCCGTATTGGGCACCCAAGGGGCGGGCGGCGAAGGCGCCGCAGGCCTGATTGACGTCATGCAGCCAGGCATGAAACTGGTCGGCCTGTGTGGTGTGTAACGTCGCCATGGCGTTTTCCGGCCTCACCTGTTTTGTTGTTGTGCTTTATTGCATCGTTATCCTGATTAATTGCGCGGTTGTCCACTGCCGGTTTTTTATCCGCCTGCACTGCGTCGATTGACCGACGGCAACTCGCCGAATAACTTCTGGTATTCAAGACTGAAGTAACTGGGGTGTTCAAATCCCCACCGCGCGGCAATGTCGGCGATGCCCAGTTGCGGGTATTGATGCATGCTGCGGCGCGCGCCGTTAAGGCGTATAGAACGCAAATAGTGCACCGGGCTGACGGCGGCCACCGATTGAAAGCTGTATTGCAACGTACGCCGCGACACTTTCAGGCGCTGGCACAGTTCAAGCACGCTGGGCGGTTCCTGGTATTGCTCCAATAGCCATTGGTGACAGCGCTCGACGATATAGCGCCGCGTGCCGGCACACGGCAAGGTACGCGGCTCACTGACCAGGCTTTCCAGCCAGCTGGCAGCGAGCAGCACCAGTTGTGATTTCAGGTGCGCGGGTTGTGCGCTGTCAGCCTGAGGGTTATCGAGCAGCACCAGCAGTTGGCCGATGTCGGCGATAAACCGTGCAGGTGGCACGCTGATGCGCTGCAGGGCAGACGCACCACGCAGCCGCGCCAGCACTTCGTCATCCAGCACGCCTGCCAGCGTGGCCAGCGGAATGGACAGGCACAGCACGTCCATGCCGGCCGGGCTGACCACCCGCAACTGCTCAAGATCCGGCAGCACCATCGGCTGCCAGGCGCGAATGTCGGCGTGTTCGTCGTGCTGCGGCCAGGCCAGCGGCACGAGGATATTCAAGGCCTGCGCAGGAAGGTGCATCGACTGCACGGCCGAGCGGTTCAGGCGTTCACGAAACACTTGCACGTCGTCGACCTGGGTCATGGCCAGCCAGCCGTCGAGCCGGCCGGCACTGAGCTGGTCATAGCGTTGCTGCCAGCCCGGCAGGGCGTTGGCGTGCTCGACGATATCGGTGGTGTGCACCCATTGGCGCGTGAAGGTATCCAAGCAGCAGCCTCTCGGCAGGTCATTACGGTTATTTCAAAATGTTGCAACAGTCATGCCGCCGCTCTTTTCCCCCGCCCGCCCGTGCAACTAACGATTAAACAGCGCCGGGCTGGCACTGTTGTGCCGCTTTAGCGCACCTGAACCGTGCAAGTTTCTATTCCGGGCCTCTTACCGCGCACGTATTCATCAATTGCCAATTTGTGTTACTTGCCCACGACGCCGGCGGATTACAGTCAGCGGCACATCAAAACGCTCTTCGAAACAATGACCAGACGCCGCGTGTCACGCACAACAAACTGTCTGGCAGGCATTCAAAAAAGAGTGGCCGTTGTTGTTACTAAAAGAACCATAAACGTTTTATGACCGGCTTCGAGGACACACACCATGCTCACTCAATTAATGACCGCCCCGCGTATGGCGCTCAAACGTCTGGCACTGGCCGTGGCCATCGCCACCGTGCCCGCGCTGGCCCAAGCCCATGGTGGAGCCGCCGAGATGGTGCCGCTGCAATCGACCCTGGAAGCCTTCGGCGCGCGGGTTAAATGGGACGATTACGCCGACCTGTTCGTGATCACCAAGGACGGCGCCTACGTGAAGGTCAAGCCAGGCGCCGCAGTGGCGCAACTCAATGGCAAGCGCCTGCCACTGGAGGTGCCGGTGGTGTTCAAGGGCAAGACCGCCTACATGTCCAAGGACTTCATCAACCAGGTGTTCCAGTCCGGGCTCGACAAGACCTTTGTCGTCGAGTCGTTGCCACACCCGCTCAACCCGCTGAGCGCCCAGGAAATCGAGCAGGCCGTGGCCATCATCAAGGCCTCGGACAAGAACAAACCCGACCTGCGCTTCAGCCAGATCACCCTGAGCGAGCCTGAAAAGGCCAGAGTCTGGGACTTTGCCCTGACCGGCAAGGCGCTCAACCAGCCGCGCCAGGTCAACGTGACGATGCTGCATGGCCCGCATGTCATCGAGGCGAAGGTCGACCTGGCGACTAAAAAGCTGCTGTCGTGGCAGCCGGTCGAGGGCGTGCACGGCATGGTGCTGATCGATGACTTCGGCACGCTGCAGTCGATCATCGAGAGCAGTCCCGAATACGCCAAAGCCGTGGCCAAGCGCGGCATCACCGACATGAAGAAGGTCATCAGCACGCCGTTGACCGTCGGTTACTTCGACAACAAGGACGGCCTTGAGCAAGACAAGCGCCTGCTCAAAGTGGTGGCGTATCAGGATGTCGGCGACGGCAACTACTGGGCGCACCCGATCGAGAACCTAGTGGCGGTGGTCGATCTGGAGCAAAAGAAGATCATCAAGATCGAAGACGAGGGCGTGATTCCGGTGCCGCTGGCGCCGCGTGCCTACAACGGCAGCGATCGTGTTCAGGCGACGGTCAAGCCGCTGGAAATCATCGAGCCCGAAGGCAAGAACTACACCATCAAGGGCAACAGCATTCACTGGCAGAACTGGGATTTGCACGTGCGCCTGGACTCGCGGGTCGGGCCGGTGCTGTCCACCGTCAGCTACAACGACAAGGGCACCAGGCGCAAAGTCATGTACCAGGGCAACCTGGGCGGCATGGTCGTGCCCTACGGTGACCCGGATGTGGGCTGGTACTTCAAGGCCTATCTGGATTCGGGCGAATACGGCATGGGCACCCTCACCTCGCCGATCCAGCCCGGCAAGGATGCACCGGACAACGCCGTGCTGCTTGATGCGACCATCGCCGACTACACCGGCGTACCGACCACTATCCCGCGCGCCATGGCAATCTTCGAGCGCTACGCGGGACCTGAGTACAAGCACCAGGAGATGGGCCAGCCCAACGTCAGCGTCGAGCGCCGCGAGCTGGTGATTCGCTGGGTCAGCACCGTGGGCAACTACGACTACATTTTCGACTGGGTCTTCCAACAGAACGGCACCATCGGCATCAATGCCGGCGCCACCGGTATCGAAGCGGTCAAGGGCGTGACCACCCGCACCATGCGCGACAAGACCGCCGCCCATGACACCCAGTACGGCACGCTGATCGACCACAACATCGTCGGCACCACCCACCAGCACATCTACAACTTCCGCCTGGACATGGACGTCGACGGCGAGAACAACTCGCTGGTCGAAATGAACCCGGTGGTGCTTGGCAACGACCGTGGCGGCCCGCGCACCAGCACCATGCAGGTCCAGCAGAAGACGGTGGCCAACGAGCAACAGGCCGCGCAGAAATTCGACCCTTCGACCATTCGCCTGCTGAGCAACCCGAGCAAGGAAAACAAGGTCGGCAACCCGGTTTCCTATCAGCTGATTCCTTATGCCGGCGGCACCCATCCGGTGGCCCAGGGCGCCAACTTCGGCAAGGATGAATGGATCTACAACCGCCTGAGTTTCATGGACAAGCAGATCTGGGTGTCGCGCTACAACCCGCAGGAACTCTACCCCGAAGGCCTGTACCCGAACCGCTCCGGCAAGGACACCGGCCTTGCGCAGTTCACCGGCGACAACCAGCCGATCGAGAACACCGACAACGTGGTCTGGCTGACCACCGGCACCACCCACGTGGCCCGCGCCGAGGAGTGGCCGATCATGCCGACCGAATGGGTCAACGTGCTGCTCAAGCCGTGGAATTTCTTTGATGAAACGCCGACACTGGGGGCGGTGAAAAAGCCTTGATGGGGGTATGACATACCCTGAAAAGCCTGTGCCGTAGCCAAGTCTAAGCCGTACATCAATCTTGCCGTCCAAATGGGATAGAGAGCAGGAAATGCCAGGCAAGGGACTGCCACGACGCGGCTTAGCCTTCGCGAGCTGGCGCTCGCTCCCACGGATTTTGGGCTGGCCTTGATACTGAGTACGACACAAGTTTCGTAGGAGTGAGCGCAGCTCGCGAAAGGGCCGGTGAAATCAGTACATTTGAGGGTGACTGCAACTTGGCCTTCGCGAGCTGGCGCTCGCTCCCACGGATTTTGGGCAGGCCTTGATACTGAGTACGGCACACATTGCGTAGGAGTGAGCGCAGCTCGCGAAAGGGCCAGTGAAATCAGCACATTCGAGGGTGACTGCACCCTAGCCTTCGCGAGCTTGCCGGAATGCCGGACCCTCGCGATCGGCCGCGTTAGCCGTCGTAGATTGGCAGCGTTTCAACGATTTCTGTGAGCGCTGCGCACTCAGTCGCGACCAGGGTCGCTCCTACAATTCGCTGTCAGATGCCCTATCTGCGGTGCCGGGATAGATCCTCAGGAAGCAAGGTCAGACGTAAGCCAGTATGCTGGCGACTGCCCGATCATCCTGCCCGCTAGAAGGACCTATCCCATGCGCCGCTCTCTTCTGCTGCTCGCCGTCCTGGCCTTGCCCGTCCACGCCAAGGAGCCGCAATACAGCACCACCTACGACCGTTGCATCGACACCGCAGGCGGTGTGACCAGCTCGATGGTCGAGTGCATCGGTGCCGAGATCAAACGCCACGATGGCCGCCTGAATGCGCAATACAAAGCCGCCATGGCGACCCTGCAGGAACCGCAAAAAGGCCTGCTGCTCGATGCCCAGCGCCAGTGGCTCAAGTACCGCGACGCCAACTGCATGTTCTATGCGCAACAGACGGGCGGCACGATGGACCGCATCAACAGCAGCAGCTGCGTACTTGACGCCACGGCGCGCCGCGCCGATGAACTGGAAGCGATTGCGGGCATGTGATTCGGCAGTGGTGGGCTCATCCGGCAAAGGGTTCTGGTGTTGATCTGAGCAAAACCAGACACCTGTAAATATAGCTAGATATATAGATAGCTATATTTACAGGTAATGATTATCCAGGCTGAGCCCCCTCAACGCCGCCCCAACACCCCTTTCAAATACCCATACAACCCCTGCGCACTCTGCCGGTAGCCATCGGCGGTCAGGTGCACCAGGTCCGGTCGTGCCAGATCGCGGGCGAACCAGCGTTCGATCGAGCAGTTGCCGCCCATGAACGCCTGCCAGTCCCAGAACAGCGCACCGCTCTGTGCCGCCACCCGGCGTTGAGTCTGGATCACCGGGCGCAGGTTATTGGCTTGTTTGTCTTCACAGCGCGCCGCACGTTTGTTGCGCACCGAGTCCGAGGCTCCGGTGACCAGCAGCACGGTGCCGGGCAGCGCCTTGCGCAGCATTTGCAGACGTTCTCTGAGGCGTTGTTCGTACAGCGCAATGTCGAGGCTGTCGTCATAGGCCTCGTTGGTGCCGTAGGCCAGGATCAACAGGTCCGGGCGCAGGGCCTTGAGGGTGTCCAGCCAGCCGGCCTGCCATTTGTCGACCACATCGAAGGTCGCGCCATTGATGCCCAGTGCCGAGTACTGCACTCCGGCATTGCGTTGCGATTGCAGCAACCAGCCGCCGACGGCCAGCCCGCTGTTGCTGGCAAAGCTCAGGTCCACCGGCAGGCGCACGTTGTTGATCGGCTGGCTGAAGCGCCATTGGCCTTGCGTGGCCGGCAGCGCCTTGGCCTGGGTGATGCTGTCGCGGGCCTGCAGAATCGTGCTGCGATTGGCCTGGTACAGCGTCGACAGGCTGTAACGCTGTTCATCGGGCTCGCGGCTGGCCAGGCGTACGCTCGGGCGGCTGCTGATCGGCATCGACAAATAGCCCCCAAGCGGGAATTGCGAGCTTTGCTGGTTGCGGCTGGACACCAGCTCCCACTCGCGTTTGCCGGTGGTGATAATCACCTGGTCATAACGGGTGCCGGGCACCGGCGTGGCGGCAATGAAGCCGATGCCGCCGTTGCCGTAGTCTTGCTGAAACAACCGGCGCATTTCGCCGCTGAACAAGTCGGCTGCGGTGTGCGAATCGCCCAGCTGGACGATATTGACCAGCTTGCTCTTCGAGGCTTTGAGCTTGTTGACCAACAGCGCCAGGTTCGGGTCCTGACGGTTGGCCGGCAGCAGCGGCGTCCACGCCTTGGTGACGATGCGCTTGGGCGCTTCGGGCACTTCGGCCCGGGCCACGCTGGTGCCCAGCGACAGGCCCAACAGCAGCAAACAAATGGCGTGCTTCAACTCAACGCTCCGATAGGCCAGGTTGGTGGACATCGATCAGGGTGAGCACCTTGTTGGCGATCAGCTTCTGGCCGGATGTCGTGAAATGGATACCGTCATCCACACGGATCTTGCTCTTCTTGCCGGCGTCATCGGTCATGTAAAACGAGAACTCTTCTGCCTGATAGCCAAACACATCGTTGGCCGACAGGTAGATCTGCTGGTACTGCTGCGCCTCACTGCGGTACAGCTCGCGCAGGTACTGCATGGCGGTGGAGAGTTTGGGGCCGTTCATGTTCGGCGGTCCGACCCAGATGACTTGTGTACCGAACTGCCGCGCCTGCTCGAAGATCGAGCGCACGCGCTGACGGTACAGCGCCTCCCAGGCCTCGCTCTTGAAGCGCAGAAACGGCTTGCCGCGCGACTCGGGCATGTCCCACGGATCGTTGGGGCCCAGGAATATCACCATCAGACGAATGTTGCGGTGCGCCTCCAGTGTGTCATGCACCGTCTGCGGCCAGTTGAAGAAACCAGGATAAGCCAGCCCCGTACTTTGCTTGCTGAGGTTGATGCTCTTGATGTTGTAGCGCTTGAGCAGTGTATTGGCCAGGTGCGGCGCCACGCCCTGCATCAGCGAGTCACCGACGAAGAACACCTCATCGCCCGGCTCCAGCACCACCTGTTGCGCACCGGTTGGCCGCAGTCTGGGCGGCTGGATCACCACGGCCTGCGCTTGAGCAGGGACAGGCGGTGACACCTGCGCGGGGGGCGCCGGAACGGGCTTGGGCGGCTCGGCAGGCAAGGCGGCGCCGTCGACGGGCGCGACAAAACCCGGCGTTTCACGGGTTCCGGCAATGACCGTGACGGCCTCGACCGTCGGCGGCAATTGCACGACCGGCAGGCCCGGCAGCGGCGACTCGGCGTCTTTGTCGGCGACTGTATCGCTGCTCGAAAGCCCGGCAATGAACGCCTCGCGGCCCTGCCCCAGCGCCCGGGTAATGTCCGCCCCCAGGCGCCACGCCGGCAGTTCGCCCAGCCCCGGCAACTCGCAGCCGCTGTGGTATTTCTGCTGGCAATACAAGCGCATGGAATCCTGATTCAGCCAGCTCAGAATGCCGATGACCACCAGCAGCATCACCAGCGTTTTCAAGGCACCGCGCAGGCTGCGCCCGGCCGTAATGGTGTCAGAAGCTGGCATAGATAAAACCTGGCACGCCGGCAGGCGAAGCAAAAATAATCACGGAAATGAACAGCCCCAGCACCACCGGATATAGCACCGCCGGAATCCGCTGGCTGGCGGCAAACAACTCACGCAAGAAACTCACCCAGGCCGGGTACAGCACCAGCATCACCAGGCACAGCAGCACGCCAATCCCGGCCTCGCTGTCGAGCCCTTGCAGCGACAAACCGCCCAGGCCCTTGAGCATCTCGATGGCATCGTCCAGGGTCGCACTGCGAAAGAAAATCCACGCCAGCGCCACGTAATGGAAGGTCAACAACCGGGCCAACAGGCGCGCGACTGGCGTATCCGACTCGCCCGGCCCCCAGGTCGCCCACAGCTTGTAGATCGCCAGGCCCACGCCGTGCAGCGCGCCCCAGACAATGAAATTGACACTGGCGCCATGCCAGAGCCCGGAGATCAGCATAGCGATCATCATGTAGGCCATGCCCGGCCATAGCCCATGACGGTTGCCGCCCAGCGGGATGTAGATGTAGTCGCGGATAAAGCGCGACAGGCTGATGTGCCAGCGCGCCCAGAATTCCTTGAGGTTGTGCGCCAGGTACGGGTAGTTGAAGTTCTCCGGCAGACGAAACCCCAACAGCAGCGCGATGCCGGTCACCAGGTTGGTGTAGCCGCTGAAGTTGAAGTAGATCTGCAACGAGTAGCCGTAGACCGCCAGCAGAATCTGCTCGGCCGAACTGGCCGATGGCGTATCGAACACCGGGTCGACCCACTCGTTGGCCAGCCACGAGCTGAGCAGAAACAGCTTGACTGCCGCCAGCCCGATCAGACCCAGGGCGCGGTACGGGTCCAGTACCTGACGCAGCCCGGTGGGGCGAATCTGCGGCATGAAGTGCAAGGCGCGGTTGACCGGCCCGGCAATCAGGCTCGGGAAAAACGCCAGGTACAAGGCCAGGTCCGGCAAGGCAACGGGCTTGAGCTCGCCACGGTTGATCGACACCAGGTAACTGACCGAGTGAAACACGTAGAACGACAGCCCCACCGGCAGCAATAGCTGCAACACCGGCCACTCAATGGGCAGGCCTGCAGCCTGTACCGTACTGGCCACAAAATCCTGGTACTTGAAGACGTAGAAACAGCCCAGTACGACCGCCAGGATCAACCCGCGGGTCAACCAGCGTCCAGGCCAGCGCGCACTCAAATGCCCCAGGCCACACACCACCAGGGTGTAGCCCCACAGCACGTAGAGAAAATTCATGCTGAAGGTGGCGAGAATGCCGTAGCTGGCCACCAGCAGCAGCGCATTCTGCACGCGCGGGCTGGCGCACAGGCACCAATAAAGGATAAAGAAAGGCAGGAAACACAGACCGAATTCGATCGAAAAATAGCTCATCAACGTAGTCCGTTACTTCAAAGATCAAGCGGGCTGGGCGATGCGGCGCGATTATGTCAGAGCCGGGGTATATGTAACAGGATGTATTCAAATGGATAGGAATATGTAACCAATCGATCAGATATCTATTCATCTGTGCTACACAGCGCCTCGAACATTTGGGTAAAACGGAATTCCCCCATGCTTCTCGACTCCCCTCGGACAGCCAGTGCAGCCGAAGATTTCTGGCAGCGTCTAAATCTTTCACCGCGTGGTGTGCAGTTGCATAACGCCCTGCGCGAAGGCCTGCCTTACGCGGTGTTCGATCATCTGGCCGACGCCATCGCCATCAACCGCTCGACACTGGCCGATTACCTGGCCATCGCCCCGGCCACTCTGCAGCGGCGCCTGAAAGCACGGCGCTTCAATGTCGAAGAAAGCGACCGGCTGTTTCGTCTGGCCTCGATCTACGCCGCCGCCATGGACCTGTTCGAGGGCCGCGTGGAAACCGTGCGACGCTGGCTGATCCACCCCGTATCGGGCCTGGACCAGCGCTGCCCGCTGGACATGCTGATCACCTCGGCCGAATCCCAGGCCGTGCTGGACCTGATTGGTCGCCTGGAACACGGAGTGATGGTGTGATCAGCGCCTATCGCCTGGTCAAACGCCGCTGGCTGGAACAAGCCTTCGATGGCGAACTCGCCAGCCGTCATGGCGGGCGCTGGAACAGCAAGGGCCGAGCGTGCGTGTACTGCGCCGGCAGCCAGGCACTGGCCCGCCTCGAAATGCTTACGCACCTGAACGACAGCGCGGTCATGCGTCACTTTGTGATGATCGAACTGCAGTTGGCCCAAGAGCAGATTATCAACCTGCCACCCGCCAGCCTGCCCGAAGACTGGCGTCGGGAACCGGCCCCGGCGACCACCGCCTGGCTGGGCGATCACTGGCTTGAGTCCGGTCAAAGCCTGGCCTTGGCCGTGCCCAGCGTGCTGGTGCCGCATGAGGTCAATTACCTGCTGAACCCCCGTCATCCGGGGTTTGCAGCGGTGGTTGAGACGGCCATCAATATATATAGCTAGATATCTAGCTATATAAAAAATACGTACTTAACGCCAGCACCAGTGGCGACAGGGCCAGTGAGATCGAGCAGCTGCTACCGCATCAGTGGATGCCGGGCAGACATACGTAAGGTGAGTTGGGCGGACGTTTACTCCGGAGCCAAGAGATAAAACACGCGCAATTAAAAGATGATCATTTTTTGATCAATTAAAGCCTGCTTATCCACAGGCCTGGTCCGATAGCCAATAGATAAAACCGTCGAAAATGGCGAACAGCCAAGAGACAAAAAGCAGCTTAATCTTCTGAAAAAAACAAGCCGGCACTCGATTCATGCAAAAGCCAAGAGATAAAACCACGATAAATATTCAGAGCTACGAGACAGAATCGCGCGAAACCAAGAGATAAAACCGCGACAAGCCAAGAGATAAAACAGTCGATATCTGTGTTTTTTTCTATTAAATACAGTAGGTTAACTATCCCTTCTTTTCTCTTTTTATTTCTTTCCTTTAAAAAGCTCTTATTTTTATAGCTAACCCAACTAAGCACACACGGCATGGGCCCAGGTATCGGATTAGCCCTTTCCTAATCAATGCGTGAAGGTTGCAGGGCTTGTATCACATGGACTGTAGGAATATTCGCTGTTTTATCTCTTGGGTCTGAGCGACGCCCAATTGCCCATACCTGCTCAAGGATCGATTTGAGGAAATGAATCAGAAGGGTTATTTCCACGTGTTTACAACGAGAAATCCAGGCAGGCTGCGGGTTACAGACTGATCGACATACCTGATAGCGCGGATTATTACGGTATTTATCTCGTGGATATCCCGTGATCCGTCTCTTGGACCCATTGCGCTGTGCAGGATTCGGCTATACGGTTTTGCGCTTTGAAAGCTGTGCACCGGTGGGGGCGCGATGGACACGAATACGGCTGCAACGGCCTTACGTACGCCAGAGGCAAGGCTGTATGGCATCCGTGACGTGGTACTTGTACCGACCAAGCCGGTGACGGCAGCGAATCAGCCGGTCGCTGCCTTGGACCTGTTCGGTAGCTTTCTGGTCAACAACACAGAGCAAGCCAAGCGTTACGGTAATGTTCTGGTTGGGTGGGACCAGATACCCAAGTTTTCCGCCGAGCACCTGAACAACAAGGATGGTCAAGTCCCAAACGACCATAGCGTCGATTTTCGAATCGGCAGCCAGCAGGCAAGGCTTACGTTGTTCCCGGGCACTTTCTATCCAACGAAAACCAGTAAACCGATGCGCCGCTATCCTGGCGTAAAGGAGCAGATGGTCGAGCAAGCGCTGATTCATCATGCGATCGTCCAGGCTGAAGAGCAGACGGTCAATGGCAACACTTCCTACTTTGTCACGTTCACTGTCAATGCCTTGGGTCGGCAGCTCAAGGCCATGGGCAGTACCATGAGCTATACCCAGATTCGCCAGGCGCTGGATGTCCTTTCAAGCTCGGTAATGACCCTCTCATACGGTAATGATCTAACGCTGGATAATCGTGACACCATCCTTTCGTCATTTGACCGGAACAATCTGAGCAAGACGATTGGTAACAATGGCGATGACATCTGGCGTGTCAGATTTCATGCCCTGATCGTCCAGTCGATCCTTCAAGTCACGTATCGGCAGTATCCCATCAACCAGTTGAAGGACTACAGCCTCGTAGGGGCGGCGCTGATGCGTCGGATTCATTACATCTTGACCAATGTTTCAGAAGAGCAGCCTTACCAATTCACTGCCAAAGAAATGAAAATGATCACCGCCGGACTGAATTATGTACGTCTGGCGGGCAGCATGCAGGCCATCAGGAAAGAACTGGAGCGGATGCAGGCAGATCAATACCTGATGCGCTTTACGGTTGAAGAGATTTTTCCGCAGGTGCGTGGCCGTGGTCGGCCCGTCCCGATTGACTATCGATTCACCCTCTACCCAGGGCCGCAGTGGATCAAGAACATGAAGGCTGGCTCAATGCGCCAGAACATCATCGAGCAGCGTCTGGGCCACGCGCGTAGCAAGCGTCTGGAGCGACATGAGCAAATGATTCTCTCGTTCTCGAACTAAATGGATACAGGACCTGTGCCACCAAAGCCGCTCCCACAAAGGGACTGTTTTTCGCTCACACAAGCGGCGCATGCCTTGGTCTGAGTGGCACCTGTGGAGTCATGGCATGTACGGGCAAGCGGTCAGGTCGACGCCTAACGCATGCATGACAACCAACATGGTTTTCGGGCCCTGCGGTCATGCACCTGATTACCCAAGCACAGACCACTGGCCGGTGCTGAGCACTGAAACAAATGATGAGCGATTGCCGGCCTGATCATAACCCCGCACCGCCAAGCGCCCCTACAACCCCATCACCACCGGCACATACCCCGTCTGCAAGTCACGCTCTGGTATCTCCCAGATCAGCACCTTCGGCGGCGTTTGAGTAAACGCAGGACTCGCGAAATACGCATTCGCCGCCCCTGAAAACTCGCCCCCGTCCTTGGCAAAATTGCCGATCGGCGCGCCCAGCGCCCGTTGCAGAAAGTCGACGAACGCGGAGTTGCGCGAGAACGAGGTGCCGATCAGTGCGACGTTGGGCAGATCTGCATCGCCGAACAGATCATCCAGGCTGTCACCGCCCACCGAGGCCGCTTCGACCCGTTCGCGGATCGTGGTTTCGGCCACGCTTTGCGGTGGCGGTTGCAGCGATACCGGCAGCCAGTCGAGGCCGGCCAGACGCACCAGGTCGCCGGGGCGTGGTGCCAATGGTGCGACGCGGGTCTCGAAGGTGCGGTTCGGTGTGGCGGCAAACCCCACTTCCTTGAGGCGCCGGGCCACCGCGTTGGCGGCAGCACTGGCGCCGGTTTCGCTCCAGTGCGTGTCGGTGCGCAAGAAGGCTGCATCCCCCAGCGGTTGCAGGGTAGACGTCAGGTCCAGGGTGTTGACCGCCGCGGCCTGCAACATGCCGCTCCAGTGGGCGACACGCCCCTGCAACTGCCCTGGCCGGTACAGCCCGCACAGCTGATTGGCGGCGATGCGGCTCTTGTCCGGCACCACCACGACCCACAGGTCGATGCCCTGCTTGCCCAGCCGCTGCTTGAGGTCGATGACGGCCTGGGCCTTGCTGCGCTCGTTGGCCTGGGCATTGCGGTTGATGCGCAGCTCATCGGTCAGGAACAGCCAGCCAGAGCAGCCGGGGCGCACGCGCGGGCCGGTGTCCTGGAACAACAGCCAGCTGGCACCACGTTCAAGGTTGGCCGCCTGTTGGGCGAAGAATGTGCCTGACAATTGCTTGGCCAGTGCGTGTGTCACTTCGCCGTGCAACAGCGCATCGCGGTCGACCTTGGCGGGCAGCCATTGCACCTTGCCGCTGGCCATCAGCAGCCCGCACGCCAACAGACCAATGCCCATAAAGACGGCCAGGGTCACGCCGGCCACCGGGCTGATGCGCTGCGCCAGTTCACTGGGCGGCTGCGGTACGTTCGACGATTGGGTCATGGCCGGCCCCTTAGAATTGGAAGCTTAGAATTGAAAGTACAGGAACGGCACCGTCTCGCGGCTGGCGATCAGCGCGAACGACAACACAAACCCCGCCACAGGCCACAACGCCGCGCCCGCGACAAACACCGGGTTGTGCGCCCAACGCTGCTCAACGCGGCGCTGCAACAGCGGCGCCAGCACGCACAGCACGCCCAGCAGCGCGGCCATGCCATGCGCCGGACGCAAGGTCACGGCCAGGGCATCGCCCAGCGCCACGCCGTGCAGGCCGAACTGGCCGGCGTACATCGTCATGGCGGTATGAAAGTCCGGCGAGCGGAACAGCGTCCAGGCCAGGCACACGAACAGCAGCGTCAACACATGCGCCAGCGGCCTTGGAATCGCCGGCAGGCTTGAGTGCGACCAGGCGCGGTCGACGCACAGCGCGATGCCATGGGCGGCGCCCCACAGCAGGTAGTTCCAGCTGTCACCACCGTGCCAGAGCCCGGCGATGGCCATGGTCAGGAACAGGTTGCGGTAGGTTTTCCATGTACCAAAGCGGTTACCGCCCAGGCCGATGTACAGGTAATCACGCAGCCAGCTCGACAACGACAAGTGCCAGCGCCGCCAGAAGTCCTGAATGCTGCGCGCCAGGTACGGACGGTTGAAGTTTTCCGGAAAGTGAAAGCCCAGCATCAGGCCCAGACCGATGGCCATGGCGCTGTAGCCGGCGAAATCGAAAAATAGCTGCAGCGAGTACGCCAGGCAGCCGATCCAGGCATCCACCAGCGTCGGTTGCGGCAAGTGAAAGGCCACGTCCACCAGGGGCGACAAGGTGTCGGCCACCAGCACTTTCATGCTCATGCCGATCATGAAGCGCCGCGCGCCGAGGGCGAAGTTCTGCCCGTTGAAATAACGCTGGTTCAGCTCGCGCCGCACCCAGTCGTAACGAATGATGGGGCCGGCAATCGAGTGGCCGAACATCGAGATGTAGGTCGCGTAATTGATGAAGCTGCGCTCCACCGGCACCGTATGCCGATGCACGTCGACCAGGTACGAGATGGCTTGCAAGACGATGAACGACAGGCCCGCCGGCAGCGCCACCCGCTGCCACTCGAACGGCATGGCGCCATAGCGGGTCATCAGTTCATTGGCGGTCAGGGCCACGATGTTGGCGTACTTGTACCAGCACAGCACCACAACATTGAGCACGATCAGCCCGACCAGCCAGCGCATGCGGGCCGTTGAGCCTTCGCGGGTTCGGTCGACGATCAGGCCGCCGACCCACGCCACCACGGTCAACACCATGTGCAGCGCCAGGAACAGCGGGCTCAGCCAACCATAAAACAGCCAGCTGCCGATCAGCAGAATGCCGTTGCGCCACGACGGCCGACCCAACGAGTAGACCAGCATGAACGCCGGCAAAAACAGCAGGAGAAACTCAAGGGAGGCAAAGACCATGACGACAACTGCCCGATCCGATCAGTGGGACAACGCATCCATAACCGACAACAGGCGCGGGCCAGTGGCCGAAGGCAACAGCAGCACGCTGTAACGTTCGCCCGCCTTGAGCTCGCCCAGATCCAGGGGCTCGCCTACAGAGGTGTTGGCGCAGACCAGTTGCACCGACAGCTTGACCGGGTTGATCGAGCGGCGTTGCAGCGTACCGTCGGCCACCGCCTTGAACAGGTCCGCCGTGCGCCCGGCCGGACGCAGGCTGGCTTCAAGGCAACCGGCATCGAGGCTGAAAAACGCCAGCGAGGCCTTCAGGCCATTGAAGTCATCCGGTTCTTCACGCACCGCGACCTGCTTGAGGCTGCCATCAGCCTGCGGCAAAGCCACCACCGTCACGAACTCGCCGGGAGCCACGACCTGCTCCATGGCCAGTTTCTGCGCGCCACTGACCAGCGTGCCCTTGACGGCACTCTTGGCCTGCAACGGGAAAAACGCCGACACCGGCTCAGTGCTTGCCAGGCGCAACGGCGCCTGGCCTTCCTGAGCGATGACGTCCAGCGGTGCTGCGGTGGCGTTGGCAAAACGGATGAATGCCGAGTCCTCGGCGGGCCCTGTGGGGTACAGCGCAATCTCGGCGGACTGCGCGGCAAGGCTCACCAGCCAGCCTGCACCGACACTGGCCAACAGACGCAAAGGGGTCATTTTTTGGCCCCGCCAGCGCTGACACTGGTGGCCGGTAACTGGCCCAGCGCATTGCCAATGGCCGTGCCCCAGGACTTGTAACCGGCCACGGTGAAGTGCTGGCCGTCAGTGGTGATCCACTGACCCGGCTTGGAGAAGCTCAGCGAGTCAATGTAGGTGCATGGCGCCACGTTGCTTGCCAGAAACTGCGACATCAGTTGCGTGCGCGCATCGTTCTTCTGGTACATGCCACCGACCTTGCCCCAGGCCGGCCCCACCCAGGCGCACCGGGTGCCTGTGGCGGCAATGGCCTTGGTCAGGCTGGTGACACTCTGCCAGGCCCACGCCTTGGGAAACGAAGGCTTGTCGTAGGAGGCCATGGTGTCGCCAATCACGATCACCACCAGGTCCGGCTTGTCAGCGGCGATCAGCTCACCGATGGGCGTGGTGGTGGCGTCGCGGCCCTTGATCACGATGTTGCCGTTGCCTTTCTGTTCGGCACCGCAATCGACTTTCTTGGTCAGCAACCAGTCGCCGGCACTGGCCCCACAGGCGCCGATCGAATGCACGATGGCGCCTTGTCTGGTCAGGTTGTCATGCAGCGGTTCCATCAAATGATCGGCCAGGCTCATGTGGCTCTCCCCCAGAACCAGGAGCGTCATGCCGGCAAGTACAGAAGGCATCGAGTTCTCCGGATATCAGTTGGAATAAGGTGAGCTGTAAGGACTGACCGGCAACTCCATGGGACCTGTCTGGTTCTCGAGCATGTAGCGCACGTACAGGGCACCGCTGAGCTGGCGATAATCGCGGGCGTTGTCCAGGGCCACGTTGCCGCCCATGAACATGTTGCCGCCGATGCGGTACTCGCCGGCCGCGCTCAGGCTGTAGCCGATGCCGGTCTTGCTCTGGCCGTCGTAACTCTGGCCGGAAGCGGCTTGCAGTTCGCTGTCGTCCGGGAAGTACTCCGCACCGTCCTGCTTGAAGTGCTGGATACCGACCGAGCCTTTGACCTGATAGCTGAATTTCTCGGAACGCTGCGACCACATCACAGGGATGCCAATGGCAAAGAAGCTTTGCGGGCTGAAATAGCCGCCATGGCCATAGGTGAAGTAGCTCTGGTCGTTGTCGTAGCTCAGGGCCATGACACTGACACCGGCGGTCAGCTTGCTGTCATCGGTGTTGTTCAGGTACCAGTAGACGCCACCGCCGATTTCGCCACGGCTGTTGGCCTTGACGTTATTACCCACCAGTTTGTGCCAGGAACCGTAGCCGTAGCCGCCGATGGTCTGGTTGTCGAAGCTGACCTGGCCACGTCCGCCGTTGGCGGTCACACCGCCCCACGACAGGCCGCTGCGGTCATCCTTGGAACCGGCAAACGAAGTCACGCTGTCGGTCACCGGACGCCTGGACACATTCAGGCCGTAACGCAGGTTGGGGTTTTCGCCCAATGGACGGTCAACGCTGACACCGCCTGCGACCGTGGTGTACTGAAAGCCCATCGGCGTGGTGCCGATGTCTGCCTTCAAGCCTTCTGCCGGGCGCTCGAAGCCCACCGAGAGGCCCACGCCGGTTTCACGGTTGGAACCTGCATCACCCGTCGAACCGCCACCAAAGCGACTGCCGGCATCGGCCGACACACTGCCGCTATTGAGCGTCACCGGCGTGACACGCACCGCCACGCGGTTGTCGCCCAGCGGGATATTGATCTCCAGTGGCGCCTCGACCATCGTCAGCTTGCCCAGACCGGCCTCGCTGCCGCTGTTGCTGGTCACCGCCAGGCCCTGGGTAACGTAGCCGCTGCGCTTCTCAAGAATACGGTTGAGGGCGCTTTGTGCGCCGGTAAGCGCGCTGTCGGCGTCGCCGCCGCCAAGCGTTGCCTGGGCGGGCAGCGGAATCGCGTCGGCGGCCGCCACACTGCCAGAGCCGGCAGAAGCGTTCGGGGTCGCGGCTGGAGAAACGGTCGGACCGACCTGAACGGCCAGTGCACGTTGCTTCTCGTTCTGTTCGATGGACACGGCCTTGCGCAGCAATTCTTCAGCGGCGCCGGTCTTGCCAATGCTCTCGTAGATGCGCGCCGCCTCGGTCAGCGTCAGCGCGTCATAGCGGCCCAGCCTGAGGAACTGCTCCAGCGCCTTGTCGGCAAAGGTGCGGTCATTGGCCTTGACGGCAGCATCGGCGGCGCCCAGCAGCACTTGCGGGTCGTTTGGCTGACGCTGCAACAAGGGTTTGTAGAGTTCGAACGCCTTGGCACTGTCGCCGCGCGCCGTGTACAGGCGGGCAAACGCCGACACGCCCTGAATATCGTTGGGACGCTGGGCCAGTGCCGGCGCCAGGGTATCGTTGGCCGCGGTCAGGTCGCCGCCTTCACGCAGCAGGTCGGCCTGACGAATGCGGTACTGGTACAGCAAATCGTCGTAGCGCTTGCGGGTCTGCGCGTTCATGGTCTGGCTTTGCAGGTTGCGCAGGATCAGGTTGACCTGTGCATCGTCACCCGCCGTCAGCAGCACGCCGGCGTATTGCAGGGTGCGATCGGTGGAAGGCGAGCGGATCTGCGCGATGGCGGTGCGGGCCATGGCGCGGCCGCGCTCGACTTCACCGGCTTCGATGTAGGCGCTGGCCAGGGTCAGTTGACGCTCCGGCGTGGCACTGGCCACTGGCAGCAGTCGATCAAGCAGCACCAGCGCTTCCTGACGCTGCCCACGCTTGGCGATGCTGACGGCCAGATTGACCTGCACGGTCATGGTGACTTCGTCTGCCAGGGCTTTCATTTCAGGGGTGCGCTGGTCGACGGGAATACGCGCAAAGGTCATCTGCGCATCTTTCCACTGACCCATTTCCACCGACAGCAAGGCGCTGGTGTAGAGCGCATCGATGTTGTTCGGCTGGCTCTTGAGCAGGTCGTCGATCAGTGCACGGGCCTTCGGTGCTTCATTGGTCTTGAGGTACAGGCGCGCCAGGTCGAAACGTGTCCAGACGTTGTCCGGGTCGTTGCTGACCGCCTCTCTCAGGGCGGCCTGGGCCGCCGGCGTATCGCCGCGCTGCTCGGCAAGGCGCGCGACCTGAATGGCACGCAGCGCCTTGAAGCTGCCGCTGTCGCCCATCTTGGCCTGTTCGGCGATGGACAACGTATCGATCAGGCGCAGCGCTTCATTGACCTGGCCACTCTGGGCCAGAACATTGATCAGGCCGCGAATGGCCCGGGCATTGCCCCGGTCGCTGGACAGTACCTGGCGGTAGCTGGCATGCGCCGCTTCAAACTGACCGGCCTGGGCCTGGATATCGGCCTGGGCCAGGCGCACATCGACACTGGACGGGTTCTGACGCACCGCCTGGGCCGCCGCCTCCAGGGCTTTGCTGCCCTGCCCCTTGGCCTGCAGGTCGCGAGCCTGTTGCAGCTGCGTCCAGGTCTGGACATTCTCCAGCGCGCTTTTCCAGCGCTCGCCACCGGTCTGGCGGGTGGCGCGGGTCAGCAGTTGCTCGGCTT
Organism: Pseudomonas sp. HP_08; assembly: GCF_055284095.1. Lineage (NCBI taxonomy): Bacteria > Pseudomonadati > Pseudomonadota > Gammaproteobacteria > Pseudomonadales > Pseudomonadaceae > Pseudomonas > Pseudomonas sp. HP_08. Next base: position 106,677 of record NZ_JBTOQC010000008.1, on the reverse strand, counting down.
CGGCAGGACGGTTCTGTTGCTGACGCACCACACCCAGGCCACCCAGGGCGTCGACATCGTTAGGCTTGGCTTTCAGGCGCTCGTTGAACGCGGCTTCGGCAGTGGCCAGATCGCCCTTTTCCAAAGCCTTGAGGCCACGGGCCACTTGCGGATCCTGCTGCCAGCCGGAAGCACCGGCACCGGCCTGCTGCTGCCGGCCCTTGTTCATCTGGTCGCGGATTTCCTGATCGTCCGGGTGGACCTTGAGAAACTCTTCGAACAGCGGCACCTGGGCCGCCGTCGGCGAGCCGCTCCAGACCAGCGCCAGACGCCAGCTCTGGTCGGCGTCACCGGCGATATCGGGATGGGTGCTCAGGCGGGCCAGCGAACGAATGCCTTCGTCGCGGCTGTCTTCACGGCGGGCCAGGTGCTTGGCGTAAAACAGCGCCAGCACCGAGTCGTTCGGGTTTTGCTTGATCAGACGCTCGAAGCCCTGGCGGGCCTCGGGCCAGTCGGTGTTGCTGAAGCCCAGGTTGGTGTAGTACTCACGCCCGATACTGCCCTGCGGCACACGGCCATTGAACAGCTTGCGAAACGCAGCCGTGGCCTTGTCGCGCTCACCGGCATCGGCCAGACGCCGGGCCTCTTCGAGCAGCGCCTTGTTGTCCGACTGGGTCAGGGAAATATCCTGCTCCAGCTGGATCGCCTGCGCAGGCGGCGGCGTCAGGGCGCGCAGTCGTGCCAGATAACTCTGGGCCTGCTGCGGCTGGTTCTTGTTGACGCCAATCAAGCCCATGCCATACAGCGCATCGACCTGGTTGGGGTCTTGCTGCAGCACTTTCTGCCAGATTTCGGCGGCCCGCACCGCGTTCGAACGCGCTTGCCAGTATTGGCCCTGCTCGATCAACTGGGCCTGTACTGCAGAAGTTTCAGCGTTGGCAACGTTATTGGCTGCGATTGCTGTAAGTAGCCCGATAACTAACGTGTGGCGACTGGCGGGCATGAAGTCTCCCAAGACAATTTAAGGGTTCCGTCATGGCGGAACTGATAGCGTTGTTCAATCCAGCCCAAGGCAAACAGGCTGAGCATAAAGTTGTAATAAGCCGGTTCCGTGCGGTCTTGCGGATCGTTCTTCAGGACCCGGGCAATACCACGATCAACCGTGCGTCGTTGTTGCTCGACCAGCCAGGTTTGTCCCTTGGTCTGGAAGTAAGGCAACAACGCCGCGGAATAACCAAAAGGCCCTTGGCCCTCGCTTGCGCCGCTCATGACCTGAACTTTTTCCGGTGGCACGCCGCTGGACGCGGTGCTGGCCGACATGCCGTCCAGACGTGTCAGCAGCGCAGCCGCCAGCGGGTCGGATGCAGGGGTCATGCCAGCCCACAGGTAAACGCGAATAGCGTCATAACTGCCCAGTTCGCCCTTGGACGGGTCGACCACGAACAGCCCTGTTTTGGGCGAGGTGCCACGATAACCCAGCCAGTCTGCCACAAAGCCCTTCGGACTGGTCGCCTGGATCATCTTTAAGGTGTTGTCGGCGATCTCTTTCCAGGGTCCGTGCGGCGCCTCTTTGGCCAGGCGGCGCAACAAGGGAATGGGCAGATAGCTGGGGTTCAGGCGCCATAAATGATCGGGCTGCGCAAAGCCTTCAGGGCCGGGCAGCACCATTTTGCCCAGGCCGGGCAAGTCGACGACCAGTCGCGCTTCAATGGTGTTGAGCAAAGCCAGGGCATCGTCGCGGTAAGCAGGGGCCTGCCAGAGGCGCGCTGCTTCAAGCAGTGCGTAGGCCATCCACAAATCGGCATCGGAGGCCGAGTTGTCATCCTGGATCTGCCACACGCCATCCTTGCCCTTGCCCCATAACCAGCCCGGCAGGCGGGTCTTGAGGTCGGAGCCCATCATGTTGGCGACCGTCCACGACCACAACGCGTCGAAGCGCTTGCGGTCATTGGCCACCAGCGCGAAGACCATGCCATAGGACTGGCCTTCGGAGGTGCTGTGATTGGGCTCCATGCTCGACTCGAGCATGCGTCCATCGTCCTGGACATTGCGTTGCGCGTAGTTCTGCCATAGCGGCCAGGTCGGGCTGTCACAGCGCTCGGCCGCCGTGAGCGGTGTCAGCACCGCTGCCATCAACAACCCCGCCAGCCAGCGCGTACTACGACGCGGGTTCATGAGTAAAGCCAACATGGGTTATCCGTTTCCCAGACGACGCTTGGCCAGCGAACGCAGCGCCAGATAGGCCAGGCCACTGACCAGCGCGACGCAGACCGCCAGGATTAGCAACATCAACAGTACATTGCGCGACATCAGCCATTGCGCGTACTTGACCGGGTTCAGTTCACCGACAAAGTACTGCTGCTCGGCCACCAGAGCCTCGACCGAATTGCCGCGCACCACGACCAGACTGCCCTGCACTTTGTCGCTGGTGTCCAGCGCGCGGGTCACATCGGTCAGGCCAGATGGCTGGCCACTGGACATTAATACCACACTGCGGCCTTTGTGCAAGGGCGATTCGAAACCGGTCAAAAAGGTGCTTTGTGTGTTGCTGGAGAACGCAATGGCCATACGCGCACGCCGCTGGTTTTCATCCGGGTCCGGGCTCATCCAGTCGCGCAAGCGAAAGGCCAGGTCCGAAACCTCAAAGCTGCGCTGCTGGCCATCGCCGGCCATTGGCAAGCGATCGGCCCACTGCTTGAGCAACGGCTGATCGGTGCCCGATGACAAGACCAGAATGTCCTTGTCGGCGGCGCTGCCGATCTGCGCGGCCTGAATCACCGCGACGCCGGTCGCAGGGTACCCGGTCGAGCCGCCGAAACGGCCCAGCACGCTCAGGTAAGCGCTGATGTCTTCAGCACTGGCGTTGTCCGGCAGCACCACAGCGGTCTGCGACAGGTCGGCCATGCGGGTGAACGGGAAACCGGAATCCTTGAACACGCCCAGGTTCGGCATGGCCATGAAGTGGTTGTAACCGCTCAGGTCCAGGGTCGACTCCGGGTCGATGCTGCCGCGCATGTTGTCGATGATGATGTCGCCACATTCGCCCTGCTTGATGTAGTCGAACATGTAGCGCAGCTGCAGGCGCGATTGCAGGGCGGCTGCGTTGAGCGGCAGGTACATCTTCATTTCACGGCTGATCGTGTCGTTTTCGCCGGTCAGCCTGGCCACGATCGAGCGGTCGAGCTTATCAACCGACGGCAGTGACTCGGCCTTGATCAGGCTGTCGTTGAGGCTGACGATGATCGAGGAGTTATTGGAACGCTGCTGCGGCGTATAGCGGTACTTGAGCTGCAACGGCACGCCGTCTTCACGCCAGTTGAACAGGTCCGGCGGCAGGTTCAGCGGCACCGTGATTTCGCCCGGCGCGTAGCCGGCCACATCCAGCTTGCTGGTCGCGATCAGTTCACCGAGCTTGACCGGACGGTCGCTGGGCAGCCAGTTCGGCGCATCGTACGGTTTGCGAGGCTTGAGCACCTCGACCCGCTCGACCTGCACGCTGCTGCCGACCAGGCTTTGGCTGCCGACCACCAGTGCATTGACCGCCTGCTTGAGCTCGGCCGAGTCCCGCCCGGTGATGACCAGCAGCTTGCTGTCGGGGTCGTTCGGATGGGCCATCATCGTCAGGGTCGGCCCCTTGGCCGCCGGCATCGACAAGCTGCCCAGTTGCAGAGGCCCGGTGCCCTTGAGCAGCACCAGTGCGTTGCCCTTGGCAGGCAGATCGTCGAAATGCGCCGGGAAGGTCGCGATTCGCGAATGGCTCTTGGCCGCGCCGATCCAGGACGCCAGCGCACCGGCCGCTTCAAGGGTGGTGTTATCGGGCGCGCTGCCCAGAACCACCGGCAGCATTACGTCACGGTCGTCGCGGCGATCAAAAAACGGCAGCGGCAGAATCGCCAGGTCGTTGGGCAGAATGAACGGCGACACCTGAAGGTCCAGGCGCGTGTCGTTGTTGATCCGCGCCCACAGGCTGGAATGCTGCGGGTCTTCGCAACTCATCGTGTAGTGACCGATGAACTGCAGGCTCAGGCGGTTGAACTCGGTGATCATTTGCGCCGGGATGTCGACCGTCTGGGTCTGCGGCTTTCCGGCACCGTCCTTGGGCAACGGCAGGCTGGCGGCAACTTCGTCGTTGACCAGTACGTTGATCTGCGACAGGTCCGCCAGCAGCGACGGCGAATAGCTGTACTCCAGGGTCAGGCGCGCACCGGTCACCACCTGGTCGGCACGCACATTGAAGTTGACCGTGTCGTTGGAATCGATGCCGCGCAGCACCATCGGGTAATTGCGCCCCAGTTGCTTGAGGGTGACGCTTACCCCGCTGCCCGGCACGCTCGCCTCTGGCGGGGCGACGACGGGCGGGGCAACGGGCGGCGCGACCGGCGCGGCCATGCCTGAAGGGCTGACGCCCAGCAGCAACAGCGACGACACAAAGGCTGCAAGGCAGCGTGAGGCATTACCCGCTTGGCGGCTTTCCATCGATTTGCAGATCATTATTTTTCCATAACAGAGTCGGGAGCCGGTGCCGGTGTACGTCGGGCGCGCCAGGCCTGGCGGGTAGCGTTGAGCAGCTCGCTGACACCCCGCAGGCTGATGCCGCAGACTTCACGCATTGCTTTGAGGGGTGTATCGATGGTTCCGCGGCCCCAGGTCGCAGCCCAGGTGTCGGCCCGCGAAAAGGTCAGGCGTACCAGCTCGCTCTGCTGACGCAGGGTCAGGTGATCGAACTGCACACCGGCCATCGAGCCATGGCTGAAAACCACGGTGGCCGGAAACCGGCTGAGCGTGTCTTTGCGAAACAGCACCACGTGCAGCGCTTCGCCGCGTTCGATGCTTTGTCCTTCAGGCAACCTGAAGCCCAGGCCCTTTTGCGAGAAGTCCAGGGTCACAGCGTCCATCACGCTGCCGTCGGCGCGTTCCAGGCGCATCGGCAGGCTGGCGGCCACACGCGGCTCGCGGCGTACCTGACGGGTTTCGCTGGCCACCGCCACGGCGGCGCCGGTGATGATGATGTTGTAGACCGTCCAGGCCAGGTTGATCAGCACCGTGACCATCGCGCCCTCTTCGTTGCTGCCTTCGATCAGCATGCCGATGCCGATCACCAGGCCGGTCAGGTTCAGACCCAGCAGCACGATGTAAGGACGCGCCAGGCGCCACTCGAAAAACTTTTTATCGATGATCCCGCCCTTGTCGGTGACGTTGAAGCCACCGAATTTCGGGTTGATCAGCGCCATGAGCACCGGCCCCATGATGTACCAGGCCAGGACCGTCTCGTAGACCTCGTTCCAGAACGAATGGCGAAAGCGCCCCTGCATGGTCGAGTTGGTGATGTTGGAGTGCAAAATGTGCGGCAGCACATACACCGTGATCATCAGCGCCGAGGCCTGAAAGATTCGCGCATCGAAAAACAGAAAAGCCAGGGGCGCGGTCAGAAACACCAGGCGCGGCAGGCCATAGAAAAAGTGCAGCATGGCATTGAGGTAGCAGAATCGCTGACCCAGCGTCAGGCCCTTGCCCAGCAGCGGGTTGTCGGTACGAAAGATCTGCGCCATGCCGCGTGCCCAGCGCACCCGCTGGCGGATGTGCCGTGACAGGCTTTCGGTGGCCAGACCTGCCGCCTGAGGAATGGCCAGGTAAGCAGTGTTGTAACCGGCCCGGCTGAGCTTGAGCGCGGTGTGCGCGTCCTCAGTGACGGTCTCGGTGGCCACACCGCCAATTTCTTCCAGTGCCGTGCGCCGGATGACCGCGCACGAGCCACAGAAAAACGCCGCGTTCCACAGGTCGTTGCCGTCCTGCACCACGCCATAGAACAACTCGCCTTCGTTGGGCACGCTGCGAAAGGTGTCGAGGTTCTTTTCGAACGGGTCGGGCGAAAAGAAAAAGTGCGGCGTCTGCAACATCGACAGCTTGGAGTCCTTGATGAACCAGCCCATGCACAACTGCAGAAAGGAACGGGTCGGCACGTGGTCGGCGTCGAAGATCGTGATGTACTCGCCGTCGGTGACCTTCAGCGCTTCGTTGAGGTTGCCGGCCTTGGCGTGATCATTGTTGTCGCGGGTCAGATAATTCACCCCGATCTGCTCGCAGAACTCGCGAAACTCTTCACGCTTGCCATCATCGAGCAGGTGCACGCGCAGCTTTTCGCGCGGCCAGTCGATGGCTTGCGCTGCAAAGAGGGTCAGCTTCACGATCGACAGCGATTCGTTGTAGGTCGGAATGAACACATCCACCACAGGCCAGGTGTCCGGTGAGCCCTGCATCAGCACCGGATCCCGGCGCAGCGGCCAACAGGTCTGCAGGTAACCGCACACCAGCACCACCAGGGCATACAGCTCGGCCAGCAACAGGCCGGTGCCAAACAGCATGTCGACGCCGTTCTCGAAGCCCAGCGTGGAGGTGATGCGCCAGTACATGTAGCGCAGCGACATGATCAGCGACAACACAATCATCGCCAGAATCGCCAGGCGGTTGGCAGACCGGCGCAGGCACACGGCGGCGGCAAAGCACATGACACCGAAGGCGCTTTGGGTCAGCAGGTCAAAGGGCACCGAGACGATGAAGAAAAACAACAGCATGCCCAGCAGCATGGCGGCCAGCTTCAGGCTCTTGAGCGCAACCGGGGAGCGGTTATAGACGCGATCATGCAAACCCTGCAGGCGCGATTTCAGGGGCGCCCGCAGCGGGGGCACTTCGGGTAAAGGGGCATTCATGAAATAGACGACTCACGTGTCTCTTGTCCATGCTCTGCCATGAGCTGCAGCGTGAGCCGACTGCCCAGGTCAAGCAGGTCCTGTACGCCCGCGGTCGGCCTTTGGGCCTGCAACGGATCAGTACCGTAGGCCAGCGCCTCGGCGATGGTCTGATCGAGGCGTACCCGGCCCACCAGTCGCTCGCCCAGACGGCGACGCAGCACTTCATACATATCGCTACTGAACGCGCGCGACACATCGAAACGGTTGGCCACGTAATGACAGGCAGGCGGCTGACGGCGCCTGGCCAGCGGTTCCAGTGCGCGCTCCATCGCGTCCAGCGTCAGGTAGCCAGCCGCTTCCGTATCGAGCACGACCAACACGTGGCTGGCCACGTTCAGCGCCTGGTCCAGGTAACGCGAAGGGCCGGATGCAACGTCCAGCACCAGCACATCCCGCGCCGTGAGCTGCATGCGCTCGATCTGCCGGGCCAGCCAATGCGGGTCATGATCAAGGTACTGCTCCAGCGTGCTGCGCTCGCCGGCGATCAACGCGCCATAAGGCAGCACCTGAGTATTGCCGGAGCCTGTCAGCAGCAGCTCATTCCAGCTTTCACCCCGCAGACTGCCCGGGGCCAGGCCGGCCACATCGGGGCTGGCATCGAGGTGATGACGCAGGCAATCCTGAGGGTCGAGCTCCACGGCGATACTGCGCCCGCCGGGCAACGCCACGGTCCGGGTCAGCGCGGCGCACAGCGTGCTCTTGCCAACCCCGCCCTTGGCCGACACCACAGCAATCACGCGGGCCTGAATGGCCGGCGGCGCGGTCTTGGACAACGACTGCTGCAAGGCTTCGTTGTTGCGGGCTTCGGCTTCGGCCTGACGGGCCTTGGCCACCTCAGCCAGCAACGAGCGCAACGGCGCCGGTATCGAGCGGGAGGGCACGTGCTCGGTTTTTACGGCAGGCGCTGGAGGCTGCTCTGGCATTGCAACGGGCGTTTCGATGGGGTGTTTCGTCAGCGAGACAGGCGCAACGTCCAGAGGCAACACCTCGGCCACGGATTGCACAGGCTCAGACACAGCCACAGGCACTGATCGCAAAGGCGCGACGGGCGGCTCTTTGTAGTCAAAGTGAGTGTCGATTTCCAGATAAGCGTCAGTACTTGCATCAAGGTTCTGGAATAACCCGGCAATGTCATCGGCACGGTGCATACGGTTGACCTCTTAAAAGGGGCTGAGGGTTGCAGACCCTGTAAGAAAGCATTAGTTGCTAATGTGTAATATCAGTATGACAGTGTCAATAATTTGATACTACTTGCCGTTTTCTTCTGGATGAACGGAAATGCACCGGAGATATGGCGCCATATTATTGGCGATCTAAAACCGTTGTTTATAGAGAAAATCAATTTATTTAGATAGCTAGATATCTAGCTATAAAAGCGTGTGGACCGCTCTGGCCGTGCTTTTCCGCGGTCACAGGGCACTCAAACGCGGCGGTGTGATGTGCAGTTGTCGTGCGGCATAAGCCTGGAACGCTGATCGAATCACCTGACAAAGGCGAGCTGATCAAACATACGGGAGGACTGCGCAAAATCAGGATGGCGAGCGGATCTCAGGGAAAAAGTGGTAGCGCGCGAGTTATTTACTTTCTCGCCACTGCCGAGGTTATCTACCTGGTGATGGCCTATCCGAAAAGCAGCAAAGACAGCCTGACAGAGGCTGAAAAAGCAGTGTTGAAAGACCTGACAAAACGACTGAAAGATGAGGTGTCGCATGAATTTTTTTGATGAGCTGAAAGCCTCTCTTGAAGAAGCCGTCGAGATTAAAAATGGCGTCACAGCGCCTGCCCGCGTCACGCGCTTTGAGTTGACCGACGTCAAGGCAATCCGTGCACAGCTCAATGTCACGCAAGACGAAATGGCGAAAGTGCTGGGTACCAGCGTGGACACTATAAAAAGCTGGGAGACCGGCAGACGTAACCCGACCGGGCTGGCTGCAAAGGTCCTGGCAACCATTCAGACCAACCCTCAATTCTTTCAAGAACTCGCTTCGCATTGACGGCGGAATGATTACCCGGCAGTCGTAATATCCAACTGAAACCTTGGGCATGCGCTGCACAGTCAATACGGATCCTGGACAGGCGCCGTCTTCTTGTCGAAGCGAAAGACGGCATGGGGCGCCTAACCTTCATTCAAAAACGTGTTTGTGTTGCCACTGTTGCCACTTCCTTTATCGGGTGGCAACGCCTGAGAGGCCCGTCGTTGTTGGGCGTTGCCACTGTTGCCACCGTTGCCACCGATTTCAGGTTCCTGTGAAATCATGCTTTTTCGATCCGGCCTACCTTTAGGCATCTGACCCGTCATGGCGAACCTGCCACTTGCCTTTTTAGCGGGCCGTAATCACAACGGCCGGGTTACCGAAACACCTCACAGCACAGGTTCCTGTAATCGAAAAAACGGTGGCAACAGTGGCAACGGTGGCAACAACCACGGAATACGGGGCCTCTAGCCGGTTTTTATGTTGCCATCTCGTTGCCACACGGTTTTTTGTGGCAACGCCTGCTAACCCGATCGTAGCGTTGTCTCTTTTACCGCTCTATTCAGGCGCTCTCGACCTCCAGTCCATTGGGGTCGATGACGTACAAGCGCGCCTGACCGCCACCCGGCAAGCGGTAATTCTTGGTGCTGCGCTTACGGTCGGCGTCGCGTCTGGCCAACACATCGGCGCCTTCCAGCGCCTTGATAACCCGACTCAAACCGTACCCATTCGCCGCCTCGATCAACGCCGGCTTGTTGAACAGGTACAGGCGCTTGCCATCCAGCAGTTCCCAGTAGCCGGCCCGATTGTGCACCTTGTTGTCAGTCGTGTCTTCGGCGATGTCCGAGAAGCGGCTGCTGCCGTGCTTGTCGATGAAGTCCGAAATGCCGGCGAGGATTTGCCGGTCTTCGGCGTTGCCGCTGCCCATGCGCAACTGCCATTCCCTGAAGAGTAAAAGGCAGTCCTCCAGTGCACTGCCCGGTGGCCAAGGCAACAACGCATAGGTGATCGCCATTTCCCCGGCCAGGGCAATCACGGCAAAGCGATCCGCTATGCGTCCGGCTTGCGCGTTGTCTTCAACGAATCGGCTACGGACTTCTGCGAAGTTTTCCAGCAATGCAGGCCTGTCGTCGCTGGCCAGCAGATGCTCGACGAAAGCCGGGCCGATATGTCCATGGTGGGCCGCCACGGCGACGGTCAACAGACGATGAAAATCAGCACCGGCCAGCCCATGCAACTCATCAAAAGCGCGATGTGTACGGGTGCCGGCGTTGACGTCGACCATACGCAGCTCGGCGCCGGCATGAGCGCTGTTACCGCCAATGGCGGCATGTTCGGACAAGGAGCGCTCACCGCTGGAGAGAGACAACAAACGCCAGCTCAGTTTGTCCCGCGCTTCACGGTCGCGGGTCATCGTGCCTTTGCCTTGCCCGTTGGCCAGCGCATAGGCCATTTCCTGCACCCGCTTGGGATCGGCACGTTTGATCTCATCCAGTGGCAGCATCGTGTCGTTGCGACTCGACGCTTCGATTTCCAGACCGCCCTTGGTCATGTCCCACGACACCGCGAACACGCCCGGATCGCCCCACACCGAAGAGCCCACCAGTTGCGCCAGCGACTTGCCGCTGGAGCTGTCGCCGACCAGATGCACACCGCCGCCAAGCACGCCCACCAGACTCAAAAGCGGCCCGGCCAGCGCGCAACCGATGGCCAGGGTCAGCACCGGATTGCCTGCGCATCGAGCAGCGACTTCGGCCTGCCAACCCGCCAGACTGCCGCGCCGACTGAACAGTAATTGAGTTTTGCCGCTGCTCTGGTAGCGCACTTTATCGCTGCCAATAGTGCGGCCGGGCAACACAAACGCGCCCGATTCATGCCAGCCCGGTCGGCAGGTGGTGGCAAACACCTGGATCGGCTTCTGGTCGAGCAGGTACTCCATGAACGGGCCGCGCTTCTTGATGGCGATGATCGCGCCCATGCCGAACAACTGACGACGAACGTCTTCACCGCTGCCGCCGAACACCTCCATGGCAACAATCAGTTCCTTTGCACCGTCGTCGGTCAGCAGGCGTAACAGGCGACCATAACTGTCGTCGTCGCTGTTGGTGGTGCGCGCCATGACGGTGACAGGAGTGGAAATCCATTCATCGACGATGGTGCGGCTGTCTTCGTCATCTGACTCATCATCGCCGAGCAAACGCTTATAGCCATGCCAGTACACACCGGGTTTGAGGCGTCGGCCTTTCTCGTTGCTGACCCAGTGCTCGTACACCGCCCAACAAGGGCGATCAGGCACTACTTCGGGCGCATTGGGGCTCAAATGGACGGGAAATTCAGGCGAGGCCATGGGCGCGCCTCCACATAACAAGATCGTTGTAATCGGTCAGCTCCAGCGGCGCCTCGGCAGGCCAGCCGGGAAAGGTCACCAATGCACCGGCCGCGATGGCGGCGGCATTGGCGAAGGTGCGGCCAGGGTTGCCTTTGGTTTGTCGATCATCGTCGCCGGCGATGATGAGTTGCAGATCGGGATACCGGGCGCGCAGTGCCAGCGCCACCGGCTTGAGATTGCCGGCATTCATGGCGGCGGCAACGCTGTAGCCGCTTTGATGCAACGTGGCAGCGGTGGCCCAGCCTTCACAGATGCACAGCGGTTGATCGGGACTGACGGTGCCGATTGGCGAATAGCAGCCTTGTACCTTGCCGCCGCTAAGGAAGCGTTTGGAACCGTCCGGTCCAATACGTTGCAGATTCACCAGTTGCCCGTTGGCGTACAGCGGGACAAGCAGTTCATCGCCGCGCTGACGAAGGGTGTATGGATCGATCTGCTTGGCCACCAGATAAGCATGCTCGGGATCGGCACCGCACGCTTTACGCCACCAACACAGCGCCACCTCGGCAGCCTGTTGCTGGCAACGCAGACGCTCGGTTTCACGTCGACGCCGCGCCTGCGCTATGTGTTCACGTATCTGTTCGGCTTCCTGCTGATTCTGTGGTTGCCGGCTGCACCAGGTGTGAGTGTTGCCCGTTTTCCAGCTGCCAAACGCACCGGCAGCGATGGCATCGATGAACAACACATACCAGCCATTGAGCCGGCCTGGTTTATCGCCCGGCACATGAAAGCGATGAATCTCGCCATCGCCTACGGGCAGCCAGTCGAGCGGGCCATAGACCGATTGCAGCGCGTCACGAAACAACACCGTGGCAATTTTCATGGCCGCCCCTTGGCGAGCTGCTCGCGGATTTCAGCGGCGGTCTTGCCTCGGGTTTCTATCGCTTTGCCCGACACGGTGATCTGGGTTATTTCGTTTTCCGTAAGCCCAAGACTGCGCAATCCATCCGTCCATTGCTGGAATCGGGCTTGAGCGGTGACTTTGGAATTAGGCCCTTTTGCCCGCAAACACACATCGCACATGTCGTCAGGATGTGGTCGGGTTTCCCAAGTCCCAGGCCGCCGAAACTCAAACAACCCACACTCGCAGCGACACAACCACAACGCACCTTTGCCCATGGTGCTTGCGCGATACCAGGCAATGGCGGTCATTTTTCCGCGCTGCTTGCCGGTGTGATCGATGGCGTAATCAGGACGCGGAGACAGCTCAGGCAATGACTCGATGGACTGACTCATGCTGGTCTCCCAGGCGCCGAAATCCCCAACAGCACCCGGCAAACCTGCCCATTGTTCACCGCATGCCCATTAATGAAGTGTTCGATCGAGACGACCGTTCGGGCTTCGACAAAAGCACCTTTACTGCGAATCACCAAGCGCCCGCACTCGGCATCAGCGGCCGTCAGAAAGGGCCCCAGCAGCGGCTTGGCCACCTTGGGATGCACGACAAAAAACAGCTCGATGGCTTTTTTCAGGCAAGCCGAACCCGTTGGCGCCGGTGCGCCGTTTTTAATGTTCATTATTTTTTCCGCCGGCCCTGTGGCCCTGGAATACAGATCACTGTCGCGGCCACCTTCAAGGGCGGCCGCGATCCCGTTTTTTCAGGAGATGCGTGGGTTACGTCGAAGCGATGTAACCCGGACAGGATTCCAGGGCACGGGAGTGATGCAGGCGGCGATGCGCGAGGGCGCGGGGTCTGGACGGATTGCGGGTGTGCATGGGGTTAGCTCCTTCGTCAGATAGAGCTGCCACGTTCGTTTCCAAGCGAATGGGTGGCAGCCGTGTGCAGGTTGGAAAACCGGTGACAAAGGAAACCGGCAGGCACGAAGCCTCCCACACACAGCCGCCATAACACGGAGCTGCGGGCACAAAAAAAGCGCCTGCAGTCGTGGTCTGGGCGCTGTTGCGCCTCTGTCTATTCGGGTTTCCAAGCCCGTTCGCTGGATTTACAGCGACTGGCGAACCATACCGGGCATCACCATGGCATGCAACCGCGCAATCCGATCCCGTTTAGTCAGGCGATGCGTCGCTTACGTCGAGACGATGTAAACCGGACAGGGTTGCTGGTCACGAGAGAAATGCAGGCGACGATGCGCGAGGGTACGGGTTCTGGATGGATTATCGGTATGCATGGGTGCAGCTCCTTCATCAGATAGAGCTGCCGGCTTCAATTTTCCCGTTGAAGCAAACCCCACGTTAAATCAGACCCAATCCTCATAGTCGAGCCCAGGAACTCGACTGAACTCACGAACATTATTTGTCACCAGCTTGCAACCTGCGGCGATGGCGTGCCCTGCAATCGCCGTGTCGTTATCACCGATCGACAATCCCGCGTCAGAGAGCGCGCGCTTTACCATGATCGTGGAATCCACAGCGCTCTGATCCCATGCCAGGATCCCGTCGAGGCGCTTTACAAAATCATCTACCAGCGTTTTATGCCTGGGCGATGCTTTTTTACCGATCTGCCCGTAGCGCATTTCCGCGTAGGTAACAGCGGATATGACAATGCGGTTCTTGCGCGCTACCTGCTCAGCCAAGCGCTGTAGAACAGACTCGGGAAGCTCACGCATGATGAAGGAGCAGATGCAGGTATCGAGCATGTAAGTGGTCAAAGGTTGAACCTGCCTTCATCGCTGACAACGGCAGGACGCTCCTGTAGAAAATCCTCATCCGCTTTGGGTTGTTTAGCGAGAGATAACCAGTCAGGCCGCGCTGGGCGCAAGGTGATGGTATCGCCTACACGAGTGATTTCCAGCTCGCCAATGCCCTCATAGGCCATGTCGGCAGGCAGGCGAATGGCCTGATTACTGCCGTTTTTGAAGATAGAGACTGTGCGCATGATTCATACTCCTGCATAGGTCAGACCTATGCAGGATAGGCGCCTGTAAAAACTCATGCAAGGCATGGCTTGATTAGTGGTCGATCTTCCCCCGACCTTGCTTATGCGCATGCAGCCGGTCGTCCGAGTGTGGCCCACGCCAAGCAGGCTTCTACCGTCCCATATCTGCTGCGCGACATCGCTATGCCAGCGACAAAGCGTGGCAATACCGAATAGCCCTTGATCGATCGGCATTACGCCTACAGGACTGCTCTGTATCTCTTGTACGAATGTTCCGAACGTTGGTTTGATTGATTATTTCGCGGCCTGATAGACAAACATGCATTGCAGATAGCAACGGTAAAACGCCTGGCCAGAGAGCAGCCTTACAAGTCGTTTAGTGCAAACTTCCCCTAAAGCCTTGATGATTCCCAAAAAGGGACCTATCGTTCCCTTTTTGGGACCTATGGTGTTAGCCATGTCAGCTATTTCATTGAGCGATGCACTGTTTTCTACAACCCAGCAAAAAGTCCTGGGACTGTTGTACGGCAAGCCGGACCAGAGCTTTTATGCAAATGAAATAGCCCGTTGGGCCAAGGTGGGTAAAGGTAGTCTGATGCGCGAGCTGGAGCGCTTGCACCGTGCCGGTATCCTCACCTTGAGCCGTCAAGGTAACCAGACGCACTACCAGGCCAATCCTGCTTGTCCCATCTATGGAGAATTGGCCGGCATCGTGCGCAAGACTTTTGGCATTGCGGAGGTACTGCGTACGGCATTGGCACCTTTGGCCGTGCAGCTGACGTGGGCTTTTGTCTATGGCTCCATCGCCAAGGGCGACGAGCATGATGGTAGCGATATTGACCTCATGCTGATTGGCGAACAACTGAGTTACGGCGAGGTCATGGAGCGCTTGCTGGAGGTGGAAGAACAACTGGGGCGTACGATCAACCCTGTGCTTTATAGCGTCGCCGACTGGCAGAGCAAAAAGGCGGCAGGCAGCAGTTTCGTCACTCGCGTCAACCAGCAGGAAAAAATCGATCTGATTGGCCAAGACCCGGAAAAGGTAACGAATGGGCTCTAACGATAATCTCGACAACCTTGTACGCAGCGGCAACCTCAAAGTTGAGCCTGCGGATAAAAAGGAATGTGAAGGGCTGTTTGGTTCGGCAGTCGATCGTCTCAAGGATGCGCACAGTTCAGAACTCTCTTTCGCCAGCCGCTTCGATCTGGCGTACAACGCCGCTCACGCCTTGGCACTGACGGCGATGCGATTGCAAGGGTATCGCTCGGACCGTCGTTATCTGGTTTTTCAATGCCTGGTTCATACGCTGGGGTTGAGCAAGGTTCAGGTACGACTGTTCGCGCTGTGTCATGAGCGTCGCAATCTGGCGGAGTACGAAGGCTATATGGACGTAGATGAGGCATTGCTGGCTGAATTGTTGAGTGCCACCGATGCGCTGGTGCCGCTTTTGAGAAAGGCGATGGCATAGAAAGGAGGCTGCGCCTTGACTATCGATCATCGCGGTTGTGCCACATTGAGCGCGGTGCCGGCAACGGCGTGTTGGTGCTGAGGCTATCAGCCCAGGCCTGAACAGCCTGGTGGTCAATTACGCGACCGGCGTCAACATCGGCCAAGGCTTCACAGGTCAGACGCTCAGAGACGCTAGCTATGACAGATCGGGGTTTCGTGGTGGTTGCCATGATGGGGTGCCTTCTGATCGTTGCTCGATTCAAAGCTGAATCATAGTAAATAGCAATGCATCATCATGCGCTCCATTCGAGCCACGTATTTCCACAAAATCCCCCCTCAGCGCATATCCCCATACGGCGTCACCGGCTCAATCGGCATTGGCAAATTGCCTTGCCATTCGTCGAAGTTGTAGCGCAGGTACAGCATCGCCCGGCTGGGTGCGTAGCCTTCGCTGTGTTGCAGCGAAACGCCGGTGCCGAGCATCAGGTGGTCGCTCAGGCGCCGTTCGACCTGGGCTTGCAGGCGTGCGCTGACGCCGGTGCTGCTACTGCCGGACTTGGTCAGGGTGGTGTCGTTGCCATCCACGTCATCGCCATCACCGAGCGGTACGCCCAGCGGGTACAGGTCGCTGCTGTCGGTGCTGGAGAACGACCAGCCGACCGAGCCTTCCAGTTGCGCCGACCAGTTGGCGTTGCGCCAGGCATAGCTGAGCGGCACGCCGATCGAGTAATACTGCTGCGGGCTGTAATAGCCGCCCTGCCCCAGGGTGTATTCGCTCAGGTCTTTGTCGTAGCCCCAGTACATCAGGGTCAGGCCGGTGCGCATGCGTTCGTCGGCGCTGTCCTTGAGGCGATAGTAATAACCGGCCATCGCTGAAAGCCGATGGTTGTCGGCCACGTTCTTGCCGCGCAGCCAATGGGTGCCCAGGCTGGCCCACAGGCCATCGATGCCGCCCTGGTCGTAACTCATGCTCAGGGTAAAGCCATTGCTGGTTACCCCGCCCCAGCGGATGCCGGTCACCGGGTCCACGGCACCGGCGTACGACACCACCGAGTTGCTCATCGGCCGGCGCGAAGCGGTCAGGGTCCAGCCTACCGACTTCCAGATACCGCTGTAGGCGACGCCGCCCAGCCAGTTGCCCACTTCAAAGCCCTGCGGCGTATGGCCGATGTCGACCGCCACTTGCTCGTTTTTCCAGCCCACGGCCACGCTGGGGCCGCTGGTGCTTTGCGAAGTGCTGCGGCAGCCGTTGGTCACCAGTTCGCCGGTGGCCCGGTTTCGCACTCGTACCGCACAGGTGCCGAACGCTTCGGTGTGCAGGCCGTTTTCATCGGTATCGAATTTGCTGGCATCGAGGTCGACCTGCTCGGCCTGGACAAAGCCATGGCCGCCAGCGACCGGCGTATCGACACGCACGATCGTGGTCTGGGTGGTCAGGTCGGAAATGCCCGGCGAGGTGCTGTCAGTGCGCCGGGTCATGTCGTGGTAGACGTTGACCGTGGTGTTTTGCTGTTGATACAGCTCATCGACATCGCTGCGCAGGCTGCGCGGCAACCAGTCGTCGTTGTCCTGGGCGCGGCTGGCGCGGGTCAGGGCGACGTTGTCTCGTGGGCTGGCTTCATCAGGCTTGATCAGACCGGCCGCGGCCATGGCCTGGGCGTAGCGGTCCAGCGCCTGTTGCGGATTGTCTTTGGCCTGTAAACGCGCGGCATCGCGGTAGATCAGCGGGTCGCTTTGCGGGGTTTTCAGCAGGTCGGCGAGCAGCGCCCTGGCGCGCTCTTTATCGCCAGCGCCCAGCCAGGCGTTGGCCAGTCGCCGTTGCCAGTTGGCCGAGGGTTGAGGCTGATCCTGCGCCGGCATCGTCAGGCGGGCCAGCGCCTCACGCGCGGCGGGTATGCGTTGGGTCGCGATCAGCACCTCGATCATGCCCAGTTGCGCTTCGGCATTCTGGGCATCGCTGGCCAGGACTTTTTTATACGCACTTTCGGCCGCCGGCCAATCACTGCGCTGCACCGCCCAGTCGGCCAGCGTGGCGTAGTCGTCGGCGGTCGGGTTGCGCATCAACAGGGCGATGGCCTGCGCTTCCTGGCCGTTGCTGCGCAACAGCTCGGCGCGTGCAAGCATCTGCCGACGCTCGATACGGGCGCCCAGCTCACGCAGGTTGTCAGTCCAGTTCGCCTTGGGAATCTTGCCCAGGCTGGCCAGTACTTCATCGTCGCGGTTGGCATTGGCCAGGTACAGGCCATGGGCATAACGCGCCTCGGGGTTGTTGCCCTGACGCGCCAGCAGTTGCGCGAAGGCGTCATCGGCCTGCTGCGGTTTGCCCAAGGCAATTTCAGCGGCCGCCAGACGATAGGCCAGCCACGGATTGTCCGGGTCCAGTACGCGGATTTTCTTCAGCACCGGGACCAGTTGCGCCCAGTCGGAACGCTCGCTGAGCTGATCGGCCTGCAGGTTCAGGCGGGCCAGTTCGATGCTCTGGCGCAGCGCGGCGAACTCGGCCTGATTAGTCGCCGGCAAGGTATTGAGAAAGGCTTCGGCGCGCTCGCTGGACTGCGCCCGATACAGCCGCACCAGCGCGCGGATCACGCTGCCATTGTCCGGCTCGACCTTGCGCGCTTGCAGCAACAAGGCTTCGGCCTGAATATCGTCCAGTTGTGCACGGGCGACTTCGGCCAGACCGATCAAGGGACCGGCCGATTGTGCATCCAGCGTACGTGCCTGCTGATACGCGTTGCGCGCTGCCGCATAGTCCTTGCGCTCAAGCGCCTGGTCGCCCTGTTGCAGCACCATCCAGTTGCGGGCGAGCTTTTGCAGGTCCTGCCATTTGCTGATGTAAAAGGTGTCCTGCTCTTTGCTCAGCGCCGTGGTAAACGCCGCATAGGCCGCGGCGTTCTTGTCCTGGCGCATCAAGGCGGTGCCCAGCGCACCGTGCAGGCTCGAGTCCTCCGGGTAGCCTTTCAGGGCGCGGCGCAGCAGTTGCTCGGCTTGCGCGCTTTCCTGGGCATTGCCCGAATCCTGCTCCAGCAAACGCTTGGCCTGGGCGCCGGCCTGCCAGGCCGGGTCGGCCTGCAAGCGTTGCTGGTCGGCCAGTTGCTGACGCGCGTCCTTGAGCAGCGGCGAATACGGGTAGTAGCTGACAAACGCCTGCCAGGCGCGCAGGGTTTCAGGGGTGACCGGTTGTTTGATCAGGTAGTTGTATTCGGTTTCGGCGGCATTGGTACTGGCCAGCGGATCGGCAGCCAACTGGTGCAGCACCGCCAAGGCTTCAGCGTCGCGTTTTTCGCCCATCAACAAGCCGACCAGCATCTGCCGAATCCCGGTATTGCCGGGGTAATCACGGTCCAGGGCCTGCAATTGCTTGATGGCAACCGGACGCTGGCCATTGACGCGGCTGCGGCTGGCCCAGTATTCCAGGGCCATGGCCAGGTTGGGTGGTTCTGCGCCGAGCACCTGCTCGAAGGCCTTGGTGGCCTCGTCGAAGCGCCCGGCGGCGGCCAGCAGCCGCGCTTGTTGCAAGGCTTGCTGGCCCTCCTGGCTGCGCAACCTGATCAGGGCGTAAGCCTGGCGACGTTGCAGCGAGTCGGGATACTTCTGGTCCAGCTCGCCCAGCAGCTGATTGATCCACGCTTCGTTGGCGGCCGGGTTGGCCAGCGCCTGAACCAGCTTGCCCAGCACCACTTGCGGGTGTTGCGGGGTGACCAGTTCCAGACGCGCCAGGGCGTCGTTGACCAGATCATCGCGGTACAGCGCCTCGCCCACGCGCATTTGTTGCAACAACCACTGCTGCTGGTCCGTCGCCGTCTGTGGCGTCTCGGCGGCCAGCGCCGCGCCGCTCAGGCAGGTCAGCAGCAAGGTCAAGCCCCTGAGCGAGCGCACCGGCTTATTCCCCATACGCCAGGCGACGGCGAGCCGCCCATTGCAACGCGCGCATGACCAGCAGCGAGATCAGCAGCACACCGAACACCGCCATGAACGCCAGCAACACTGGATGCTCGGACAGCTTGAACCACACCAGATTCCACCACGGCAGGCTGCCGACGTAGTAACGCTCGCCAACGATCTGGCTGTACACCCCGCTGTTGCGGATCAGCGCCACGGAGCCGGCCACGGCATTGAGCTTGCCGCTGTCGTTGAGCGTCTCGCGCAGCAGCTCGAAGTCGGCGTCTTCGGTGGCCAGCAAGGCGACGATGCTGCGCTGGGCATGAAACGGCGACTGCAGGCCGACGATGGCCGCAATCGGTCCTTGCGCCGACACCTGCACCAGGCTCGACGCCGGGTTGGACTCGCTGTGCGCATTCTTGTCGCTGGACTGCAACAGCCAGTCGCGGGAGCGGTCGAGCAGCAGGTTCATGTCACGGTTGTCGCGCATGTCCGGTGCAAACGAACCGAGCACCAGCAAGTCGGCGTCCTGCTGGGCGACCTGTTCCCAGTTGTCGCTGACTTGCAGCTTCATGGCCGGCAGACCGGAGCGTGCCGAGATGCCGGCCAGCGCTTCAAGGTAGGTGCTCAACTGCAGCGCATTGGGCTGTTTGGGCAGCATCACCCACGTTTCGGACAAGTCCGCCATGCGGCTGTAAGGGAAACCGCTGCGGGCAAACGCTGACAGGTCAGGCATTGCCATGTAGTGGTGATAACCGGACAGGTCGATGGTCGACTGATCGTCGATCACCGCCTGAGCGTCGATCGGCAACGAGGTCTGGCAGCGATCGCGCTGGGCGCCGGCGCCGCCGGTGGAGGTGAAGCTGAACTTGAACTGCAAGGTGTTGCGGTCGCCGACTTTCAGCGCCGGCATCGACACCTTCTCGTTAACGTTCGCCGACTCGCTGTTGAGCACCGCCAGGCGCAGCTCTTCGAGCTGGTCATGGCTATTGACCTGCAACGGCAGGCTGCTGATGAACTCGTTGTTGAGGCTGATGTTCAAGCGCGAGCCGTCATTGAACGGCGGCGGCGTGTAGCGGTAGCGGGCTTGCAGCGGAATGCCCTGGTTACGCCAGACGAACAGGTCCGGCGGCAGGTTCATTTCGACACTGATCGGCTGCGGTTGCAGGCCGCTGGCACGCAGTTGCTCGGGGTACTTGATCAGCTCGGCAAACCGCACCGGGCGGTCGGTGGCCATCCAGTTCGGCGCATCGTACGGCTTGCGCGGCTGCAACTGCTGCACCTTGTCGATCACCACCCGGTCGCCGCGCAGCAAGTCGCCGCCCAGCGCCAGCGCCTGCACGGCGGTGAGCAGGTCGGCCTCGTCGCGGCCCATCACCAGCAGCACCTTGCTGTAACGGTCGACCGGGCTGTCGATCATCTGCACCACCGGCGCTTCGACGGCCGGGTATTTCGCCAGGTCCGCCATGAACGCCGGGCGATGGCTGTTGGTCGCGAACACAATCGATGCACCGGCCGGACGCTCGGCGGTGGCGGCCGGCAACTGGTCGAACAGCACCGGAAATTGCGTGCCGCGCCAGGCCGCCTGGCTGCCGAAGTAGGAAGCCAGCACGCCGGCGGCGCGCTGCTCGCCCAGGGTCGGCTGGCCGGCGAAGACCATGTTCAGGCTGGGCAGGCCATGGCCGCGTGAGTCGAAAAATGGCACCGGAAAGTACGCCAGGTCATTCTTGATGATCAGCGCCTGCTCCTTGAGCGACACCTGGCTGACGCGGCTGACGTTGACCCACAGCGCGCTGTTGGACGGCTCTTCGCAGATGTCGGTGTAATGCCCGACGAACTCCAGGCGTACGCGGTTGAAGTCACTGACCAGACGCGGGTCCAGGGCCACCTGGCGCACGGTCTTCTTGCCCAGTTGTTCCTTCTCGATGGGCACCACGCTCATCAGCACATCATTGAGGTAGATGCGCAGGTGCGACAGCGTCGGCAACAGCGCAGGCGACGGGGTGTACTCCAGTTGCAGGCCGGCCTGGCTGGCAATCCGGTCACGGCGCAGGGTGAATTCGAACTGATCGGTATTGCGTGTGCCCAGCAGCAGGGTGTCAGAGGCCCGGCCCAGGCTCTCGAAACTGTGCAAGACATCCCAGCTCGGCGGCAGGGCGACAGCCGGCGCCACGGCAGGCGCTTGTGCCGGTACCGACACCGGCGCCTTGAGCGCTTGTGGCAACGTTTGTTGTGGCTGCGCCTGAGCCTGCGCGCAACCCATTGCCAACAGCAGCAGGCTGGTGAGCCTGAAATTCAAAGAGCGACTCATGGAGCTCATACCGATCGAGAAGTTGAAGAAGGGGACGCCTTGGCAAACCGCGGCACGTAGCTGATCAGCCAGGCACACGCACGCACGAACGGTCGTGCCAGGGTGCGGGTCCAGGCCGGCAGGTACTGATACAGGCGGTAATAGCCCGTCGCGCCCAGACGCAGCACTTCGATGAAGCTGTGCAGCGGGCGGTCCGGCGAGAAATTTTCGTTCCAGTTCAGCCAGGCGTCGGCGCGGGCGAAGGTGCACTGCACGTAATCGATCTTCTGCGCCGGCGACAACGCATTGAAGGCGATGCCGACCAGATTGCGATGGCTGCGGGTCACCACGCCGGGGAACAGGAATTCACGGTTGCCGCGCTGCATCATCAACGACACACGCTCGCCCAGCGGGATGGAAAGCTGCGCATCCAGTTCCAGGCCCACGCCGCCGTCGGAATAGTCGACCAGGGTGCCGGTATGAAAGCGCCCGTTGGGCAGGCGCAGCGCCGCCGGCAAGCGCGCCAGCACGCGGTGGGCTTCACGTACCTGGCGCACCTCGGCGGCAATCGCCACGGCGGAGCCGACGATCAGCAGGTTGTAAAGCACCCACAGGCAACTGACCAGAATCGTGCCGATTTCATCGCTTGGGCCGTAGTACAGCCGCCAGCCCGCAAACCCCAGGCCGACGATATTGAGCAGGGCCAGGATCAGGTACGGCCGGGCGATGCCCCAGTCGAACTGGTTTTCGGTCATCAGGCCGCCCTTGGCGGTGACGTTGAACTTGCCCTTCTTGGGGTTGAACAGTGCAACGGTGGTCGGCCGGGCGATGTACCAGGCCAGCACCGTTTCATACACCTCGCCCCAGAACGTCAGGCGGTGCTCGCCCTGAATGCGTGAGTTGGTCAGGCTGGCGTGAACCATGTGCGGAATCACGTACAGCACAATCATCACCGCCGGGGCGTAAATGATGTAGGCATGAAACAGCAGGAACGCCAGCGGTGCGGTGAGAAACACCAGGCGCGGCAAGCCGACCAGAAAGTGCAGCATGGCGTTGGCGTAGCAGATGCGCTGGAAGAACGTCAGGCCTTTGCCCAGCAACGGGTTGTCGGTGCGGAAAATCTGCGCCATGCCACGCGCCCAGCGGATGCGCTGGCCGATGTGCGCCGACAGGCTTTCAGTGGCCAGCCCGGCAGCCTGCGGAATGCGCACATAGGCCGAGTTCCAGCCACGGCGGTGCATGCGCAGCGCGGTGTGCGCGTCTTCGGTGACGGTCTCGACGGCAAAGCCGCCGATGTCTTCGATGGCCGCCCGGCGCAGCACCGCGCACGAGCCACAGAAGAACGCGGCGTTCCACATGTCGTTGCCGTCCTGCACCAGGCCGTAGAACAGCTCGCCTTCGTTGGGCCGCTTGCGGAAGGTATCAAGATTGCGCTCGAACGGGTCCGGCGACAGGAAATGGTGCGGGGTCTGCACCAGCGCCATTTTCGGGTCGCGCAAAAACCAGCCCACGGTCAGTTGCAAGAAGGAGCGCACCGGCACGTGGTCGCAGTCGAAAATCGCGATCAGCTCGCCGCTGAGCTGGCCCAGCGCGCGGTTGAGGTTACCGGCCTTGGCGTGCTTGTTGTCGGCACGGGTGATGTAGTTGACCCCGGCCTCGGCGGCAAACTGCTTGAAGGCTTCGCGCTTGCCGTCGTCCAGAATCGAGATGCGCAGCTTGTCGTGCGGCCAGTCAAGGCCCAGGGCTGCGTACACCGTGCCGCGCACGATCGACAGGTCTTCGTTGTAAGTGGGGATCAACAGGTCGACGGTGGGCCACAGGCTCGTGTCGCTTGGCAACTGCGCCGGCTTGCGCTGCAAGGGCCAGCAGGTCTGGATATAACCGAGTACCAGCACCAGCCACGAATAGGTCTCGGCCACCAGCAGAATGACCCCGAGCACCAGGTCCAGCGGGCTGTCCCAGTTCAGGGTTTCGGTGTAGCGCCACCACAGGTAACGGCACGAGACGATCAGCGACAGCATGATCAGCAACAGGGTCGGAAAGCGTCCCGGCACCCGCCGCACCAGCATGGCCACGCCCCACAGCAGCACCACGAACAGCACTTGCGAGGTCAGGCTGAACGGCTCGGTGATGCACATCACCACCAGCATCAGGCCCAGCACGCCGCACAGGCCGTTGAGCCACACCTGTTGACGCGGTCCCAGGGTCGACCACCAGTGCGTGCTGCCTTGCATCGAACGGCTCTGGCTGACCTGATCGGGCAAGCCATTGAGGGCATAGCCCACACGGCTCCAGAGCGCTTGATTGAGCCGGCCGACACGCTGCAACCACAGCGGCACCGACCGGCGCCGCGCATGTGGCCAGGGCTGAAACAGCAGCAGCCAGAGGCTTTGCAACAGGATGCGCAGCGGGTCGCCGGCACTGGGCACCTTGTTGGCCAGTTGCGGGTACCAGCGCTGACGCTGTTCGATCAGGCGTTGCCAGACCGGCGATTCCAGGCGCAGGAAGACCCAGGCCAGCGTGCTCAGCGTGGACAGCCACAACGCGGTCAACGGGTGGCAGTCGTACTGACGGCGCAACGACCGGTAAGCAAACCCGCGCCCGATCATGCGGCCTCCAGTTCCTGGCGACGGGTCAGGCACCAGGTCGCCAGGCTCAGCGCATCCTGAGCACCGAGGCTGTCGGGCGCGTACTGGCCCACCGGTTGCCGAAAGGCCATGGCTTCGCGAATCGCCTCGTCGGTGTGTACCGTCAGCGGCAGCAAGCGACTGCCCGGGCTGTTGCGCCAGACCAGCAACAGGTCGCGTTGCAGCTGGCTGCCCGCATCGAAGCGGTTGATCAACAGTGGCGCTGGCGCATGGCCGGGCTCTTGCCGGGCTTGCTGCAACAGGGCCATGCAGGCAGGGTCGGCCTCGGCGACACAGATCGGCAACAGGCACGGACCGATGCCGGCATGCCCCGGCAAACGTTGCGGCACATCGAACAACAGCCAGTCGTACTGGCCGGCCAGGCTCGCTTGTCGTTGCGCCCACACGTGCGGCTCATTGAGCAGGCGCTGCTCGATCAACTGGCTTTGCGCCGCACTCAGGCGGCCATAAGGCAACAGGTGCAAAGTGTCGTTCAGGCGCCAGGCATGCTCGTACCAGGGCTGGCCGTCGAGCAGCGCCCGGGCCCAGCCCGATGGCTGCTCAATGGCCAGATTGAAGTGCAGGCGCAGCTGGTTTTCCGGGCACATGTCGATCATCAACACCCGCTCGCCCAGGCTTTGCAGGGCAAAGCCGAGCGCCGCCAGCAACGAGGTGGTGCCGGTTCCGCCACGGATACCCGACAGGCTCAAGGCACTCACCGACGCGCCTCGCGGATAATCGACCGATCGTTTTTATCGACCGGCGGTGCATCTTCGACCGGTTCCATGGCGCGTGTCAGCTCGACCAGCAACGGCCAGCGCTTGAGCGCCTGGCTCAGTTCCAGTTGCGCCGAAATGTCTACGTAGTGCAGGTCCGACAGATTCAGGTCGGCCTTGAGCCGTGCGATGTCATCGGCCCGCTCGTTACGCGACAGCGTGGTTTTTGCTACTTGAACCGTTGTGGGTAAGGCAGCCATGCGCCCTTCTCCTTGATCCGAACGTAAGGCTTGCCGGCGTAATCGAGCACCACAGTGCCGGCGTTTTCCGACACCATCGGGGTCTGCGGCAGGTTGGCCAGCAGCGTCTGCCAGTCCGGCTCCAGGCCATCGCCCAGAGGGCCTGCGGCGTACAGCCGAGCGATGATTTGCGACAACGCCAGGTAACTGCTCGGCTCGCTGACATGAATCGGGCCGTTGGCCGGCGGCTTGCCCATGCCCACCAGCTTGATGCCGACCGGCACATGGGTAATCGAAGGGCTGGGAATTTCGCGCATGCCGTCGATCTGCATGCGGTCACCGTGCAAGGCTGCGCCGTGCTCGGGCACGATCACCACCGCGACACGCCGGCCGCTTTTTTCCAGCTGCTTGAGGAAGGCACTCAAATCGTCGATCAAGGCCTGGGCGCGCGGCTTGTAGTCGGCGCTTTTGGTGCCGCCATCGCTGGTCAGCGCGCGGTTGCCGTCATGCAGCGTGGTGGTGTTGTAGAACAGCGCCACCCGCGCATTGTCCTGGCCGACACGGTTGAGCCACCACTTGTCGAGCACCTCGCGGTCGCGCCAGATCGGCGAGCCATCGAAGCCGACCAGGGCACGTTGCAGGTTGGCGGTGCTGACTTGCGGCGCCGGCAGCGAACCCTGGCTGCGCACCTCGTCGATAAAGCCTTCGAACTGGCCGGTGTGGTTGAGCATCACCTGGCTGTTGAAGCCCAGTTTGCGCAAGTCGTCCATCAACAGGCATTGCTCGGCGGCCATGCCGTACAGCTTGCTGTGCGGTTGCTGGCCACAACTGGCGCGCAACAACCGAATCGCCGCCGGGCCGCTGTAAGAGGTGGCCGAGTTGAAGTTGTCGAAGATCATGTCCATCTGCTGGAACAACGGGTTGTCGCGCAGGCCCACCGATTCCAGATCGTCCCAGGCCATCGAGCAGATGTTGATCAGCAGCAGGTCGAACGGTTGGGCCGCCGACGCCGACGGCTCGAACTTCACCTGACGGCCCGCTTCGGTGGTGTAGAACTTCTGCAGGTAGGCATCCAGCGTCGGGCTGTCCGGTTCTGCGCGACTGACCGCCGCCGTGCCTGGCGTCTGCGCCACGGTTTGCGGCCCGCTTTGTAAGCCAGGCGCCTGCATGGCCAGCAGACTGGCGCTGCCCAGCCAGGCAAAGCCTGCCAGGGTCAGGGTGGTCAACCGCAGCCACTGGCGCACGAAAAAGTACGCCACGGCCAGCACCAGCAACTGGCCGCACAGGTTCCAGTCAATAAAACGCCCGGCCAGTTCCAGCAGGTACTCGCCACTGAAATTCAGCACGCCCGGCTGGTCCAGCAAGCGGCTGAACGGCGGCAGCCAGGTGTCCTGGTAAAACAGCGCCACGCCCACCGGCACGGCAATCAAGGTACGCAGCCACAGCAGATAACGATGCGGCAACGGCACCAGCAGCACGGCCGCCAGCACCAGGTTGGGCAGCCATTGCAGGTTCAGGTAACCGCCCCAGAACAGCACCAGCTTGATAATGAAATACAGGTTCCACAGCCCAAGCCCAGGCCAGGACCAGGTCGATGCAGGACGTGCAGTGACCGCATGCTCAGGACGGGTCATTGACATCGCTCCTGGCTGGCGCAACAGGCAGGCGACGACGCACGCCACGCGGTTTCAGATAGCGCGGCGGCAGATGGTTTTGCCACCAGTGGATCAGGCGTTGGCCAACACTGCGCAGCAGCAGGATCAGCGCCACGGTCAGCACTACGCTGACGGCAATCACCTGCAGCAGCTGGGGGTAATTCATGAACGGGGCTCCGACAGCGTGAGCGTGATGCGTTGCGGCACAAAACCGGCCTGGTTGATCGAGCGGTGCAGGTCGGCAGTGACTTGCTGCACCGCCTGCTGCGAGATGTCCAGCACCACCGGCGCCTCGACAAACGCCAGGCGTGGCAAGGCGTCCACGCCGGCCAGCACCATGCAGTCACTGAACAGGTCGCGCCACGGCAAGCGGCAGACATTGCCCAGCGCAGGCTCCAGGCCGTCGCCGCGGCAGGCGAACAGAAACAGGTAGAACTGGCCCTCGACCACACAGGCCACATCGCCAAAACGGCGCAGGCTGATCTGGCCCAGGTACTGTTCGACGTTCAGGTCGCCGCGCGGGCGCAGGCGCAACAACTGGTGGTCCAGCTCGCCTGTGGCGCCCTCATAGACCTGATCGAGCAGGTCGATAAATTCCTTGGGGCACAACAGGCCGCGCTGGGCCGGCGGGCGCAGCCGATCGAACAGCGACTCGAAGTCGGTGCGCACACGCTGGCGCCAGACCTGGCTCTGGGCGCTTTCGACCAGGCTCAGGAAGTTGGCCAGCGTGGTGTTGCACGGCACGATCAGGTTGGCGCCGCTGGCCAGCAACAGGCGCTCGTCGCGGTAGCGCAGGCACGGCTCCATTTCGCGCACGATCACCTTCAACGCCACACCGCAGTGTTCGCGCAGATCGTGTAACTGACGCGCCAGCAGCTCCACATCCTCATTGCTTTCAATCGCCACGATGACACTGGCGGCACGCGCACTGCGCGCTTGCTGCAACAGCTCGTCGCGCTGTTCGAACACACGCCACTGCCCGGACAACGGCGCGGCGCCTTCGAGCACCAGGCGCTGGGTCAGGTAGATACGCTGATCGTCGGTGCGCGATTGCGCAGGTGTTGAACCTTGCGTCTTGCTCAGGGCAAAACCGCTGTCGTTCTCTTGCAGGTCGAACATTTGCGCCGCGCAAACGCCCAACTGGCTGTGCCAGTAATTCAATTGGTAATGAATCGCACCGTCTTGACGGTACAACTGCGCCAGCCCGGAGAGTTGCTCGTTAAACCCCAGCAAACACTCGTGCAATGACGGCGATTGTCCGCAGCTTATGACCAGCAACGTGATACCCAGCGGCATTAACCACTGGCGCATGCGCACACACCAGCGTTGCAGTTGCGGCGCCTCGAAAGTCTCCAGCCAATCGGCGGGCAACATCAATACCAGTTGGCTGCCACGGGCAACTCTGATGCGCTGCAAGTCCACAATAAGCGAGTGGAATACAGTCGATGCGGCATGATCGGAATCAATGGCAAACAGACGTAATGCCGCTGGCCCCTGATCGGCAGCCAGACGGTCGGAAATAACTTCAGGTTCAGAGCCAACGCACACCAGCGTCGCGGCCTGCCCGGCCGGCAAAGCGCCGAGGAACTGGCAGGCAAGCGTCTGCGCATCCGCAGGCTGGTCCAGCGCAATCCAATACAAGCCTCCCTGGCGCAATAAAATATGCTCATCCTGCAACTGCCGGATGGCCAAGGTGACAGGCCCCAAAACCTTCTACTCCATTAATCCGAATGCACAGGCAAGGCTCAATCGTAATGATTGAACACGGGCGAGAAACCAGAATGTCGATGAACAAACACTAAATAAGGACAGATGAATTAAGCGGTCGCCGGGAATATCGGCAGCGCGGGCTATCACTCAAGGGCGGCATGATACGGAGGATTCCCACCGGCTGACCAGCGCTAAAACAAGCCTGTTGGAGGCAGGGAAAACGGTGCGTCATGAGGCGCATAGTGTGCTATCAAAAAGCCAGTGTCAATATTGTGTGACGACAGGTTGTTTAATTGAACTAGCGTTTAAAAACGACAGTTTATTGACCTTGAAACGGTCGAAAGAACCCTCTCCTGCGCTTGATCAGAAGAGGGTCCTGCCTTACTGCGCCGGCAACGCCATGCCCTTGGGCCATAGCAGCCACACATTGCCTTTCTGCTTCATGTCGCCGGCCAAATGCCCGGCGGCATCGCCAGTGCCCCAGAACAGGTCGGCCCGCACTTCACCGGCAATCGCGCCGCCGGTGTCCTGGGCCGCCAC
The DNA here is from genome assembly GCF_055284095.1 of Pseudomonas sp. HP_08. NCBI lineage: Bacteria > Pseudomonadati > Pseudomonadota > Gammaproteobacteria > Pseudomonadales > Pseudomonadaceae > Pseudomonas > Pseudomonas sp. HP_08. The sequence goes on along the minus strand of NZ_JBTOQC010000008.1, from coordinate 77,642 downwards.
CGGGCGCACCAGCGGCGTACCGTCGGGGCGCGTGGTCGACAGCCACAACAGGCTGCCCAGCGGAATCACCTTGCGGTCGATGGCCACGCTGTAACCGTCGGTCAACGGCACATTCAGCGACCCGCGCGGGCCTTCGTTGCTGTCCGGGTTGCGGGTGAAGAACACATAGCTGGGATTGCTGGCCAACAGCTCCGGCACCCGTTGCGGGTTAGCCTTGGCCCAGCCGGCGATGCTGCCCATGGTCACCTCTTCTTTCTTCAGTGCGCCCTGCTCCACCAGCCAGCGACCAATGGCGCGGTACGGATGGCCGTTCTGGTCGGCATACGCCAGGCGCGCTTGCGAGCCGTCCGGCAGGCTGACCCGGCCCGAGCCCTGAATCTGCAAGAACTGCAAATCCATCGGGTCGGTGAGCCAGGCGATCACCGGCGCATCCAGGCCTTTGGCATTGATGGTCGCAGCATCGTCATACGGCTTGAGCACCCGCCCCTCAACGCGACCGCGCAAGCGCTTGCCCTTGAGTTCCGGGTACAGGCTGTCGAGGTTGACCACCACCAGGTCATCGGGAATGCCATACACCGGCACCGTGGCCTGCTCGGTGCGGGTCAGGCTGCCGGGGTAGACCGGCTCGTAATAACCGGTGATCAAACCGTCGGCACTGCCGCCTTCGGCGCGCAGGCTGTACACCTGCAGGTTGGTGTGCAGAAAGGTGCGGATCTCGGCGGCCGTCGGCGCCGGCGTCAGGCTGGCCGCAGCAGCGCAGGAGGCGCCCCATACCGCATCCGCCTTGAGCCGCGTACACGCACTGCGCCACGCACCGAAGCCGGCCTGCAGATCGGCATCGGCCACGACCGGCAGTTCATCCCAAGAGCCTTGCTTATAAGTGGTGTGCGGCTCGGCAGGCTTGGCCGGTGGCGTGGTCGCAGGCTTGTCGGTGTTGTCGCAAGCGGCCAGCAGAACCAGCGAAGAAATGACCAGGGCTTTGCGCCAGGGAGTGAAGAAGACAGGCATCGGCGGGCAGTCCTATGAGTAAAAAGCGCCCATTGTGGCTGATGTTGAGCAAGGGGCAAGCCTGAAGAGGTTCAGGGCTTGCCTGAATTCATGGCAGAAGCCGTCCGTAAAAATCGCCCTGTCTCCTGTTTTCGGCTCAGGTTAACGGCATCCAGGCTTATGCGGCCTGAGCGATATGCCGCTCAACAGGCAGGCCAGCGGTCGCAAGCATGTCGATGCTGAACAGCGTGATCTTGCCGCGCAGCCAATCAGAAATGCGTGGCTGAGTGACGCCGAACAGCTTGGCGGCGTTCGCTTGCGACAAGCCCTGAGCCTCAATGCGTTCTTTCAACGCAATCATCAACGTTACAGATCAATCAAGCACACCTGTCGCCTGGCCAGTGCGGTGCTCTGAGAGAGGCTGTCCATCCAGAGCCCGCATTGATTTTGTCGCAACACAGACCTTGATTCGCAAGCAAGCGAAGATTAGATTGATTAGGTGGTGATTTTAATTACCTACCTAATCAGGAGTCACCATGGCACACACTGCAGAGCCCATTGAGATTGGTCATGCCATCAGCGGCAATTTCCGCGCGCTCGCCAAGTTAAGCGATGAGAGTGGTGTCCTCATCCCGGTTCACAACGCCTCGCCGGAGGTGCTGGAGGGGCTTACCAGATCGCTTGAACTCGTAAGCCAGCTTTATACGGAGAAGCTGGCACCTGTTTCGGCTGATGTCGTCGCCAAGATTGTTGAAATGTACGTCCCCAAGACCCCAGCGCCCTCCACTGTACTCATGCAGGCCAAGATGATGGCCCAGGCCAAGAATGGCGTATTGAAAAGCGGAGACTGGATCACGGCAAGCGACATTTCTGAACTGGCCAATTTCAGTGCTACGAATCCCAGCACCCAACCCAGCAAATGGAAGCGTGAAGGCCGATTGTTCGCTATTCGACATGACGGCATCGACTACTTTCCTGTCTACGGCCTGGATGAGCGCACGGGGTATCGCCCTGTCAGCGAACTGAAAGAAATTATCGCCGTTTTGCTAACACGCAAAGACGGCTGGGGCATGGCTTACTGGTTCGCTTCCTTGAACGGAAGACTGGACGCCAGAGCTCCGAAGGACCTACTGCGCACAGCCCCTGAACGGGTTCTTGATGCGGCACGGATCGAGGTGGCTGGAATAACCCATGGGTAAGGCTGAACGCCCCGATATTCCTGACGGCGAGCTGTTCCTCTCTTACATCACTGTACCGGCACAGACCGTTCTGCATCGAATACACCTGCGGCAGTTTGGACCGACCCAGTTCAATCCTGTCGAAACAGGCAATGCGCGCTTTAGCCCGATCAAAGATTCTACGGGTCAGATTGTTCCTACCCTTTATGCCGGAACGACGTTCCATTGTGCTGCCATGGAAACGCTATTTCATGAGGTTCCGTATACACCTGGATTCAAGACTTACCAGCGCAGCTTGATGGCGGGCAATGTTCATTCCCGGATCGTGGTCAGGAACGACCTGATCCTGGTCGATCTTTCCTCGAAAGCGCTTCGGCAATTGGGTATCGAGCGCAGCTCGCTGATAGATACTGTCTCGGGAGAATACCCATATACCCGGCAGTGGGCCGAAGCCATTCATGCGTTCGCACCGCATGTCCAAGGCCTCAGATGGGTGTCACGCCAAGACGATACGGCAATGGCCATCGTGCTTTTCGGTGACCGCATAAGCCCCAGTGACATTGCCTTGCATTCCCCGGGCCGGGACGTGCTTCACGACCCGGCAACCCTTGATGAGGTGGTGATGCTGGCGGCCTTGATCGGTGTTCTGCTACTCGACACTTAGTGACCAAGGCGCTGCAAACGCTGAAAATCTACGACGGCTGACGCCGCCGATCGGGGCGCCGACCGGCCCCTTGCACACGTCCGTGTTGACTGCGCGAAAACGCGAGATCAAACATACCGCCGGCCGTGGTCGTCGTAGTCATACTCGTCGTCATCGTCATAATCATCGCCCTTGAACACTTCCGGGCCGTCCATGGTCAGCAGCACCGAATCGTTGCTCCAGGTCAGCCATGGCGTGGCTTCGCTGCCTTTTTCGGAGGTCACCCCCGACGGGCTGAGGACGATGTGTTCCTGATCGATCTCGATCAGGCCGATCACGTAGGTGTAGATCGAGCTGCTGACGGTGCGGCCGAACCAGCCCTTCTTGGCCTCGGGAAAATCAAAGGCGCACTCGACCACCTGGTCGCCGTATTCCATGCGCATTTTTGGCTTGAGCGAGGCGACCGACACATCGCCGTTTTCCAGTGCGGAATAAACGCTGCACACTAGCGCGACCTTGCCGCCCATTTGCCGGGAGATGTGCGGGTTAATCTCGACCGTTTCCCGCGCGGGTTCCAGCGCACTGGCGCTGACCACGTCGCCGGTATGAAACACGAATGGATCGACATCGAAGGCGCCGCGTTTTTCCGGGGCCTGGATGATCGACATCTGGCCATTGGGCCGCAGGATGCCGATGCGCAGGTCCAGGTCGTCGTTGTCGCGGCCATCGCCGTTATCGACCCAGGTCGCGCTGACGCGGATGACCTTGGGCGCGCTCGGACTCTTGTCCAGGGTGACTTTGTGTCTGGCACCGGGTTTATCGAGGGTGATCACCGATTTGGTGAGGTTCACTGCAGCCGGTGGCGGCGGTGCCTGAACGGTGGGGGCTGCTACCACCGGCGCGTCTGCCGCCGGTTCATCGACGTCGATGCCATACAATCCGCACAACCCCGCCAGCCCGCTGGCAAAGCCCTGCCACACCGAGCGCGCCTTGACCTGGGCATTACGCACATACAGCTCCAGCACGATGATCCCGGTTTCTGCGCTGAACGCACCCGGGGCCAGTTCCAGCACCTGGCTGCCCGCGACCACCTGCGCCTGCAACGCCTGCACCTCGGCAAAACCTGCGCCGCTGCCGTCCTGGGTCAGGGTGATGGCGATCTTGGAAATGCCCGCCGGCAACCGTGCCAGATCAAACTGAATGCTGTGGCTGACGGTGGCGCCCTGCGTCACCGGCGGCGAGAACGTGGCCGCGCCCGAGGCATGCGCCGGCGCATTGAAGAACACCATGCCGCTGTCGTCGATCACCTTGCCGCTGTCGGTGAGCAGAAAGGCCGTCAGGTTGACGTCCAGCCGCGCATCGGCGCCGTGGGTCACGATGACTTGGCCCTGGGACTGATCGAGGGTGGTGTTTTCGCCGGGTTTCAGGCTCTGGCTCACAGATAACTTCCTGTTTATTGATGAGAGATCGGTATGCAGACAGTGCAGGCTTGAGGTTGTTCGCAGGCGCCGTTCAAACCTTGAACACAATGCCGTTTATCCAGCCCCGTATTGACGAGCGCGTCACATTGGTGTTTTCTGAAACCGTTTTCAGACCCGCCAATAAAGATAAATGGGTGTTCGATTTGAGTAGTTTCCCTGCGTCACAGCGTGCGCGCGTGACGATGAACGACGTGGCCGAGCTGGCCGGCGTCTCCAAGGCCAGTGTCTCGCGCTTTATTGGCGAGGACCGCCAGTTGCTCTCCGAGGCCATTGCCTCGCGCATCGAACACGCCATCGAAACCCTCGGTTATCGCCCCAACCAGATGGCGCGCGGCTTGAAGCGCGGCCGCACACGCCTGATCGGCATGTTGGTGGCGGACATTCGCAACCCCTATTCCATTGCCGTCATGCACGGTGTCGAAACCGCCTGCCGGCGTCACGGCTACAGCCTGGTGGTGTGCAACACCGATCGCGATGACGAGCAGGAACGCCTGCACTTGGCGGCGCTGCGCTCTTACAACGTCGAAGGCCTGATCGTGAATACCCTCGGCCATCACCTGGATGAGCTGCGCGACTTGCATCAGGAATTGCCCATGGTGCTGGTGGATCGCAACGTCGATCAACTAAACAGTGATCTGGTCGGGCTGGATAACTTCGCTGCCGTGCAGCAAGCCATCGACCACCTGCAAAGCAGCGGCTACCGCGACATCCTGTTGCTCAGCGAACAACAGGACGGCACCAGTTCCCGCGCCCAGCGCGTAGACGCCTTCAACGCCTTGATCGGCCAACGGCCTGCACTGCGCGGCCAGGTGTTGCAGACCGACGAGCATCTGTCCGCCAACCTGCAAGCCTTTCTGGCCTCGCCGGGGCCCGGCCCCAAAGCCCTGTTCACCGCCAACGGCGTTGCCACGCTGACCGGCACGCGCCTGCTGCGCGAGCTGGGTTGCGCGCTGTTCGAGGACATCGGCCTGATCGCGCTGGATGAACTGGACTGGTATCCCTTGGTCGGCAGCGGCATTACCTCCCTGGCGCAACCGACCCACGAGATTGGCGTCACCGCCTTCGGCTGCCTGCTGGACCGGCTGCGCGGTGATCCGGCGCCGGCCCGACGGCTCGATTTTCCGGCCCGATTGATCGTACGCGGCTCAACGCGACCGCGACCCTGACCTGCTTGATAAAGGTTGATTCAGTACGCCCAGCGTTTTTTCAGTTAAAAATGAAACCGGTTTCAGAGGACAATAATAATGAGCTTGAACCCCGTATCCATCAGTCTTTCCAGCTTCGGCGCCGACCTGGTGCGCCAACGCGGACAGGCAGCGTTCATCCCCTTGCTCGCGCAGTGCGGCGTGTCGCGCATCGAGCTGCGTGAAGAGCTGTTCACCCACGAAGACTTTCCGGCGCTGGCCATGGCCATAAACGCCCATGGGCTGGAGTGCCTGTATTCGTCGCCGCTGGAGCTGTGGCTGGCCGATCAGCCGCAGCCCAACCCGGCGCTGGTCGCCACGCTCGAACGAGCAAGAACCTGCGGCGCACGCTGGCTGAAAGTGTCACTGGGGCATTTCGGCCAGCACTGTGATGTGCAGGCGCTTACGCAATGCCTGGCAGGTTACGAGGTGCAGTTGCTGGTGGAAAATGATCAGACGGCCCACGGCGGCATCATCGCGCCGTTCTGCGATTTTCTGCCTCAGGCGCGGGCTCTCAAGCTCGATATCGCCATGACCTTCGATGTCGGCAATTGGCAGTGGCAGGCGCAAAACGTGCTCAGCGCCGCGCAGCAATTGGGCCGCTATGTGCAGTACGTGCACTTCAAGGCGGTCACCCGTGACAGCAAAGGCAAGTTGATCGCCCTCCCGCCCGCCGAGGCGGACCTGCCCGAATGGCGCGCCGTGCTCGCGCACATGCCCGCCGCCGTGCCGCGCGCCATCGAATACCCGTTGCAGGGCGACGACCTGCAGGACGTCACCGCGCACCAGGTCAACCTGCTCGCGCGCCTCTGCGCGGACACATCGGTCCAACAGCCAGAGGTCGCCCAGCATGCCTGACATCGACATTCTTTCCTTCGGCGAAACCATGGCCATGTTCGTCGCCGAGCAACCGGGCGACCTGGCCAACGTCGGCCATTTCGAAAAGCGCATTGCCGGCGCCGACAGCAATGTCGCCATTGGTCTGGCACGGCTGGGTTTCAACGTGGCCTGGCTGAGCCGGGTCGGTAACGATTCGCTGGGCCGCTTTGTGGTCGACAGCCTGCAGCGCGAAGGCGTGAGCTGTGAACACGTCACCGTCGACCCACGCTTTGCCACCGGTTTTCAGCTCAAGTCGCGCGAGCTCGAAGGCGCCGATCCGGTCGTGGAATACTTCCGCAAGGGCTCGGCGGCCAGTCATCTGAGCATCGACGACATTGCTCCGCACCTGCTCACGGCCCGGCACCTGCACGCCACCGGTATTCCGGCGGCGCTGTCGGACAGCTGCCGCGAGCTGTCGCAGCAATTGATGACGCGCATGCGCAGCGCCGGGCGCAGCGTGTCGTTCGATCCCAACCTGCGCCCGTCACTCTGGCCGAGCCAGACGCGCATGATCAACGAGATCAACGCCCTCGCCCGCCTGGCGCACTGGGTGTTGCCGGGGCTGGCCGAAGGTCGGCTACTGACCGGTCGTGAAACCCCGGCCGACATTGCCGCGTTCTATCTGGACCTGGGCGTGGAGGCCGTGGTGATCAAGCTCGGCGCCGACGGCGCGTATTACCGCACCCAGACCGATCAGGGCTTTGTCGCCGGTGTGCCGGTTGCCCACGTGGTCGACACCGTTGGCGCCGGCGATGGCTTTGCCGTCGGCGTGATCAGCGCCCTGCTCGAACACCACGGCTTTGCCCAGGCGCTGGCCCGGGGCAACTGGATCGGCAGCCAGGCGGTGCAGAGCCGTGGCGACATGGAGGGTTTGCCACGACGGGCCGCCCTCGAGGCTGCATCGCCCACGCAAAAAACCGCGGAACCGGCCTGACCGGCAATCCGTACCTGCTGCGACAACAACAATAAGCTCAGGAAATCGCCATGGAAAAGTTACTCGACAGTATTAAAACCAACGGTCTGAAACGCCGCTGGTTATTGATCATGCCCATCGTTTTCATCACCTACAGCCTGGCCTATCTGGACCGCGCCAATTATGGCTTCGCGGCAGCGGCCGGCATGGCCGAGGACCTCAACATCACGCCCGGCATGTCGTCGTTGCTGGGCGCGCTGTTCTTTCTCGGCTACTTCTTCTTTCAGGTGCCCGGCGCGATCTACGCGCAGAAACGCAGCGTGAAAAAGCTGATTTTCGTCAGCCTGATCCTCTGGGGCAGCCTGGCGACGCTGACCGGCGTGGTTTCCAATGCTTACATGCTGATCGGCATCCGCTTTTTGCTCGGCGTGGTCGAAGCCGCCGTGATGCCGGCCATGCTGGTGTACCTGTGCTACTGGTTCACCCGCGCCGAGCGTTCACGGGCCAACACCGTGCTGATTCTCGGCAACCCGGTGACCATGCTCTGGATGTCCGTGGTCTCGGGCTACCTGGTCGCGCATTTCAGCTGGCGCTGGATGTTCATCATCGAAGGCCTGCCGGCGGTGATCTGGGCGTTTATCTGGTGGCGTCTGGTCGACGAACGCCCGGCGCAGGCCAAGTGGCTGAGCGAGACGGAGAAAACCGAGCTGCAAGCCAGGCTTGATGCCGAGCAAGTCGGCATCAAGCCGGTGAAAAATTACGCCGAAGCCTTTCGTTCGCCCAAGGTCTTGCTGCTGGCCGCGCAGTATTTCTGCTGGAGCATCGGCGTCTATGGCTTTGTGCTGTGGCTGCCGACCATTCTGAAAAAAGGCATGCAGATGGACATGGTCGAGGCCGGCTGGCTGTCGTCGCTGCCGTATCTGGCGGCGGTGATCGGCATGGTCGTGGTGTCGTGGGCCTCGGACAAACTGCAAAAGCGCAAACTGTTTGTCTGGCCACCGCTGCTGCTGGCCGCCATCGCCTTTTACGGCTCGTATGCCTTGGGCACCGAGCATTTCTGGTGGTCCTACGGCCTGCTGGTGATTGCCGGCGCCTGCATGTACGCGCCCTACGGTCCGTTCTTCGCCATTGTTCCGGAAATTCTGCCGTCCAACGTGGCCGGTGGCGCCATGGCCCTGATCAACAGCCTCGGTGCATTGGGCTCGTTCGCAGGCTCGTACCTGGTCGGCTACCTCAACGGCGTGACCGGCACGCTGAGCGCGTCTTACCTGTTCATGAGCGGCTCATTACTGGTGGCCGTGTTGCTAACACTGATGCTGCGGCCAGACAACAAGCCGCAGCCCGTCGTTGATCAGCACGCCAGCCAACGCGCTTCAGCGCATTCCTGATAGGGAACCTTCTCGATGAAAAAGCACGTTGTGTTGTACAAGACCTTGTCTGCACCGTTGATGGCGCGCTTGCAGGTCCACGCCGAAGTCACGCTGATCGAAGACCCCAAGCGCGACAATCTCGCCCGGCTGCGCGCCGCCCTGCCCCAGGCGCATGGGCTGCTGGGCGCCAGCCTTACGCTGGACGCTGCGCTGCTCGACCTGGCGCCACACCTGCAAGCCATCTCGACGGTGTCGGTGGGCGTCGACAATTACGACATCGACTACCTGAACCGGCGTGGCATTGCGCTGTGCAACACCCCAGATGTGCTGACCGAAACCACCGCCGACACCGGCTTTGCCCTGATCATGGCCACCGCCCGGCGCGTGGTGGAGCTGGCCAATCGGGTGCGCAGCGGTGAATGGACGCAGAACATTGGTCCAGCCCACTTTGGCAGTGACGTGCATGGCAAGACGCTGGGCATTATCGGCATGGGCCGGATCGGCGAGGCGCTGGCCCAGCGCGGACATTTCGGCTTCAACATGCCGGTGCTGTACCACTGCCGTTCGCCCAAGCCTGCCGTCGAGGCCCGCTTCAATGCCGGTTATCGCAGCCTTGAGGCGTTATTGAGGGAATCGGACTTTGTCTGCCTGACCGTACCGCTGACGGCTGAAACCGAAGGCCTGATCGGTCAGTCGCAACTGGCCCTGATGCGCCCCGAAAGCATTCTGATCAACATCGCGCGCGGCAAGGTCGTGGTCGAGCAGGCGCTGATCGAGGCCCTGCAAAACGGGCAGATACGCGGCGCCGGGCTGGACGTGTTCGAGCGCGAGCCGGTCAGCCCGGACTCGCCGCTGTTGCAGATGGATAACGTCGTGGCGACGCCGCACATGGGCTCGGCGACCCACGAAACCCGCGAAGCCATGGCCGCATGTGCAGTCGATAACCTTATCCGGGTGCTGGAGGGGCAGCAGCCTATCAACCGGGTTAACTAGGAGCGCGCTTGGTACTGGGCGGCATATTGACGACCGGCTGCGTTAGCAGTCGTAAATTTGTGGCGTTTCCACAATTTTACGAGCGCTTTGCACTCGGTCGCGGTGGTCCGGCACTCCGGCAAGCGCGCTCCTACAGTTGGTTGGCGAAGCGGCCTACGGCGCTGACCACTTGTTTGGCGCCTTCCTGGATTTCGACGATCACCGAGCCGGCTTCATTGGCCAGCACCAGTCCCTGTTCCGCCTGGCCGCGGCTGTTGGCCATGCCGCGTACGGCTTCGTCGGTCAGGGTCTGGTTCTGCTGCACCACGGTCACGATTTCTTCGGTCGCGGCACTGGTGCGGCCGGCCAGTTGCCGCACTTCATCGGCCACCACCGCAAAGCCGCGCCCTTGCTCACCGGCGCGGGCGGCTTCGATGGCGGCGTTGAGGGCCAACAGGTTGGTTTGCTGGGCAATGCCGCCGATGGTCTGCACGATCGAGCTGATCAACAAAGACTGCTTGCCCAGCGCTTCGATGCCGGTGGACGCTGACTGCATTTCTTCGGAGATCCGCCGCATGGTCTGCACGGTGTTCTGCACCACCTCCGCGCCACGCCGGGCGCTGACGTCGGTCTGCTGGGAAATCTCGAACGCGATGCTCGCCGCCTGGCTGACGTCTTCTTCGCGGGCTACCTGATCGGTGATCACCGTGGCGAACTTGACCACCTTGTAGAGCTTGCCCTGGGCGTCGTGCACCGGGTTGTAAGTGGCCTCCAGCCAGACCGGCCGGCCATGGCTGTCGACCCGTTTGAAGCGATTGGCGACGAACTCGCCACGGTTGAGGGTCGCCCAGAAATCCTTGTAGCCCGTAGACGACACCTCGCCGGGCTCACAGAACAGGCTGTGGTGCTTGCCCTTGATCTGCGCCAGCGTGTAACCCATGCCACGCAGAAACTGGTCATTGGCGGTCAGCACATGCCCGTTCAAATCAAACTCGATCACCGCTGTGGAGCGCAGCAGCGCCTGAATGAAGGCGGCGTTTTCAGCCGCCGTGTCGATGGTGCGGGTAATGTCCGAGCCATGGCAGTGAATACTCTGCAATTCACCGCGCTCATTGATGATCGGTTGCCACAGCGCGCTGATCCACGCCAGGCTGCCATCGGCACGCAGGAAGCGATACGTGTCATTGACCGCTTCGCCCTTTTGCACACCCGCGCGCAAATTGCGATAGCACTCCAGCTGCTTGACGTACGTGGGGACCAATTGGTCCATGGGCTTGCCCAGCACCTCATCGGCGCGATAGCCGAGCATGCGTAAAAACCGTTCGTTGACCTCAATGATCCGGTACTGGGCATCCAGGGTAATCGTGACCAGACAGGCATCAATGCCTTTTTGCATCTGTCGGTACATGGACAGCTCGGACTGCAGCGCCTGTAACTCCGTTTTCAAGCGAGTGTTGAACATAGCGACACCGATAGTAATGAGAGGGCTCCCTGCTATCGGAAAGCGTAGACGGGGTTTTAAATGTTCACGTAACGCAATGAAAAAAGCCTCGACGAGTCGAGGCTTTTGGGCAGTCTTGAGACTTACTGATCGGTATCGGCCTGGCAACTGAGCAGGTCTTCGTCTTCAATCACAAACTTTTCCGACGCGCTGATCTTCTGGCCTTCGACAATGCACTCGTCGGCATCTTCATCCACCAGACGCACATCCCACTTGCCCGGGTTCACACCGGTCAGGCTCAGGGTCATGCCCGGCTTGAGCACTTGCTTGCCCAAGTGGTCATCGCCCCAGTCTTCCTGGCTCGTCGGTGCGAAATAGATTTCGTGGATTTCCCAGGACGACTTGTTCTCGATCTTGATCGTTGCAGCGACAGCAGGCACGGCTTGCATCAACAGAAACGACACGCCAACAGCAACAAGGGCTTTCTTCATGGCTTTCTCGATATCGAGTGGGATGATATTGAATCGCCACAATGATAGCGGAATATTGACGTGTTAAAGGCCGAATGAAAAAAATCATCCGGCCCGTACTCTCGTTACTTCGGCAAACGCCCGTAGCGATCTTCAAAGCGCACGATGTCGTCTTCACCCAGATAAGCACCGGACTGCACTTCGATCAGTTCCAGCGGCACTTTGCCGGGGTTGGCCAGCGAGTGTTTGACGCCCAGCGGAATATAGGTCGACTGGTTCTCGGACAGAATCAGCTCCTGCTCGCCACAGATGACCTTGGCGGTACCGGACACCACGATCCAGTGCTCGGCGCGGTGGTAGTGCATCTGCAACGACAAGCACTCGCCCGGCAGGACGCTGATGCGCTTGACCTGATAGCGGTCGCCCATGTCGATGGTGTCGTAGTGACCCCATGGACGGTTGACCAGCGGATGGGTAACGAACTCCGGACGCTCTTCGGCCTGCAAGCGCTTGACCACGTCCTTGACCTGCTGGCTGTCATGCTTGTTGGCGACCAGCACGGCATCCTTGGTCTCGATGACGATCAGGTCCTCGACGCCAACGGTGGCCACCAGACGGTGATGCGACTGCACCAGGCAATTGTTGGTGTCGATCGCCAGCACATCGCCTTCCAGACGGTTGGCATTGGCATCGTGCGGGCCCACGTCCCAGATCGCCGACCAGCTGCCCAGATCGTTCCAGCCGGCATTCAGCGGTACGACCAGACCGGCTTCGGTGTGCTCCATGACCGCATAGTCCACCGACTCGTCGGCGCACAGCGCGAACTGCTCGGCCGGGATATGCGAGAAGTAGCTGTCGATCTGCGCGTGTTGCAGCGCCACACGGCAGGCACTGAGAATGTCCGGGCGGTGACGCTCAAGCTCTGCCAGAAACACCGAGGCGCGGAACATGAACATGCCGCTGTTCCACAGGTACGCGCCACTGGACAGGTACTCGGCGGCCAGTTCAGGCGACGGCTTTTCCTTGAACGCAGCGATAGCAAAACCGCCCTGATCAACCGCCTGGCCGCACTGAATGTAGCCAAAACCGGTCTCAGGATGCGTCGGCGTAATACCGAAAGTCACCAGACGGCCCGCCTCGGCGTGCGCCTGTGCGACCTTTACGGCCTCGCGGAAAGCGTCTTCATTGGGGATATGGTGATCGGCGGCCAGAACCAGCAACACAGGATCGGTGCCATCGGCGGTCGCTTCCAGCGCGGCCAGGGCAATGGCCGGGGCGGTGTTGCGCGCCAGCGGCTCAAGAATGATGCGGCGGCTACCCACCTTCGCCACCCGCAACTGCTCGGCAACGATAAAGCGATGGTTCTCATTGCTCACCACCAGCGCCGGCGAATGCTCCAGACCTTGCAGACGCGCCAGCGTGCGCTGAAACATCGTCCCCTGATCCTGGCCATCCAAAGCCAGAAACTGTTTGGGGAAACTCTGCCGCGACAACGGCCACAGACGAGAACCATTACCGCCAGCCAGAATTACGGGGGTGAACATAGAAACTCCATTCCTTAGCCACAAGGGCGTCATGAGGGCAGCATTATCCGGGGGCTGTAATAGGGATGCAATACAAGCCATTGAGCGGATACGACCCGTAAAGTGGCGGATATTTCCCTGCTGTGTTGATGTCAGAACATATCCATATGGCCAGCGCATGGTAGTCTGCGCGCCCTGTTAGGCGGCAGATGCGGCGATCCGTCCGGATTTGCGCCCTCTGCCGCCGATATTCACCCGAAAAAACCTGATGCAACTGATCGAATTCGAGAAAAACAAGACATGGACATAGGCTTGAGCTGTACCGTCTGGGCTGGCGGGGCACGGACCGGACATCTGGACGGTATCGGTATTTACTCCCGCGCGCTCTGGCAGGGCTTGAGTGCCCTGAGCCAGGACAACGACCTGCGCATCAAGCCCTATGCCTTTGGTAAAAACCTGCCGGCCATGCCGTTTGGTACCCCGCAGGTGCTGGCCAGGGATTTTCGGATTCATGCCATCCTCGGCGGCGTGCTCAAGCTGCCCTTGAGCAATTCGACGGACATCGCCCGCGACGTGCAGCTGTTCCATGCCACCGATCACCACATTCCGCTGATCCGCGGTGTGCCGACCATCGCCACGATCATGGACGTGATCCCGCTGCTGCACCCGGAGTGGATCAAGCAAGACCTCAAGCGCCTGAAAAGCTGGCTGTTCATCAACAGCATCCACCGCGCCGACCACATCATCACCATCTCCGAATACAGCAAGCAGGACATGGTCACGCACCTGGGCATAGAGCCTGCGCGCATCAGCGTTACCCCGCTGGGCGTGGACCCGGTGTATTTCCAGCGTGTCGAAACAGTAGAGCGTGAAGCGGTGCTGACCAGGCACGGCCTGCAACCGGGCTTCTTCCTGTCGGTAGGCACCCTGCAACCGCGCAAGAACCTGCTGCGGGTGCTCGACGCCTTCGAGCAACTGCCAGCCGAAGTGCGCAAGGCACACCCGCTGGTCGTGGTGGGCCGCAATGGCTGGCACAACGAAACCCTGCTGCCGCGCCTTGAGGCGTTGCAACAACGTGGCGAAGGTCGCTGGCTGAGTTATTTGCCGCAAAACGAAGTCATGGCCCTGCTGCAAAGCGCCGGAGCCCTGGTGTTTGCTTCGTTGTATGAAGGATTTGGCCTGCCGGCAATTGAAGCCTTTGCCGCGCAGTGCCCGCTGATTGCCTCCAACAGCACCTCGCTGCCGGAAGTCACTGGTGACGCCGCCTGGCCGGTCGACCCGCACGATGTCCAGAGCATCGCTGCGGCCATGCAAGCGGTGCTGCAGCAACCCGAAGAACGCGAACGCAAGGTCCGCCTGGGCCTGGAACGTGCCCGCCAGTTCACCTGGAGCGCTTGCGCGCAACAGACACTGGAGGTTTACCAGAAGGTGTTGGCGAACAAGCGCTGAGGCGAGGTTGTTACGGACGGGCTTTCAGGAGGCCGTCCGGGTTGATCAGGCTGTCACGATGCACGGTCGAGCCAGGCTCGGTCTGCACATCGACATCGGTACGGCGCACCGTGTCACGCACGGTCTCCATATGGTCAGATGAACGTTTGCCAAAGCTTACCTCCTCGACCACACGGGCGGTTTTTTCCACCACAAGCTCCTCGGCGGTCTCCTGAATTTCTATAGAGCCCTCCTTGAAGCTGTCCAGCTCATCGGCCGTGGCAGCACGATCAACCGCGTGACGCTCGATGTAAGCGTGTTCCTCGTGCAGGCTCACGGTCTCCTCGATCGGCCGCTCGGTCACGCGTGAAACAACCCGGACGCGCCCGGTATTGATCACCCGTTTACCGACCCGCAGGCTTTCTTCAATAACCGGAATCGACAGGTCTTCACTCAGACGGGTGTCCATCAGAGGGGCGGCCGCACCGGAGACATCGACGGTATCGGCATTCCAGGTGGACGAGCGCTCATCGATATCGAACGCGCCGTTGTGCTCCAGAATATCTTCGGCCTGTTCTAACTGCTCATCAGTGTCGAGCGTGGCCGTCAGCAGCGTGGCACCACGGCGGTAGGCTTCCGGGTATGCCGTCGCGTAACGGTGGGGTTTATCGCCATCGTCACCGCTGAACAGCGAGCCGAAGAAATTGCCGACCTTTTGCCCGAATGGCTCGTGATCGTCATTGTCGCCGGCACCGTGTTCAGACCCTGTGAGCTCGGACGAGGACAGCTTGATATTGCTCTCCAGAATGTTATGGCTCAGCAACTGAGCCTTGGCGGCATTAGCTTCTGCCAGCGTATCGAAGGCTGCTACTAGAGTATGCGTCATGATTTGATTCTCTCTACTGATAGGAGGAATTGGGCCATGGAGCAAAGGCTTGACCGTTTGATCCTGGTCAGCCGGAGTGGCTTCGCGGTGCTTGAGCACCACACGTTCGATCTGCAAAGTCACTTCCTGGCTAGAAAGTGTTTCGTCGACATACTGTCGAATGTGCAGCTCCTCCTTGAGCATCAGGCGCTTTTCAACGACCAGCACTTCTTCAAGTACCGGAATGATGGTCACACCGTTTTCGGTCCTGACCTGCGGGGGATTGGCAGCATCCACGACGGTGCCGACAGGCACTCTGTCCACCGAAGCACCGCCTGTTTGCAGCACTTCGGATATCACGTGATGTCGAGACTCAATCTGCTTTTCAACCGTGGCCACGCCGGTGACGACCGTCCGTTTTGACAGCGTTGCCACCTCCTCCAGAACAGGAATCGGAGCATTACCGCTGCATCTATCGGGGCCGTCCATAAACCGCTATCTCCTCAAGTTAATAGCGCCTGCTATTAAAGGTGAGTAACGGTCAGAAGGGTTCGTTCAAAGCGACTGATGAAGGGTCGAATACCTGTGGGAGGGAGTTCTGCTCGCGATGGCTTCACGTGGTTAATCGATGAAACACCCTGTGCAAACCTGATCGCCCGGAAGCTGTGGCAGGGCCTTATATTCGGCCGCATCACATTAATGCGCCAAAGGGCAAAGGAATGCTCAAAAAACCACATTCATCCGGCCTGCGCGCCGGTCGCTTTTCGCAACCAGGCCGAATCTATCTGGTGACCGCTACGACAATCGCCAGAGAACCTGTATTTGGTCAGTGGCCAACAGGTCGCTTGCTGGTCAGAGAGCTGAAACAGGCGCATGAATCGGGGCTGGTCTGCTCGCTGGCCTGGGTCGTTATGCCCGATCACCTGCACTGGCTATTTGAATTGCGTACCGGCTCACTGGCCAGTGTCATGCAAAGGGTGAAATCGAAAACAGCGAAAGCCGTGAACAAGGCCAGTCATCGACAAGGCAAGGTCTGGCAGGATAGCTATCACGACAAGGCTGTGCGCCAGGAACAAGATCTTGTGCACGTTGCGCGCTACATCGTCGCCAATCCTGTCCGGGCAGGCCTGGTAAAAAGCGTGCGAGATTATCCGCTTTGGGATGCCGTCTGGATCTAGCTCTTTGCTTTTACAGCATCAGAGTCAGCCACAAATTCAGTGCCGGACATACTGTGGGAGGGAGCGGGCGGCGATCCGTTTCTGCTCGCGAATAGCTGTGCCATATACGCTGGATATGTATACGGATGCACCGGCCTCTTCGCCAGCAGAGCTGCCTCCCACAGGATCAGTGTCAGCCACAAGACTTCGCCAGCAGAGCTGACCAGTTCAAGCTGCCTCCCATAGATTGAGGTACGGCAGCGGGCTAGCGAATCCCGGTCGGGGCCGGTTTGGCGGGTTCTTGTGCCACGGCAGTGCCGCCCAGCCAGACGTTGACGCTGTCGATGCTGTCTTGCGGCGGGCGTCCGGCCCAGCGGTTCAGGATGAACAGGTTGGTGATGAAATCGTATTGCGCCTTGAGCAAATCACGACGGGCCTTGAACTCGGTCTGCACGCTGTTGAGCACGTCCACCGCATTTACGACCCCATACTTGAACGCCTGCTCTGCCGCATTGCTCGACTCTTTGGCCGAGTCCAGGGCGTTCTTGCTGGCACGCACCTTCTCGACACTGGAAAACGCGGTCAGGTACGAGTTGGTGGTCTCCTTGACCACCTGCCGGCGCGCCGCTTCAAGTTCCTGCTCGACGGCCAGTTGTTCGTCGTACAGCCCGCGCACCCGCGCCGACGTCGAGCCACCGCTGTAGAGCGGTACTTTCAGATTGATGCTCGCCACATAACTGTCGCTGCGACTGGTCAGTGTGTTGTCATAGCCCACGTCACTCTGCTGGCCGCTGATGCTGAAACCCAGAGTCGGATAATGCCCGCCCTTGCCTTCACGCACCGCCGCATTGGCCACCTCGACGTTACTTTCACGCGACTTGAGCATCGGGTTGCTGTCCATCGCCTGGGTCACCCAGCTTTCCAGTGAATTACCCGGCACCTCAAAGGCAATGTCGTTACGAATGCGGCTCAGTGGCTCCACGATCGGTCGCCCCACAAGCTCCGACAACGCGGCTCGGCTAACACGAACCTGATTACGCGCCTCGATCTCCTGCGCAGCCAACAAGTCGACCCGCGCCTTGAGATCCAGCACATCGGTCTTCTTGGCAAACTGACGCTCGTACAGTGCCGAGACCAGATCAAGGTTCTTCTGCGTGGCACGCCGCTCGGCCATCAACAGCTCAAGCTCGTCGTCCGCTGACAAGGCCACAAAATAGCGCTGCGCCAGATCGACCGTCGCTTCAGCCTGCGCATCATCGGCCTGTTGGCCCTTCTGCAAGGTGACGCTCTTGGACTTTTGATAGCCTTCCCAGACCGCCTTGTTGTACAAGTGCTGGGTCAGACTCAAGCCGTAGCTGGAGTTGTTATAGATGTCGCGCTCGGCGTCATTCTTGCGCAATACCCGGTTGAAACTGCCGTTGGCCGACACCTGCGGCAGCAACGTACCGAACGCCTCACGCTCTTTCTCCTCCGCCGACCGGGCACGCAGGTAGGCGGCCAGGATGCGTGGATCCTCAAGACGAGACTGGCGAAACAGCTCCATCAGGTCGATGGTCTGCAACGATTCGCGGGTGACCTGCGGGGCATCGGGTTGTGCGGCCTGAGCCTGGTACGAGACCAGGCCCAACGCCAGAACGAGAGGTAATAAACGCAGCACGGTCACTCCTCGATCATCGACTTGGCGAACATGTTACGCGCAGGCTTGAGCAGGTATTCAAGCATGGTGCGGCTACCAGCGTT
This sequence comes from Pseudomonas sp. HP_08, assembly GCF_055284095.1. Lineage (NCBI taxonomy): Bacteria > Pseudomonadati > Pseudomonadota > Gammaproteobacteria > Pseudomonadales > Pseudomonadaceae > Pseudomonas > Pseudomonas sp. HP_08. The sequence continues at coordinate 59,411 of NZ_JBTOQC010000008.1, read as the reverse complement.
GATCAGCACTTCAGCGGGCATGCCGGGTTGCAGGCGGCGATCAGCGAGTTTCTTGATGCCGTCCTCGGTGAGCTGGACTCGCACCAGATAATAAGGGTTACCGTCTTTCGGATCTTCCAGGCGGTCAGCAGAAATACCTACCACCGTGCCTTCAATAATTGGCGTGGTATAGCTGTTAAAGGCGGTGAAACGGATATCCGTCAGCTTGCCCATCTCGACACGGTCAATGTCATTGGGCGCAATATGCGCCTCGATGATAAGTTCAGAAGACTCCGGTACGATGTCCAGTAGCGGGGTTGCTGCGCTGACCACACCGCCGACAGTGTGGATTTTCATGTCCAGCACCATGCCGTCTTCAGGCGCACGAATCACGATCCGTGAAAGACGATCTTCCAAGGCTGCGGCTTTCTCTTGCAGGTCAAACACCGTGGCCTGCACTTCACTAAGCTCATTGACCACATCCGAGTTGAATTTCTTGTTCAGCTGGACGATCTGCAGTTCGGTTTCGCTGATCTGCAACTGGGTCTTGGTGATCGTGGACTCATGATCGGCCACTTCGGACTTAAGCATGTCCAGGCGGCGCTCCTGCTCAAGCAAGCGCTGTTTCTCGACGAAGCCCTGAGCCAGCAATGGCTTGAGCTCAGCGATTTCGCTGCTGTAAGAGCGCTGCAGACTGCCCTTGGTACGGATCATGTCCTTAAGGCCGATGATCTGCTGCTTCAACTGACCGATACGCTCACGCTGTACGGAAATCTCACCCATCATTGAAAGCTTGCGGGCTTTGAACACCTGCTGCTCACCCGCGATAGCTTCTTGAGCACGCTGACTGTCAGTATCCTTGATCACCAGCGCCGGAATTTCGTCCAGATCGTCGCGCTCGGCACGCAAACGGGCTTCTTTGGCCTTGGCTGACACAAGCTGGTTACGCGTCGACTCATATTCGGCACTCAATTGCGACTCATCCAGCACTATCAGCGGATCACCTTTATGTACAGTGTCGCCATCACGGGCCAGCAGCTCTTTGACGATGCCCCCTTCCAGGTGCTGAACCGTCTTGCGGTAGCTCTGCACCATCACCACGCCACTACCATAGACAGCGTTATTCAGCGGCGCTACGGCCGCCCAAGTACCGAAAATGCCAAAGGTTACCAGTACGATAGTCATCCCGATTCGACGAATACCGCGATCGGAGGTCGGCAAGTCATTAGAGTGCTCGTCGGACTGCTCATCGAGCACATTCACTGCTTTACTGCTCATCTACGAATTCCTTTCACGCGCCAGGTTGCGCAGGAGCAACGTCAGTACTGGTTGAAGCTGCTTTCTGTTGGGCTTGAAGCTGCGCCGCTTTGGCCTGCTGCTGGGCCAGTTCGGCAATAACTTGCTCACGCGCGCCGTACATGCTGATGGTGCCGTTGCTCAGCACCATGACACGGTCAAGGCGAGACAAAATACTCGGTCGGTGCGAAATGATGAACACTGTGGCACCTGTTTCCTTGACCTTCTGCAAGGCCACGCTCAACGCGCGCTCACCGACATCGTCAAGGTTGGAGTTGGGCTCATCAAGCACGATCAGCCGCGGGCTACCGTACAGCGCACGAGCCAAGCCAATACGCTGACGCTGGCCGCCCGACAGGTTGATTCCTTCACTGCCAATCAGCGTGTCGTAACCATCGGGTTGTTGCAGGATCAGCTCATGCACGCCAGCCATACGCGCGGCATGCACGACCTTCTCGGGGTCGACCTTGCCAAAGCGGGCAATATTGTCGCTGATAGTGCCTTCGAACAATTCGATATCCTGTGGCAGATAACCTAGGTGCGGGCCCAGACGCTCTTTGTCCCAACTGCTGATATCGGCGCCGTCCAGGCGTACCGTACCGTTTTTAGGCGCCCAGATACCTAGCAACGCCCGAGCCAGGGTTGACTTGCCGGCACCGCTTGGGCCAACAATGCCAACAATGCTGCCTGTTGGAGTTACAAAGCTGATATTACGAATGACAGCGGATTTGGCTCCAGGCGGAGAAACCACCAGATTTTCGACCTGAATGTGACCTTCAGGATCGGGCAACACCATGCGTTCTGGCTCGCTGTTGAGTTGTTCCATGGTTTCATTCAATCGCGTGTACTGCACGCGTGCAGCAATGAAACCTTTCCAGCTACCGATCATCTGGTCAATTGGCGACAGTGCGCGCCCAAGCAATAGCGAGCCAGCCATCATCAGGCCGGGATTGATCTCGTGAGTAATGACCAGATACGCCCCGATTGCCAGCATGATGGATTGTGACCACACTCGAAAAGTACGGGAAATATTGCTGACAACACCGCCCTTGTCACTGGCATCAGACTGCAATACAAGCACCCGACGCTGCCGTCTTGCCCAACGCGCCATTAGCGTATCGAGCATCCCCATGGACTCGATGACCTCGGCATTACGCAAGGTCTTGGTGGTCAGCAAGTTAGCTGCGACGCTTTCTTTGTTGGCATCGGTAAGGGTCTTGCCGGTATAGCGATGATTCAAGTACGCCAAAAACACCAGAACGACGGCCGAGCCAATAGTCATCCAGCCAAACCATGGATGGAACAGGAACATCACCGCCGTGTAGATCGGTAGCCAAGGCGCGTCGAAAAAGGCAAACAAGCCCCTTCCAGTCAAAAATTGCCGGAGAGCCGTCAGGTCATTCAGCGATTGAGCCGTAGGGTCCATACCACCGCTGTTAAGCGCCTTCTTGAAGCTGGCACGATAAACATCACGGCTAAGCAGCATATCCAGGCGGTTGCTTATGCGCACCATGATCCTGGAGCGTACCCACTCCAGGGAGCCCATGGTTATCATCAGGACGGTCATGATCAGCGTCAGCATGATCAGCGTCGAGCTGCTTCCAGTGGAAATAACCCGGCTGGAAACCTGGATCATGTAGAAGGTGGGGACCAGCATCAAAGCATTGATGAAGAAGCTGAAAAATCCCAGTGAGAGGAAGCTGCCTTTACAGACCTTGAGAGCAGCCTGCAAATTGTTTTCGTGTGGACGACTCATAGAATCCGTACTGATGAGGGGCGGCGAAGGCGCGGCAGTGTAGCACCGGCGGTGATGCCGATGCAGCATTAGAGGGCCATCAAGTTAACCAAAGCGCGGTTAAACACAAGTGAAGATTTTTCCAGCGGTACTTGTGAGCACCTGCAAAAACTCCAGGGTCAATTTTCAATCCCGGAAAAAGTTCCATTTTTTTATTTTTTTCTCCCTGACGAGCGAAAAGCATCTGCTGCCGGTGCGGCATTGACGCTCTGCCACGCCCTTTCTACGAGTTGAATAGCCGGTTTGCATAAACACATAACAAGAAGGCATAACTTGCAAAACCGCACTACAGCAATAACCAACTGCTCTTTGCAACAGCAATCGACTCGTGCGCTGCTGATGACAGCACCGCTGCCCATTTGTTCCCTCTACAGCAAATAATATCAAAAGGCCTGCCCTCTACAAGAACGGCTAAAGAAGAGAAGAAGGCCGGAATCCTTGACCTCCGAGCCGAGTAACAGGATGTTACGTCGATCTTGAGCGCTCATCAGAGTCTCTGAAAACGGTAGCCCTGTTTCGGGTCAGAAGAGAGACTCATCGCACTATGACAGGTCAGCAATCGTTTGCTGATGCATGTCATCGCAGGGAAAATTTCCCACACAGATTATGGAATTTTCCTATTTACTCAATTGACTTTTCCCACAAATGGATTACCCTCTCGAATCGTGGCTCAAAGTGGGTCGCATGAACAATTACATCTAGAGAAGTTGGTTAACGACCAACGGGTTGCTAATAGATGTAGCCGCTCAAGATGAGAAGGAAGCTTATTGAGTGCAGTCGCAAAAACACGATGGCCTGAAAATCAATTCCCGGATCACCCTGCTGGAACCCGGGATGTACATTTTCCGCTACGCCTCCCAGCCAACCGCTGAAAAAAGCGTCTGCATCGCCTTGCAGCAAGCGCCGCTGGGCAAAGGTGCAATCGACTTTTTCCCCGCTGAAGGCGTGAGCAAGAACATTCTCACCAAACTCGGCGACTGCATCATCGGCCGCGTCAAAGGTGGCGTTACAACGGTTCTGATCACTGAGTACTACCTGGCCAACCATGAAGTTGAGCCGGTGGACCTGCGTATCGACCGCATCGACACCTCTGCCGCCATCATGCGCAACCTCAAGCCTACTATTTCCACCCCGGATACTGCAGCCCTGTCAAATATGACACCTGGCGCTGCCGTACTGACATTGACTGGCCATATCGAACAAATTGGCGACGTCAGTGTCATTAACCAGTGCCTGGGCGATGAAGCCGGACAAAGCCGCCTTGAAGGTTTCGCCGTCAATTGGGCCAACAAGCCTCAAGGCGTCGATCTGGCCTACACCACAACGCTTGCAGGTGCAGGCCCCGGCCAGAAAGTCATGACCGGCAGTTTTACCGGTGCTCGTAATAAAGCTGCAGCAATCATCGCAGTAGGCTTCAGCCTCACAGGCCCTGAACGTGCCGATTATGAACTGGCAGGCCATGTGGTATTTGCCGGTGGTGACCGGCAAGCGATTGTCACCGATCAAATGATTTTTGGACCCAGCGGTAACGAACCGCTGGTTGCAATGAGTTTAACGATTACTCCCAGGAACGAGATCAACGCCCTCCGCCATACATCTCAAAGTCAAAGGGAACAACCTGCGATTACGCAGACGGATAGCAACATAGGCCAACTGGCCTGATATGGCAGGAATTGACTCATGGCATTGCAATACGACAAACCAGTAACCAGCACCGACTTCGCAGCAGCTCTGGCAGCCAACACCAACATCTCGAGCACCACTACTGCTGCCATCAGCTCGGTATTGGGCCTGGATTCCGTAGATTCCCTGGCTGTTGCCAGCTGGAACGGCACTGGTCCAGTTATCGCTCCAGTCGGTCAGATTCCTGACGTTCTGGCTATCAGCGCTGCTGATGAAGCCGCACTGTCTCTGCCTTTCGGCACTGAAGACACCAAAGTCGTTATCCTCGACACTCAAGCTGGCGACGACGTCACTCTGACCATTGGTGCAGAAGCCGCTGCCGCTCGCCTGCTGGCCACTGACGCTGTTGTTGAAGGCATCGCTCGCGTTGTAGTTGGCGGCGACGGCAACGAAACCATCACTGTCAACGGTAGCACCAACGTGCTGCTGGACGGCGGCGCTGGCGACGACACCCTGACCACTGGCTCCGGCAATGACGTGATCATCGCTGGCACCGGCACCAACACCATCGACGCAGGCGCTGGCAACGACACCATCGTTACCGGTCTGGGCGTTGACACCATCGACGCTGGTGCTGGTTTCGACACCATCGACGTGGTTGGCAACCGTGCAGACTTCGCTGCTACCGTAGCGAACGGTTCTCTGGTTCTGACTGGCTCTGGCGCTTCTGTTGGTGCAGTTTCGACTGTTACCGGTGCCGAGTTCCTGACCTTCGCTGACGGCCAGTCCGTAGCAATCGTCGAGACTCAAGCTGAAGCTCAAGCTCTGAGCCTGTACTCCGCCCTGCTGGGTCGTGATGCAGACGCAGGTGGTGCTGAGAACTTCCTGGGCGCAGTCAACAGCGGTACTTCGCTGACTAACGTTGTTGATCAGTTCCTGAACTCCAACGAGTACCTGACTGCCGAGCGCACTGACTTCCTGGCTGACCTGTACCAAGGTCTGTTCGGTCGTGCAACTGATGACACTGGCCTGCAAGGCTGGCTGTCGGTGTTCGAGCAAGGTGCAAGCCGTAGCGACGTGATCGCCGGTATCGCTGGTTCGGCTGAAGCTTCGGCTCTGTCCGACGACGCGTTCGTCTCCGCTCTGTACGAAGCTGCTCTGGGTCGTGCATCGGCTGGTACCGAAGCTGATGGCTGGCTGTCGCTGCTGGAATCGGGTACTTCGCGTACTGAAGTTGCTGACAGCATCTTTGCCTCGGCCGAGTCCAACCACAACGCCAACTCCGAGTTCGTCGATTCGCTGTTCGACAACCTGGGTAACACCAACGATTCGGCTAAAGCAGGCTACCTGCTGGCGCTGGACAGCGGTGCAACTCACAACGAGGTTGTTGTTTCGCTCATCGGTCAAGACGATGCTCTGGACAACGTCACCAACGTGATCGTGGTACCAGGCGCGGTCTAATCCCCCGCTCCGCTGCAACAAAGCTGAACACCTCCAGCCGCAAGGCTGGGGGTTTTCAAAAAAGGGGCACCTTCGGGCGCCCCTCTTTCATTTATCAGCGAAATACCCATGCCCATGTCCAAAGACGCCCTGCATGAGCGAGGTACGCTCATGGATCATTTCCATCGCCAGCGCCAAAGCGGCCAGCATGGCGATGCCGCGGTTTGTCTGGAACGTGCGCTGCAAACCCCCGAATACCGTCCTGAAGCCTTGATCTGGAAAGGCATACAAGCGCTGCAGGAACAACGCCCCACCCACGCATTCATCTACCTGACCAGTGCCGCCAATGCCCTGCCCGACCGGGCCGACATTCGTGCACTTGTAGGTCGTAGCATTCTCGCCCAGCAGCAGCCTGAGCTCGCTGCACGGCAACTGACCGCTGCCTGGCAACAGATGCCCGCCGACCCGGCGCTGCGCATCATGCTCTGGCAAGTCCGTAGCAAGACTGAAAAACCCGAAAAACTGCGCAAGCAGATTCTGGCCCGCCTGCCTGAAATCACCGATCCCAAAGAACTGCACCTGGTGTTGAGCCTGCTGGCTACCCAGCCGAACCCGCCAGCCTATGTCGGCGTGGTCAGTTACCAAGCGGAAACGAGTGAAATTCAGGGTTGGGCGGTAAGCCTCAGAAACCCGCAATCGGTCGTTGGCCTGAGCATCCTCAATGCCGGGCAAAGCACATCATGTGCGGCCGACAAGCCTCATCCGCTTTTGACCCAGGCGGGTTTTCCTGCCACCCACGGTGGTATTCATGAGCACATCACCGATCCGGCGCTGACCCTGAGCGTGAGGTTTGATGACGGCACGTCCTTGCTGGGCAGCCCGTTGCTGAACCAGCCACCCTTTATGCCGCCGGTACAAGTCGGCAAAACCCGCAGCCGCCAGGAACCGGTCGATGTCCTGATTCCGGTTTACGACGGCTATGAAGAAACCCTCGAGTGCCTGAACAGCGCCATCCGCAGCCGCAGCCTGAACCGTACTGCGCACCGCCTGGTGGTGCTCGATGACGCTACGCCCAATGCGCCTTTACGCGAAGCACTGCTGGCCATGGCCGCCGCCGGCGATATCGAGCATGTGATCAACCCGGTTAACCTGGGTTTTATTCGCAACGTCAACCGCGGCATGGCCTACAGCCCGGAGCGCGACGTGGTGTGGCTCAATGCCGATACCCGCGTGCATGGCGACTGGCTGGACCGACTGCGTGCTGTCGCCTACAGCGATAAAAGCATTGCCTCGGTTACGCCGTTTACCAATAACGGCGAGTTGATGAGTTTTCCGGAAAGCCGCATCAGCCACAGCATGCCCAGCGCGCAGGAACAAGCACACCTGGATGATCTGGCCCGCCAGACCGACAGCCCGGCCATGGAAATTGAAACCGGCTGTGGTTTTTGCCTGTACATCAAGCGCCGCGCCATTGTCGAGGTTGGTTACCTCGATGAGGTACACCTGATGCGCGGCTATGGTGAAGAAACCGACTGGTGCCTGCGGGCCCGATCGCACGGCTGGCGGCATATGGGTGCGCCTAATGTGTTTGTTGCGCACCAGGGCGGTGCATCGTTCGGTGACGAAAAGGTTATACGCGTGGCGTACAACAACGCCATTCTCATGCGCCGTTATCCGGATGCCTCCGCTCGTTATTCAGCGTTTTGCCTGCGGGACCCGATCAAGCCGGCGCGGCAAGCTTTGCAACGGGCTCGCCTTGCAGAACTGAGCGAACAGATCGCAAATGCCTCTAAAAGCCAGTGGCCAAAAACCGGTCTGAAACAGTTGCACCTGCACAACGGTAGCCTGCCCGACTTGCCCCTGAGCCTGACTTGGCGTCATACGAATCAACAGACCTGGATCACGCTGCAGGCCGACCTGCAACCGCTGACTTTGAACCTCGACTACGCCTGGCCTGCTGATCAGCAGCGTTTGCTGAAGGATCTACAGGACCTGCCGCTGGATGAGTTGATCTATCAGCAACTGGATGACTGCCCGGCTGCGCTGTTCGACTTGCCAAGCCAACTGGACAAGCCTTACCGCATTGTTTGCCATGACAACCGCTTACTGGAGCAAGACGGCTTGCAGGACTGGCCTGCCTTTGCACGCTTGGCCGCCAGTGTGCAACTCCCTTTTAAAGCCCTGCAAAAGCGCTACAGCGCAGCACTGCCTGACAGTCGCTTTGTTATCGGTAAAGTCCGCAAACCGGTTGCCGCCACCAAGAACATATTGCGCGTGATTCTGATTGCCGACACGCTGCGCAACCAGCCTCTGGCCGAACAGTGGATTGCACTGGCCAGACGGATCACCCGCGAAAAACGCCCTGTCCTGTTGCTGACGCACACCGATGGACCATGGTTTAAAACCCTGCTGGCGACCGGTGCCGTTCAGCCGTTACTCGAATTAGACGGCTTGAATCTGGCCGAATGCGCGTTGCTCGCAGGCTGTAAAGTCGCCTTGAGCCTGGATCATAACCCCGGGGCCGGCTGGACTGCGCCGAGCCTGGCGTATGAGCTGGACCTGCCGCTGTATGCCCCCCCCGGTTCTGCTGCGAGTGAAGCCGGAGCACGTCCCATCAACCAGTTATCTTTTTTAGCGGATCGGGTCTGATGTCACTAGAAGTCTTGAATCACGAACAGCGCACGCTCAACAGCCGCTTCAGCGGCGCGATCAGCGGTCTTTATGGCGACGTGTTGCAGGGCTGGGCACTGGATACCGAGCAACTCAATCAACGTTTGGTCATTGAGATTTTCGTCAACGGCGCCAGTGTTGCACTGGTGCGCGCCGATCATTTCCACCCGGATGCAACGGTAGGCGATCAATTTCATGGGTTTGCCGTGCAGTTGTGGCCAGCCTGGTTATCGGATGCGCGCTATATCAGTGCCCGGATTGCCAACCAGGATTTCTGGCTTGAAGACACTCTCAAACTACCCGCGCCCATCAATAAAGAGCCTGCACCCGCAGCTTCGCAAGTCTGGTACAGCGACGAAGGCCTCAAACTCAGTGGATGGGCCTGGGATCCGCAAGCCCCCCATCGGCATGTACAAGTCACCATTCGCGAAGGCAGCCATGTATTAGGCCGTGTCATCTCTGACAAGTATCGTCAGGGCATTGTCAGCAAGGCGGGCAGCGATCATGGTTTTGACTTTGACCTGCCGTGGGAGCTGGCCGATGGCAAGCTACACATCTTGCATCTGGAAAATGACCAGGGACAGCCGCTGACAGGTAGTCCGATCAACGTGTGCTGCTGGCCTGAAGGGCTAGAAGGCTTGCTGCAACGCTATGACAATTCGCCAGACGAAGAAACCTTCGCGCTGTTGAGCCAAGGTATAAAAGAACTCACGTTGCATGCACCGAAAAGCGCAGGCTTTCAGCACTACCCTCACTGGTTTGAATTGTTCCAGCACAATGTGCCGGCGAAAAGTCGGCCACCTCAAGGCAAGCTGGGTGTGCTGTTGCTCAGCGAAGGTGATGCGGCTCTGGAAAGCATCAGCCTGGGCAGCCTGCGCAGTCAACGAGTCATCCAGTACCAGATAGCCAAAGGCTCGGTACATGACGTGCTACCGGCGCTGGCCCATCTGCTTAAAGACGGGTGCGACCGCATCGTGCCCTTGTTTGATGGCGACCGGCTGGGGGCCCATGCGCTTGAGCATCTGAGCGGCCTGCTCAACGATGGCAGCGCCTGGGGGTTTGCCGACTGCGACCGTGACGGTCCACACGGTGAGCGCAGCCTGCCGTGGTTAAAACCGGTCTGGGATATCGACTTGTTCATCGGTGCCGATATTTTCACGCACGGCGCGATTTTCAGCTCTACCGTTCTGAACCAGGCACTGGCCTTGCTGACACCGTTCGATGGATTGAAGTCGCTGAACTGGCAGTTCCTGCTTGCCGGGATTGCTCTGGCAACCGAAATGAGCCACGCCAGTGTCACGCATCTACCGCAGGTGCTTTACCACCGTCATCATCTGGCGCCGGCCAGTCCCGAACAGGCCGCTGCATCGATGGACCGCCATCAGGCTATCGCCTGGCTGTGCCAATGCCTGACACCGGGCGCGCTGGTCAGGGCCTTGCCTGCCTACCCAGCGTTACTGCGCGCTCAATGGCCATTGCCGGCAGAGTTGCCACGCGTCAGCTTGATCGTTCCCACTCGTGACCAGGTCGGCCTGTTACGCACCTGCATCGAAGGGCTGCTGAACAATACCGATTATCCAGACCTGGAAATCATCGTTGTCGACAACCAGTCCAGCGACCCGGCCACACTGGCCTACTTTGAAGAACTGCCGGCCCAGGGGGTAAAAGTACTGCCCTACCCACAGCCATTCAATTACTCAGCTATCAACAACCGTGCTGTGGCTCATGCCACCGGTGAGTTGATCGGACTGATCAATAACGACATCGAAATCATCGAGGCGGGCTGGCTCAAAGAGATGGTCAGCCAATTGCTACGCCCCCATGTAGGAGCGGTCGGCGCCAAACTGCTGTGGCCCAACCGGATGGTTCAGCACGGGGGTGTGGTCCTGGGCATGAGTGGTCTGGCGGCACACACCGGGCATGGGGTAGAGCAACGTGACCCAGGCTATTTGGGCCTGAATCAAATTTCTCGCCGACAGAGCGCCGTGACGGCCGCGTGTCTGTTGTTACGTAAATCCGTGTTTAAAGCGGTGGGTGGGTTCGATGAACAGGCTTTCCCGGTCACCTTTAACGATGTCGATCTATGCCTGCGCCTCCAGCAAGCAGGCCTGCACCTTATCTGGACACCGTTTGCACAGTTGATTCATGCCGAGTCCTCCAGTCGAGGCAAGGATGAAACACGAGAGAAACGTGCACGCGCCTCACGTGAACAGCAGGGCTTTCTGGCGCGCTGGTCTTCGCACTTGGTGAACGACCCTTATTATCACCCGGCCTTGAATCTGGATTATGTGAGCGGGCCCTATGGGGGGCTGGCCATTCCGGTCAGAAGTACGGCGGCCAGAAGCAAGGCATCGACCCTCCAAGGCCGACCGGCCCATAAGGATACAGCGCCATGACCAGAAACCTCGCCGATGCCGTGGGTACATTTACCCACGCGACGGGTCTGGAGGAGACTGGATTTGAAACCTGTGTCTTGCAGTTCTTTTGAGTGGGCTTTAAAAAGCACGTCCCCCTGCGGACACCCCAGCAATCAACCTTTTATCACGGGCGAAATGTGGCATGAAGAACTCTCATAGGGCGCTATACGAATTTGGATATAGCTTCTTTTCGCCCATCTTCAACCATTACGTACGCCGAATCATCGAGTCCCCCAATGAATACCGTACGGTCTGTCTTGCCCGTGAAGGCTGGGTTTTCTTTAAACTATTAACCCACCTGCAGGATCGCCATCTTATCCAGTTGCAGCACGCGCCTCTGTACTTGAAGGTTTCGAGAACCTTATTGTTCAGAAGCCAGTTAGGGAACCCCTACGTCTGGGACGCAGCGCTGAACAGCATTTTTGAGGGTTCGATTTTAAACCTTCTGATGAAGCGCTTTGGCATTCAGCAGCACGAAGCCTTCGAGTGGTTGCCTGCAGAACTGCTGAACCTTGACGTGTCTCTCCCGGATGACAAAGACACATTTATTCAGTGGATGTCGCCACATAATGAGCGCCTTAAAACCTACGTAACCCCCACACGTACGGCGGTTTCCACTTACTTTGAACGTGAGGGGCTGCTGCAAGGACCTCATCCACTGATGCTGGACCTTGGGTATGCTGGCACCATACAAAAACTGATTACACGCATGATCGAGAGGGATACATCCGGCCTTTACTTTATTGCCAACGAAGCCGGCGATGCTCAGGTGGGAAATCAGGTCGCCCACCTGCGCGGTGTGTTCAAGGAAAATATAAAGTGGTCTGAAGGCTACTTGATGCTTGAGCGCTCTTTGTTGTTAGAAACGTTGATGACCGCCCCTCACGGACAAGTGATTGATATCCGGCTCACAACAAGCGGTGTGCTTGATTTCTTTTATGGTCGTATGGCGGCTCCTCAGCGTTACCGTCAAGATCTGGATGCCATCATGCAAGGGGCTATCGATGGTGTTGAAGAGGGGTTTCGCTTGAACATTGAGTACAGTGTCGAGGATATTGAAGCGCTTTATGCGGGTTTTGCGCTGATCCCTAGCGCGATCCCACGAGAGGTTTTTCATATATTTGACATTGACGATGACTTTTCAGGAAACGGCGTACTTAACCCGACCACATTATTTGGCCTATAACGCCTCGTCCTCACTTATTAACCTGGTCGGCACCTTATATGAAAGTCAAAGAACCTATTATAAATAAAGACCTGCAAGAAATAATTACCTATATCGAAAAAATAGGGGTATTTGACAAAAAATTTTATCGTGCCCAGCTCAGTGGCAAGTCGATAAAATTTAAGAACCTGATCGAACACTATCTGATGGAAGGATGGAAAACCGGTTTTGAACCGCACCCATGCTTCCATACCGTGTTTTACTGGCAACACCATGCCGATGTTCGCGAAACAAAAATGCACCCGTTCATCCATTTCGTCATGCACGGGCATCGTGAGGACCGCTACACACGGAAAGATTTTTCGCTTTCTGATTATCGCAGGCGTCATCCTGACATTGACGTGCAAGGCCTTAATCCATTTAAGCACTACACTCAAACATACGGTCAGTCAAAACAGCTTCCTGGCACGTCGGGGCTTTATTCAGCACCCAAAGACCCTGCAAATATCAATGAAGTTCTGTCTACAGCGCTGGACCTCGGGTTATTTGACAAGGACTGGTACAACGAGACGTATGGAAAGTCGTTCGTGGACGCCAAGCCTGCGTTCAGCGACTATCTTTTCAAATCAAGATTTTCGCCTGTTAACCCCTCATTGTTATTTGACAGTGAAACCTATCACCGTCTGAACTTTGACGTTTACCACTTGCAGATGAGTCCGCTTTATCACTACCTCATGACAGGCAAGGAGGAAGGCCGGCCATGCCCACCTGCTATCAGACGATGGCATCCCAAGACAACGCTCACGATCACTGACGAACTGTTGCCAGATGCGAACAACCTGAACATTGCTGTTTGCCTGCATATTTTCTATGAAGACTACATTGATCGCTTTTCACAGGCATTGAGCACCTTTCCTGTTGACATCGATGTGTTCATCACGCTGGCCAATACGGAGCATGAAACACGCGCCAATGAGGTATTCAGTAAGCACCCGCGTGTGAAGCGTGTTGAAATCCGCTGTGTCCCTAACCGCGGAAGAAATTTTGGACCTTTGCTGGTTGAGTTCGCAGAGCAGTTACAACGCTACGATCTGTTTTGCCACCTGCATTCTAAAAAGTCCCTGTATTCTGGCCGAGAACAAACGCAATGGTCGGACTACCTGACGGAATACCTGATACGCGATGAATCCGTCGTGACCCGGGTCGTAAACGCTTTTCAGAAGAACCCCGACCTGGGTGTGTATTACCCGACCACGTTCTGGATGATGCCTTCATGGGTTAACCACATCACCATGAACAAAGGGTTCATGAAGACCTGGCAACAGGATCTTGGCATGGACGAACACGATGGCTTTTTAAGCTACCCTGCCGGTGGCATGTTTTGGGCCAGACCTGAAGCCCTGAAAGGTATTATCGACCGTCAGTACGACTATGATTTCTTTCCTGCAGAGCCCCTTCCGAATGACGGGTCCATGCTGCATGCCCTGGAGAGAATGATCGGGTTACTGGCCGAGCATAATGGCTACAAACAGTTTTTTTACTATCCGCCGTCTGGACAATTCACCACAGACCAAAGCTACACCGTTTCCAGCTATGTCAACAGCATGGAGAACATACAAACGCAACTCAGAAACTTTGAAACCATCAGTTTCGATGTGTTCGATACCTTGGTACGCCGGGAACACACCTTTGCGGACTATGCCAAGCTTCTTCTTGGCAAAGAGCTTGTAGAACGAAAGCTGTTCGAGTCGCCTCACGATTTTGTGGCGCTTCGTAACGATGTCGAGTTTCAACTCCGTAAGCGCTCAGGCTTTCAAGGTGATGTCGGCATCCGTGCTATCTATACCGAGATTGGCGTGCAGTTAAAGCTCCCGGAAGATGACGCTCAACGCTTGATGCAGCGTGAGTTTGAGCTGGACCTTGACGGGTTGTGCGCCAAAGATGAAATGGTCGATATGTTCAACAACCTGGGTAGCCTGGAGCATACCCTTTTGGTGATTTCCGACACGTATTACACACGAGACCAGATTGGCCTTATCTTGAAAAAAGCGGGTGTTTCAGCGCCTTATCGTCTGCTCGTTTCCAGCGAGGAGCAGAAGCGCAAAGACAACGGCACAATGTGGCACATGATAAAGTCCGAGCTTCAGCGCGATCAAGTCACCCGCTATATTCATGTTGGCGATAACGTTGTCGCTGACTGTCAACTCCCCGGCGATTTAGGTCTGACCACCTTGCATATCTTGCACCCTGCCGATAAATGGAAGGCATTAGGGTTTCCCGCCGTCAAAGAAACGGGATCGTCTCTGGACGAGTACACAATCAAGAAATGGGGCAAGCTTATTAGCTGTATCGGAAGGGTACCGTTTTTATGACAGTGAACACTACCCACCGCCTATGCGCCTTGAAGCGCCGTATGAAAAAACTTCCTGTATCGCAATCCAGAGACCTCCAATGATCCTAGTCACAGGCGGAGCCGGCTTCATCGGCTCAAACTTCGTTCTCCAGTGGTGCGCTCGCAACGGTGAGCCGGTCATCAACCTCGATGCCCTGACCTACGCAGGCAACCTGGCCAACCTGCAATCGCTGGAAGGCAACGCGCAGCACCACTTCGTGCAAGGCAATATTGGCGATGCCGAGCTGTTGACCAAGCTGTTCGCCGAGCACAAGCCACGTGCTGTCGTGCATTTCGCTGCCGAATCGCACGTCGACCGCTCCATTACAGGTCCAGAAGCGTTCGTTGAAACCAACGTGATGGGCACCTTCCGCTTGCTGGAAGCCGCTCGTGCGCACTGGAATGGTCTGCAAGGCGAAGATAAAGCGGCATTTCGCTTCCTGCACGTGTCCACTGACGAGGTTTACGGCACGCTCAGCGCGACCGATCCGGCGTTCACCGAAACCACGCCGTACGCGCCAAACAGCCCTTACTCGGCAAGCAAGGCGGCCAGCGATCACTTGGTGCGTTCTTACCACCACACCTACGGCATGCCGGTACTGACAACCAACTGCTCGAACAACTACGGTCCGTTCCACTTCCCGGAGAAGTTGATCCCGCTGATGATCGTCAACGCACTGGCCGGTAAAGCACTGCCGGTGTATGGCGATGGCCAGCAGATCCGCGACTGGCTGTATGTTGAAGACCACTGCTCGGGTATCCGTCGCGTGCTGGAAGCTGGCACGTTGGGCGAGACCTACAACATCGGTGGCTGGAACGAGAAGGCCAATATCGAGATTGTGCAGACGCTGTGCGCCCTGCTCGATGAGCTGGCCCCGGCCGCCGACCGTAAGGTGATCAACCAGAAGACCGGCGAGCCGGTGCAAGGTTATGCAGAGTTGATCACTTACGTTACCGATCGCCCGGGACACGACCGTCGCTATGCCATCGATGCACGCAAGATCGAGCGCGAGCTGGGCTGGAAGCCGGCTGAAACCTTCGACACCGGTATTCGCAAGACAGTCGAGTGGTATCTGGCTAACCAGGAATGGGTCACTGGCGTCATGGACGGCAGCTACCGCGACTGGGTTCAGAAGCAATACGAGGTAACGCCGGCGTGAAAATCCTCTTGCTCGGCAAAAACGGCCAGGTGGGCTGGGAACTGCAGCGCGCCCTCGCCCCGCTGGGCGAAGTGATTGCTCTGGACCGTCAGGGTGCCGATGGCCTGTGTGGCGATCTGGCCGACCTGGAAGGCCTGGCGGCGACCGTTCGCCAAGTGGTTCCAGACGTAATCATCAACGCGGCGGCCTACACTGCTGTCGACAAGGCCGAGACCGAAACTGACCTCGCAGACTTGATCAATGGCCAGGCACCCGGTGTGCTGGCCCGCGAAGCTGCCGCCTTGGGCGCCTGGCTGGTGCATTACTCCACCGATTACGTATTTGATGGCAGTGGCGAACAGCGTTGGGAAGCCGATGCGCCGACGGGTCCTTTGTCCTCTTATGGCCGCAGCAAACTGGCCGGCGAGCAGGCGATCGAAGCAAGCGGTGCTAAAGCTGTCGTGCTGCGTACAAGCTGGGTCTATGCCGCACGCGGTCATAACTTTGCCAAGACCATGCTGCGTCTGGCCAAGGAGCGCGACACGCTCAATGTGGTCGCCGACCAGTTCGGCGCGCCGACCGGCGCCGAGTTGATTGCCGATGTAACAACCCACATCCTGCGGCAGATTTTCGCAACCCAGAACGCGCAAGCACTGGCCGGTGTCTATCATCTCGCTGCGGCTGGCGAGACGTCCTGGCACGGCTTTGCCCGTTTTGTGCTGGAGCACGCCGAGCGCAATGGTGTGGTGTTGAAAGTGGCTCCCGATCAAGTCGGTGCAATTACAACGGAACAATACCCGGTGCCAGCCCCGCGCCCGCGCAATTCGCGCCTGGCATTAGGTAAACTCGAAACCGCTTTTCAACTGAAGATGCCGCTCTGGCAACAGGGCGTGCAACGCATGCTGGACGAAACCCAGCAATAAGGACTCTCTCAATGGCTCGTAAAGGAATCATTCTGGCTGGCGGCTCCGGTACTCGCCTGCACCCAGCCACCCTGGCCGTCTCCAAGCAACTGCTGCCGGTGTACGACAAGCCGATGATCTACTACCCGCTCAGCACCCTGCTGCTGGCCGGTATTCGCGACATCCTGATCATCTCTACGCCGCAAGACACGCCGCGCTTCGAGCAACTGCTGGGCGATGGCAACCAGTGGGGCCTGAATCTGTCCTACGCCGTGCAACCGACTCCGGATGGTCTGGCACAGGCTTTCACCATCGGTGCCGACTTCATCGGCAACGATCCGTCGGCACTGGTACTGGGCGACAACATTTTTTACGGCCATGACTTCCAGTCGCTGCTGCTCAATGCCGACAAGCGTGAGTCTGGTGCCTCGGTATTTGCTTACCACGTCAATGACCCTGAGCGTTATGGCGTCGCCGAGTTCGATGACAGCGGCCGCGTACTGTCGCTGGAAGAGAAACCCAAGGTCCCGAAATCCAGTTATGCCGTGACCGGCCTGTATTTCTATGACAATCAGGTGGTTGATCTGGCCCGTGATTTGAAGCCATCGCCACGCGGCGAGCTGGAAATTACCGACCTGAATATCCTGTACCTCGAGCAAAAACAGCTGAACGTCGAGATCATGGGCCGCGGTTATGCCTGGCTCGACACCGGCACCCACGACAGCCTGCTCGATGCCGGTCAGTACATCGCCACGATGGAGCGCCGTCAGGGCCTGAAGATCGCCTGCCCTGAAGAGATCTGCTTCCGTGCCGGCTGGATCGATGCCGAGCAAGTGGAGCGCCTTGCTCAGCCGCTGCTCAAGAACGGCTATGGCCAGTACCTGAAGAACCTGCTCAAAGAAAAGGTGTTTTGATGCAAGCAACTCCATTAGCCATACCTGAAGTCGTGCTGTTTACCCCCAAGGTATTCGGTGACGAGCGTGGCTTTTTCTACGAAAGCTTCAATGCACGTGCTTTTAAAGAGGCCACCGGCCTTGAGCCTGAGTTTGTCCAGGATAATCACTCGCGTTCGGTGAAGGGCGTGCTGCGTGGTCTGCACTATCAACTGGACCCAAACGCGCAAGGCAAGCTGGTGCGTGTGGTGCAGGGTGAAGTGTTCGATGTGGCCGTGGATATCCGCCGTTCTTCGCCGACCTTTGGCCAATGGGTCGGTGCCGTGTTGTCGGCGCAGAACAACAATCAGTTGTGGATTCCGCCAGGCTTTGCGCATGGGTTCATTACCCTGAGCGACACGGCTGAGTTCCTGTACAAGACCACCGATTTCTATTCGACACAAAGCGAGCGCTGCATTGCCTGGAATGATCCCGACATCGGGATCGAATGGCCGCTCGATTGCACGCCGCAGTTGTCCGGCAAGGACCAGTTGGGCGTGGCATTGAAGGATGCCGATCTTTTTGACTGATCGGTCTGGAAAAGCGGAGCGTGCTGTTTAAGGCGGCGCTCCGTTTTAACTCGATCAGCGCCTCAGCTTAGTTAGACATTAACCACCCTACCCACCGCCTTGAAATAGCAGGATTTAGCTTTATCCCGATAGTTGTGCCGAATCGTTCCATGTCTGCCCATGTCAGGATTTTTCCTAGACGCGAGTGCAGATCAAGGGCTATATTCCTGTGAGATCAAGAAGATTACTGGTGGCGGTTGCAAGGGCTGAATGCAACGTGTTACTGAATTGAAGTAGGAGCAGCATGATGCATGCCCATCACCTCTGTGATGACTTCAATCGGGCATTTGGAACCGAGGTGTCCACGAGGCCGAATGTTCATTCGATACGCACTGACATTCCGTCCTTTCTGTCTGCACCAAGACAAGCCCGTGTCTGTTGGCAGTCACTGGCAATTCAACGTCGCGCCGCCACCAACATCTGCCGAAACCGCAGTGAAATTGCGTATCTCGCTTCGGCATCGATCACCTTGTCTTCACATGAAGCACGGTATTCGGCCTCACCCTACGCGGGTCTATATTCTCAACCGTGGAAAGTACTCGCGAACTGGTCATGGGCTGGTTAAGTCACCGTGCAGCCAGTGAATGTAGAACAGGGCCTGGTACGCTCTATCTACGACCACCTTATGTGCATTTTCTTGTCGGATCGCCGCATATGACTGGTGAATCCTGCCGTATCACACCCCTCAACTATTTGCGCCTTGATGAAGCGAAACCTCGCTTCCCCTCCCCCCCAAAAGATAGGTCGATATGAAGCATCTTGACTGCACTCTCAGAGATGGCGGCTACTACAATGCATGGGATTTCTCTGAATCTCTAATAAAACAATACTTGGTGGCGATGCAGGCTGCCGGCATTGATATTGTAGAGTTAGGGCTTCGCTCGCTGAAAAACAGTACCTTCAATGGGGCCTGCGCCTACACCACCGATGCGTTTCTCAGGACATTGGAATTGCCGTCATCGTTGACCATCGCGGTCATGGTCAATGGCAGTGAATTGGTAGGGAGCATTCCGTGTGAACAAGCGCTGGAGCGTTTGTTCCCGGCCCCAGCAAGTGAATCACCGGTTGATCTGGTGCGAGTCGCCTGCCATGTTCATGAGTTTGCCAAAGCATTGCCAGCAGCCACCTGGTTGAAAAAGCGTGGCTATCAGGTCGGTTTCAACCTGATGCAAGTAGCGAACCGCACGGAAGATGAAATCAAGGCCCTGGCTAAAATCGCGACCGAGTACCCACTGGATGCGCTGTACTTTGCCGATAGCCTGGGCAGCATGCCGCCGGCCCAGGCGGCGCAGATCATTGGATGGTTACGCAGCGAATGGAAAGGCGCACTGGGCATTCACACCCACGATAACCTCGGCCTGGCGCTATCCAATACATTACGTGCATTGGATGAAGGCGTGACCTGGGTCGACTCCACTGTCACGGGCATGGGACGAGGCCCTGGTAACGCCCGCACCGAAGAGCTGGCAATAGAAATAGCCTCGCGTCGTGGCAAGCCCAACAACCTGATTCCTCTGATGACCTTGCTGCGTGAGCATTTCAAGCCCATGCAAACCAAGTATGGCTGGGGCACTAACCCATACTACTACCAAGCGGGTAAATATGGCATCCACCCCACCTATATTCAGGAAATGCTCAGTGACTCCCGTTATGGAGAGGAAGATATATTCGCGGTAATCGAATATCTTCGCAATGAAGGCGGAAAAAGCTACAGCCCCAATACCCTGGAAGCCGCACGCCTCTTTTTCAGTGGCAACCCTAATGGGTTGTGGGCGCCCGACACTCTGTTTGCCGAGCGTGATGTACTGCTGCTGGGCACAGGCCCTGGCGTTGCCAAACACCGGGAAGCGCTTGAAGAATATATTCGCCAACACAAACCCTTGGTGATGGCGTTGAATACTCAAAGCGCAATTGCTGCTGAAATGATTGATGTGCGTGTGGCATGTCACCCCGTGCGCCTGCTGGCTGACTGTGAGGCGCACATCAACTTGCCTCAGCCATTGATCACGCCCTATTCCATGCTGCCTCTGGATGTACAAAATGCGCTGGCCAACAAATCAGTGCTGGATTTTGGCCTGAACGTTCAGCTCGATGAGTTCGCATTCGAGCGCACACATTGCACGATCCCGACATCCCTGGTTGTCGCGTATGCGCTGGCGGTGGCCACCAGCGGCAAGGCAAAACGCATATTGATGGCGGGTTTTGATGGGTACCCAGGGGAGGACCCACGAAACTACGAAACCAATAAGCTTCTCAAGCTTTATCAAGAGACGCCGAATGCGACGCCGCTGCTTTGCATCACCTCTACCCGGTACGACATCAACTCCCAAAGTGTTTATGGGCCTTTAGAATGAGTATAGATAAAATCACCTGCTTTCTGCCTTGCCGAAAAGGCAGTCAGCGCATTCCCAACAAGAATATCAAGCCCTTTGCAGGTATTGAATTCGGGCTGGTTGAGATAAAGCTGAAGCAGTTGCTTGATGCTGAGCAAATTGACAAGATTGTATTAAGTACCGACGATGATGTGATTCTGGAATACGCTCATTCTCTTGGCAGTGAAAAAATTCAGCTGCATAAGCGAAGTGCCGAGTTGTCCAGTAGTGAAACCAGTACGGATAAACTGGTCGCGCACGCGTTTGACCTGATCCCGGAGGGGCATATTCTCTGGACACACGTCACCTCGCCATTTATCACGGCAACGCACTACAACGATATCGTAAAAGCCTACAAGGAAAAGCTTGAAGAGGGCCATGATTCCCTGATGACCACCACCATAATTCATAGTTTTCTTTGGCAGGACGGAAAGGCGATGAATTATGACCGAAATGTGGAAAAATGGCCGCGCACGCAGACATTGAAGCCTGTGCACGAAGTGAACAGTGGTGTGTTTATCGCCCCTTCGACGGTCTATAAAGAGCTTGATGATCGAATCGGTAATCAGCCTTATCTTTTTTCTCTGGATAATTTGATAAGCCATGATGTTGACTGGCCTGATGACTTTGTTATCGCTGAGTGCCTGCTGGAAAAAGGGTTGGTTAAACTATGACTCAACCCTTGTTAAGCATTGATCATTATTCAACGATGGTCTTCGATTGTGATGGTGTGTTGTTGAACTCCAACGAGGTCAAAACCCAGGCTTTCTTTCAGGCGGCACTGCCTTATGGTGAGCAGGCGGCCCAGGCCTTGGCCGACTATCACGTCGCCAATGGCGGGGTGTCCCGGTACAAGAAATTCAGTTACTTCCTTGAGCACATGGTACCGGCGCCCTTGGAGGATGTGACACTTGATCATCTGCTCAGCCGCTACGCAGCCTGTGTGCAGGAGGGGCTGCTCAATTGTGAAGTGGCCTCGGGTTTACAGCAGCTGCGTGAAAAAACACCGGGTGTTCGCTGGCTGATCATTTCCGGCGGCGACCAGGCCGAGCTGCGTAGCCTGTTTGCAGAACGTCAACTGGCATCGCTGTTCGACGGTGGTATTTTTGGCAGCCCGGACACCAAGGACGAGATACTGGCTCGCGAGAAGAGCAATGGAAACATCGTATCGCCTGCTCTGTTTATTGGCGACAGCAAATACGATCATCAGGCCTCGACCGCTGCAGGTCTGGACTTTGTGTTTCTGAGTGACTGGTCAGAAGTAAAAGAATGGGAACACTGGTGCCAACAGAATGAAATTGAATTTTCATCAAACGTTTCGTCGTTAGGGGATAGGCTGAAATAGCCTGATATTCGAACTGCCTACCTCTTGCAAAACCGACAGCCGATCAAGATCACATCGAATCGGCTGTCAACTTTATTGATGTCTTTGCTTCGCAAACTCCGCAGTCACTACACATTCCCCCTGAGCTGATCGACGATGCTGAGCTCTCGAACGCGTTCGGGAGCCGGCCTTGGGCGCTTATATACTGCCGGATACCAAAGGAGAAAAACTAACGTGCGAAGCACCTCGATACCCCTAGATTTCCCCGAGTCTGACGAGATCATTTATGAGTCGGACAATCTCGTCGCGCTCTACTGCTGCGCGTCGGATGCTCGGTCAGAACAGTTGGTTGTTGCGTTTTACCCTTTGCAACTTACGAATGCTATGGACGTGCCGCGCAAGGGGCAGAGCCGTGAAACGCTCCGGGCGGCTGGACTGGATGCCATCCATGTGGTTCCTCAGGGGAACCATTGGTACCAGTATGACGACATCGAGGTAATGATGGCTGAGGTACGCCTGATCGCGGATCAATATTCGGAGGTCGTAGCCTACGGCCAGTCCATGGGGGCATATGGTGCGATTCACACATCGGCGCTGCTTCGCCCTTCGAAGGTCTTGGCAATCTGTCCACAATCTTCAATCGATCCTGCGAGAATAAGCTTCGATTCCGGCTATAAGATCTTTGCAGACGACATCACGTTTATCCGCGACGACATCGAAAAGAATGCAAGTCAGGATACTGAGTTCGTTATCGCGTATGACCCGTTTTTTCCAAACGACTACAACCACTACCTCGAGTATGAGCGGTATCTGAAGAAGGTGTACAGATTGCGCATGCCGTTCTGTGGGCATAATGTGAGCGAAGCGCTAAGAAAAGCCGAAATGATCCCGAGCTACCTTATTCGATTGATTATTGGGGGCAAGGATGAGGTCAATGCGACACGGCAAGAATTCCGGCGTCATCGGCATAAAATCTTTGCCTACTGGGACGCACTTAAGCTGGCCTTGGGCACGTGGCAGATCAAAAACAAGAGCATCGATAAGGCCAGCTCTCAAGCCTTCAAAGTCTACGAATCGAACAAGCGTTTCTCATCGCTGCAAAATTTTTGCGAGATCGCCGAAAAGCTAGGTACGCCACAGCAGGCCGCGGCTCGGTGGTTTTTTGCCATGTCAATCTTCGGCGAGAAACTGCCATCGCTTGCCTATGTGCGTGCAGTTAAGTATTCCCGGCTGGGCGGGGATACCGACTTGGCGCGGATCACCTGTCTTTCGGCACTTCAAAAGTTTCCAAACGATTTCGGGCTGATGAGGGAATACCTGGACATCCTGATCCATGAGTCCAACTTCAGCAGCGCAAAACTGGCAGCAGCCGAGCTCCAGAGGATTCATGGAGCAAAAGCGGATGACGTGATCCGCCATCGAAAGGCTGCGCTCTCGATTTAATGTATCGCCGGCGCTGCCAGCACGGGCAAGGTGAGCGAAAAGCCCACGCATTGCAAACGCCAGCGCGAGGCCGACATCTGTAGTCAGCCGCTCATGGTGCGTTTCGAGGCCAAAGCCGAAAAAGGCTATCTCTTCCCCAAACCGGTGAACGTCTGAAAATCCATCGTTGGTCTGACTGCCTTGGTCGAGCTGGATATTAAGGTGGCCTGTTTGACCGTAAGCGCGCGATAAATCCCTCCCTGCAAAGATGGGGGTTATCGCGCGCTTACCCTTGAACCCTGATGGTGTACCCCATCCAGTCCGTCTTGTACGTGTCCTGAGGGCGCTTGCTTTCTCTCTTCCGTAAGCTTACCCAGCCAGCAGAGGATTGTGCAAAAAATCAAAAGAAACGTGTGTCAGCTTGTCCCCACAAAAATATTTTTATCAAATTTTTGAAACAAGATTTTTTAATACACAATATGGATTATCCATCATATTACCATCCTTGAACATGATAGAAAGTGCCACATACATAACTTGAGACAACCCAATCAAATTATAAATATCGCCAGCCACTTCTTCATCTTCAACATCATGCGTCATTACAAACTTTAATATTGGCTTTTCCTTAGAAAAAGACTCATAAAAATATGTCTTATCTGATTTTTTTACTACAAGAACCTTTCTTTTGTATGGAGAATTATCAAAATGAGATAATTGATCACTGTTAATCTTTGCGTTCTCTTCACCTGCAAAGTACAGTAGATTATCGCAATATCTGTGTGATGCAAATATAGCCTCCTCAGCGTGGCGTAATTCAACCCCCTCAATCACGCGCGGTTCAAAAATCCCCAAGCTGACATATTTATTTATAAGCTTAAATGAATTATTCGTCCCGGAAACTACAAGCTTTTCACCTCTAAAATATTTGAATATTTTAAAGAATGATTTTTTTAAAGTTAATGTATCATGAAAAGCTTCCACCGGAGATTTTCCCTGGTATAGCTTCTTCAAGAAAAAAAATCCGAAAGTAGAGGGGTGATTGCTTGCATCCATAAATAGAAAATCTAAATCTTGATCAAGCAAAACAGACAGCTTTATAGCGTTTTTGAATCTATCTTCGAGATAGCGAAGGTTCCAGACAGGGTGTTTATAAGAGCCATCAACCATGTACTTATTATTATTTATATTTTTATATTCCCTTATAAACAAACACCAAAAAACCAACCTTATGTCATGCCGATTAAGCTTTTCCAAGCCTTGGATTGACTTTTCAAATGAGACCTTGTCTATTTCCAGATTAAAAAATTCTTTTTTTATCGAAAAAATATCTTTAACGTTATTTGTGACGTGATAAGCATTTCCAAACCTGAAGTCACCCACCATAATGAACGGGTGTGCCGCCTGTGACAGTTGCTCAACTTTCTCATGCCAGATCGGCAAGGTGCCATGCCCATATAATTGATCATTTATATTGAAAAATGACTTGAGCCTTTGCCAGCGAACTACATGAGATGGACCAATAATCATATATAGGGACCTGAATAATTTTAAGTAACTAACGCTTTAACAACCCGTACGCCTGTTTCATCTTTTAAAAGGTGGTATTTTATAATGTATTTATCCGCCTCAAGTATGCACAGGACCGTAGCACATTTTTCGTGCTGCTCTAAAGGACTGTGGTTTCGGGCATCAATTTTCATAGTGGGGAATTGTACTCAATGCCCTATTTAATTACCAGATAACAGAGCCTGTTCTGAGTACACAGCTCCCAACGCCTTACAAAGCGTTTCGGCTTGTTGGAGTATCCGTTTGCGGTTTCCTGCTCTTGATCGTAATCGCCTCACGAACCCACACTCCAAGTCCGGACCTGATCCCCAAGGCTGAACTCCCGACACCTTTCAGGAGCCAGCAGCCCATGATGCATTCCGACGCCAAAGTCGAAAAAGTCTATCTGCCCCCCAACCGGTGGACTTCCGAAAACCCATCAATGGCTTGTCCCCTGATCGAGCTGAAGACAAAGGTGGCCGTGCAGGAACTGAACCGTCTGCTTGATGGTTTTGACCTTTGCCATCCCCGGCCTCATCAATACCGCCGAAAATGCGATAAGGCCGTTTGTTATGAGTAAAAACAACCGGGTATTTTTCTTCACGTCCAAGGGGCCAGCGCTCGCTTATATAGCCTGGTTGAAACAGCTAAACGAATGGACATAAGGCTTATGCATGACGTCCTGCCACCGCAACAAAACCCTGGTGCGGTGATGGACAGGACGTCAATTCAGTTCGGAGAGTAGGCACAGAACGTAGCGTCAGAATCAATTATTGAAAATAATCATTCTTCGTTTTGTTTAAGCGATCCTTAAGCTGAATGAAATACCCCAGTCTAGGAGGAAGGCCCTTGTCATGCCGACGTACAGCACCGATGAAATCGATGTAATACCCTGCTAGATCGACCGGGTACTCCGCCGTCGTGCCAGGTGAAAATTTTCGTTCGTTCAGAGCAGCATGAGCGGCGAAGGCATTGCGCCCGATTTCTACCAATGCAGTGCAGTCCGGGTATTGGCTTAAAATGCTTTTGTTTTGAAAGCTGAAAATATCAGAAAGACCGCGACGGCAGAGTATGAACGTATTCAGGAAAGCATCAGAAGCTTCTCCATTGCAGCCTTTTCCATAGAGATAAAAGGCATAAAGCAGCATGGCCGAAGCTATATTCCAATAGACAATATGAGCTTTGGCACTTTCGTCGCGCATGTCATAAAGATCCTTCGCAATATCGAACGCACTGTCGCGAAGCCCGTAGAATTCTGCCAACGGGATTATATTTGTACCCGAAGACACCCACCAACGCAGCGTAACGGGGTCCAAGGGGGCTGCGGGTTTGGAGGCAATTAATTCGCTCCGAATGCGAATGAGTTCACGCCCTACTTCAGCCCGGCCTTCCGGGTGTTCACCCACACGAAAAGCGAGCACGGAAATAACGCCACAAAAAAACTTGCTACTTCTATCCATCGAGAGCAAGAGGGAACGTAGATAATGGTAGAACACCGTCTTGTCAGAAACCCGAGTACGGAAATTGAAGACTTTTTCGTTAAGGTAGTGGATGTTATGCGAACGGTCGATGTCAAAATCCATCGGCGGATCAATACACGTCGTCTGCCCGTTAGTTTCAGTAACCAGTATGCTGTCCGCCACGAGAGAGTACGTCTCAGGAACAGAGAAAATATGGCTCTCGGAAGTGACTGTGATCGGTTCCAGCCAAGTCGCTCCTCCATCGAAACTTACGGTAGGGGAGTTCTCAGCCATGACATGAAATTTTACATCGAAAGCAGAATATTCAAACGTTGTGGATGGCAACTAATTCACCTATTTATGCTTGAGTTTAAAGGTCTTGTAGATGATTCTATAACGAATTATTGTAAGCAAGCAGTGTAAATACGTCGAGTTTTTCAGCGATGAAAAAACTGTAGAAATCGGTCGGCATCGCTTCTGAATTAAATCATCTAAAGTCCTTCGGTAATCCCTTACTTTACACGGTGGCCCGATGTAAAAACTAAGCGGACATGGCCGGTGGTTGTATTGACATGAATTCACTTAGTCGCCTGAACTGATAAAATCCTGTTAGATCGCTACAAAAATACCACCAATCATCTAATTATCAAGCAGGTTTGGCAGTTTTTTGCGTGCGGCGGCGAAAACTGAGTGAAACACCTTTCCCATAGGTAAGGGGGACGGCGATATAAACCCGACTCTTCACAAGATGGGCATATCGTCACCGTGGCATCTGCGGCAAGCAATTCCTGGGCAGCAAGGCTTCAAACCTTCCACGGATTTAGCTTGAGGCAAGCGCTCCCGAACATGGCAAAGTCAGACATAAGGGTCCCGGCCATCGGTCTTGACGGTTTTAACCAAGCAGTACAATTCAGCCAGAGCGGCAAGGCCACTAATAGATTTACGGAAGTCGACGGGGTTGAGGGAGAGATAGAAAATTTCGACGTTAACGTCAGGACGTATCATGAGAGGCTGGCGCCTGAAAATTTCAGGCGCCAGCCTCAGGGATCAGCTCAAGGCTGTATATGGAGCGTTGCTGGCAGGGTTACCGTTGAATAGTCATGGATGACTGATTTAATAGGGTCATATTTAGGTTCTTGGTTCAAGAATCTTGTCTGTCATTTCCAGGTATAAGCCTTTCAGCGTTTCAGTCTGCTCTGTGGCTGTTCTTTTAACGGCGGTGGTGGAAGAGCCCTTGTGCTTTTCGGGTGACAGATTGATGAAGTTCAATGCTTTTATCAGCATGTCTTCAGTCGGCTCGATCACATACCCATTTTCATGGTTGACGATATCCTCGCCTATGCCCCCCAGATTGCTGGCCACTACCCAGCAGCCACACGCGACAGCCTCTCTCGTAACGAGACCGAAGCTTTCGGGCCAGATAGAAGGTGCAAACAGCACATCAATTTGACGGTACAAGTCCACAATTTTGTCCTGATCGACGCGCCCGATAAACTTGACCGGCACTTTGCCCCAGAATGAGCGATGCTCGTACCCTTCATCCTTGGAGTGGTCCACGATGAGGAATTCCAGGTTTTTCGGTTGAGACTCCAGCACGGCTTCCTTAAGCAGATAATACCCTTTGTGTTCAGACATGCTGCCAATATGGCCACACACGACGTTCTCGGTATGGCTGGTATCTTTGGGGCTCCACGGTAAGTATTCAGAGATACCATTGGGGGTGACGTCAATATCACTGATGCCGTTGGCGCGGTAGATATCAGCAAATGCATTGGATACGGTTAAACGTTTTTCAGCACTGTTCAAAAGCTCTTTCAAATCCCGACGGCGCTCAATCGAGTCCGCCAGTGTCATGTTGGGTGCCAGTTCGATGAGCTGATAAGGGTCCGGGTGACCTTGAGAGTAGACTTTATCGTTATGGTCAACGAGGAACTGGAAGTCGGAGATCCACCAGGCATCGTGAGCGGTGACAATATAGGGAATGCCAAAATCTTTAGCTGCCTCCACGATCGAGGCAGTCAAGCGCTGGATACAGTGGAAGTGGATAACATCGGGCCGTTCCACCTCCAGAAACTCTGTGAACAGGCGATACATTTCCGGATCCCTTGGATGCCAGTCCATGTGCTCGCGCCACAGGGTTGTCACTTGATAAACACGGCAATCCTGATGGTTATAGACGGTCATCTGGTGGGCTGCGCGGTGCTCGGCATCGGCCGTGAAGACACACACATCAAGCTCTTCAGCGTGGTGTTTACGCAGCGCCGCAAAGTTATCCGCGATGACACGCGTCGCCCCACCAATCGATTGCGGCGGGAAGAATACGTTGACCAATGCCAGCTTTGGCTTGCGTGGCTGCGCGCTGGCAGTAGCACTTTCAAGCTGCTCAATCAGCTTGCCGCCAAGCGTCTGCAGACTGTAATCATCTTTGGCACGCTGCATTGCCGCCTGGCCCATGCGCTGACGAAGTTCCTGGCTGCCCGCGAGCTGTCTGAGAGACGAGTACCACTCCTCTGAAGTGGTTGCCAGGAATGCATCTTCGCCGTCGCGCACCACATCACGGTAGTTGGCAGTACTGCTAAGCACCGAAGGGATACCGAAGCAGGCAGCCTCGAACCACTTGAGTTCACTTTTACAGGCATTGATCAGGTCGTCGTGCAAAACGGCAATATTGATGTCCGCCTGCTCCAGCAACGACCAGTAGCCTTGCACGCTTTTTACTGCAGGCAACTGGCTGTACTGTTTGGCAAATCGGGTGAGGAACGCTTGAGGCAGACGCAAGTAGCCCACCACCACCAGGCGAGCCCGCGGGACCTCCTCAAGTACTCTTTCGATGGCCGGCAGGGCCTGCTCGATAAAGTCGCTGTTATGGGCCTGGGTCCCACTGCCATAGAAAATATCGATGGTCTGTTTTTGAGATTTGTTCTGTACACGGAATTGATTGAGATGGTCCAGACCGTTCCGGTGTAACCAGCAGCGCTGCTCTTGCACCAGCACGGCCAACTGCTCGCGCAACGGCTCGGTGGAGGCAATACCTTGGCGGCAAAGCTGGGCAGCGGCATTGAACAGCGCCATGCCGCGAGTCAGGTTTCGGTAAGTGTCCAGAGAAACATAGCCACCATAGGTCTCAATGGCCGGTGGGTATTCGGGAACGAACAACAGATCGTCGATTTCATACAGGCTCAGTTTGCCAGTGGCATTGACTTGGGCAATCGCCTTGATGACCTTGGGCACCGCCGGCACGCGATAGAAGATCACAACGTCGTGAACGGCCAAATCATTCTGGTGCTTTTCAAGCTCCGTCCAGTTGATGGCGGTGACTTCTTTGTCAAAAGCTTCCAGTTGCTCAATCTTTTGGTTGATGCGGTAGCGTTCACACTGAGGAATATGAAAGTCACCCACAATCAAGATGCGATCGGTATTGATATGGCCCAATGGAGGCAGTGTTAAAGTCTGCAGTACCTCGTCGTTCGGGCTTGACGGACGCGTTCCTTCTGGCGCGACCCTACCGAACATGGGCAAGTACGCTTGGTGAAGTCGCGTTGCGAAAAGACGAGCCTTTTCGATCATGTGCTCACGACTTCCAGTATCTACCCACGCCAGCAGTTCTGCATGAAGGCTGCTCCACATCTGCTCAGCTAGCCGCTCCAGCTCATCGTATTGCTGGCGGAAGTTCGGGTTACTGGCAATACCGCTGACCAAAACGTCAAAGGCTTCATCAAGACGGTAGAGTTTGGTCAGGCAGCGGGCTCGGTTGATGGCCGTCCACTTCAGCGCATTGGATAATGCGGCTGTCGCATTGTAATAATGCAAGGCAATGCTGACGTGCCCTTCGTCCAGGTAGGTATTGCCCAGTAGTTCCAAAGCCTGTGCCAGCGGCCCGAAGCTCAAGGCGGCCTCCAGTAAATGACGCCCTTGCACTCGCTGCCCGTGGGCAAGGTAGTACTTGCCCAATTTAAAGAAGGCCGCTTGAGTCTTTTCGGGTGTCTCTGCCAAAGCAATAGGCGCCACATTCCAGCCGAGAAAGGTCTCCAGAATGCCCTGTGGTTCCACCTCCATCCCGCGCTCGGCATTACGCGTTATAACCTCGGAGAGTGAGAATCCAGCAGGAATTAGGTTCGATGGAAGATTATGTTTTTTCGCCCATTCTGAGAGCGAAGGAACTCTGCCTTCCTCCTCACCATAATTTTTGAAGTGAGCATCCGCCATTGCTTGCGTTGTGATATTGGCAAGTACGAGGTCAGGATAAAGCGTCAGGTAAAATTTCAGCTCGACGCTGTTCGATTTTGAAAATTTGGAAGCCACTGATGTTGTGTCATGACTGTCAAGCAACGCATTCGCCAGTTCCGCCTCTCTCTCTGCATGGGCGGCGGATGCATAACGTTTTTCGTGGAAGCCGAAATGATGCCAATGATGCTCCAGCGCATCGTCATCCAGATGCGCCAAATCATGATAGCTTGCCCGGTAGTAGGCCAGATCTAATTCAATTTCCTGAGCGATGGTTTTTTTCGGCGTCAAAGAGGCTGTACTCTCATGAGTATCCAGCAACGCATTCGTCAGTTCAGTTTCTCTCTGTGCATGGGCAGCGGATGCATAACGCTGCTCCTGGGAGCCAAACTGATGCCAGTGATATTCCAGCGCTTCGTCATCCAGGTGCGCCAGATCAGGATAGCTTTCTCGATAGTAGGCCAAGTCCAACTCAACTTCAGAGCTGGTTTTTTTCGGAGTGACAGAGGCTGTACTAGATGCCTGATACGTGGGTTCTAACTGCGTCGATAGACTGGGTGATGTTTGCGTGGCGGTCATGTATAGCGCTCTTGTGAAGATCCGAAATCAGCAGCCGGAATAAGTGATGAAAACAGGGGGCTCATGTAGATGGAGCTTAAAAAGCAATCCCGCATTCTGCGGCAGGATGGTGGTTCGTACAATACCTGATCCATGGGCCAAACCTGCCTGCAAGGCCAGTTCGGGGTGCTTGGCTATCTCACGTCTTTGGCCGTAGGGTATATTTCTGTGGATTCCCTGCGCCCTGTTTTTCGAGGCTGTTTCGAAGCGCTCGGCTGTCGATATGGCAGGGCATTGCCCATTGTGACCGCCGCTGTGCTCTTTAGCATTTAGCACGTCAACTGAATCAGCCTACGCTTGCGTATGCCTTGATGCTGTTTCTGGTGATAGACATGATTCCAGGGGCTTCGGTGCTATCTACAAGTATCTGGCGGCGAAGGAGCGCGGCGCAGCGGTGGGGAGGTCGACCGCCTGCGGCGGATCTACAAGGCGTAGATGAAGGCAACCACGGACTAACACCTTCATTCCGCCCCTCCAACGCTGCCTACCCAGTAGTCAGTTGCGGAACCAGTCCGACGCATTGATGCCATAGCCATATCGCTACGTGTTCTGCGTCACGTAGCGCCTGTTGCGCGTACGGATCAAGTCGACGGTTGATGGTAAGTTGTATCGAAAAGCCAATCTGATCACAGAAAAGGAAAAGCATTGATGGATGCCCCGCTTATCGCCCCCTTGCCAAGTGGGGTATCGGATGCTTCAGCTATTATCATGGATGGCAAAGAGCATGCGCGCTTCGATACGAAGCTCAACCACTGGGTTCTGAATGCGGAGCCTCGCAAAACCGCGAATGTGCTCCAAGGCGTCACAGGTCATACAGATCGTCAGGGATCCCCCGAGATCCGCTCCTTGCCGGCCTCCGAAAGCGCCTTGATGTATTTAGCTAAAGATGACTCGCTTGCCTCGGAGGGCGATACGGCAAAACGCCAAAACTCTGCTACCGCCTCCATCGCTGAACAGCGGCCGCCAGTGGTCTTTGTGGACGCTCCAGCGCGTATCGAGCGAAACACAGATGATCCTGCTTACCTCTTGGCCAATCGCAAATACCAAGCCACGCCAACCATTGCCAGGACGGGGCCTGACCGATACTGGACCGCATGGCGGGCAGACAATGCCACTGCCGACGAGGGGCCTGGAAACTTCGTTGTCCTGGCCTATTCAAAGAACGGTGGCGAGGGCGTCAAAGAGTACGGCTACTTGACGTATTCACCCAGCTATCCAGGTAACCAAGTCATCGATCCGATGCTCTGGACCGATCCGGATGGACGCCTTTGGCTCTTCTATGGCGTCGTAGGAAACAACAAACGTTACGATGGTGTGGGCGGCTCATGGGCGGTGATCTCCGACAATCCGAATGCAAAGTCTCCTGTATGGGGTGAGCCATTTCGCTTGTCCTACCACGGGGTTCCACGTCACCCCGTCAAAGTTAATGACAAGTGGTATATAGCGGTGGATATCTGGCGGTTCTCTGCTGAATATCCTCCTCTCTACATGAATCATGTAGGGCCGCACATGTACGAGTTGGATTGGCACGATCAGAAGATCAAGTATGTCTCCCGACTTCCACCGAACAATAAAGGCCAGTACACCGGATTTTTCGAAACGGAGTTCGTACAAAAATCAGATGGGAGCGTCCTGGCCCTGCTCAGGTCGAAGGATAATTCGTCACAGATGCAGTATTCGGTCAGTAGCGATCTAATGCGGACGTGGACTCCATGGCAGGATTACACGGTTGTTGCACCGATCTCGTCGTCTCGCGCATGGCTGGGCCGGACGCCTTCGGGGCGCCTGCTACTGTGCTGGAACAATGATCTTG
Source organism: Pseudomonas sp. HP_08 (assembly GCF_055284095.1). Classification (NCBI taxonomy): domain Bacteria; kingdom Pseudomonadati; phylum Pseudomonadota; class Gammaproteobacteria; order Pseudomonadales; family Pseudomonadaceae; genus Pseudomonas; species Pseudomonas sp. HP_08. The sequence continues at coordinate 26,311 of NZ_JBTOQC010000008.1, read as the reverse complement.
TGCGGCGGACGCTGACAGTTGGGATTTCCGATGATGACGGAGCTACATTCCAGTACAAACGCGTTATTGAGCCGGATTCTTCGGATCAGGCTTCGTACCCTGTTGTTACTTTTGGAGATAACGGCGAAATATTCGTTATTTACGACAACGGGCGCATTTCCAAGAAACAGATTAGAATTTCCACGCTTATCGAGCAGGAGATCATCTCAGGAACGAGTGTTCCCTTGGTCAAAGTCGTCAGCGACCCAGCTCATCATCCGTAAGGAATACCCCGGGTAACCGCAGGGAGCCGCTGCCATCACTCAAGGAGTTGTGATGCCAGGCCACCCTGTATACCTACAGCCCAAGGACGCCCATTGGGATCACTTAGTGTGGCGTCTTAGAAACAACCTTCTCTCTTCGTCTTTGCTTACCCGGTCTGCATAACGTTGGAGGCCAGTACCATGAACACTCCGGCTATTGAACTGACCGTCGAAGAGCATACCGGGCTCACTCGCCGCGTCAGATCCTCCACCATCAGCCAACAGGACGGACGCCGGGCCAAGCGGACCACCACATATGTCCTACGGCATGCAGCCTGTGCATAAGGTTGTGGGTGAGTGCGCTAATTACGGAGTGTCGTGTGTGAATTACGGCAAATCCGGCACATTTTCAGCGTTTGGAAAGTAGTGGTCGTAGTGCCGCCCATAGCCACAGGTTATGTCCTATTGACCAGGGCTTATAGACGTAAGCGTGCTTATCTTCAAAAACGAGTGTGTGTTCCCACCTGTTCCCACTTCTTTTTATCAGGTGGGAACGCTGCAAGCCGCGTGGTTGCTGGGTGTTCCCACCGTTCCCACTGTTCCCACCGATTTCAGGTTCCTGTGCAATCGTGCTTCGCTTTTTGAGCTTATGACCCCCTTCCATACACATGTTCCTGTGAATTCAAAAACGGTGGGAACAGTGGGAACGATGGGAACAGCCAGTATTTACGGGGGGTTTAGCGTTCCCACTCTGTTCCCACCTCGGTTTTGGTGGGAACAGATTCATAGCGCCTGGCCGGCAGGTTACGCACACACGGTTGCACGCAATGACGATGCCCGGTATGGTTCGCCGATCCGTGGTCAATCCCATGGTCGGGCGTGGAAACCCGTTGAAAAACTTGGCGCACGTAGCGCCCCATCACGATTGCAGGCGCTTTTTTTGTGCCCGCTTTTCTGTGTTATGGCGGCTGTGTGTGGGCAGGCTTCGGCCTGGCCGGGTTCCAAGTTTCCCGGTATTTCCACCCTGCACACAGCTGTCACCCAATCCCGTGGAAAGGATCGTGACAGCTCCATATCGAACTTGGAGTCACTCATGCATACCGTCAACACGTCCCAAAGTCGCGCTCTTGCTCATCGCCGTATGGCCCTTAGTGCCCTGCACGCTGACTCATCACTCGCTAGTCGTCTTGCCCGCTACAACCACCACATGGATCGCGCTCGTGCCTTTGAACAGGCAGGGGCTGCCAACGCCTCGACGTAATCCATGCCAAAACGGGGTCGCGGCCACTGCGATGGTGGCCGCGAGGGTGATCTGTATTCCAGGGCCATAGGGCCGGCGGAAAAGTAATGAAAAATCAAAACGGCGCACCGGCGCCAACGGGTTCGGCTTGCCTGAAAAAAGCCATCGACTCCTTGCAAGAGCTCTCTCCACGTCCTGATTACGCCATCGACCACACCGGCAAGCGGCGCGGGAAAATGACCGCCATTGCCTGGTATCGCTCAAGCAATATGGGCAAAGGCGCACTGTGGTTGTGCCGCTGCGAGTGCGGACTGTTCGAGTATCGGCGGCCAGGCAATTGGCAAAGCCGACCGCATCCGGACGACATGTGCGACACATGCCTGCGTGCCAAGGGGCCAAATTCCAAAGTCACCGCTCAAGCCCGACTCCGGCAGTGGACGGACGGATTGCGCAGCCTTGGCCTGACGCAGGACGAAATAACCCAGATAACCGCCTCAGGCAAAGCGGTAGAAACCCGAGGCAAGACGGCCGCTGAAATCCGCGAGCAGCTCGCCAAGGAACGGCCATGAAAATCGCCACGGTGTTATTTCGTGAGGTAATGCAATCGGTCCATGGGCCGCTCGATTGGCTTCCACTGGGCGACGGCGAGATTCATCGCTTTCATGTGCCAGGCGATAAACGAGGCCGGCTTAATGGCTGGTATGTGTTGTTCATTGATGCGATTGCCGCCGGTGCATTTGGCAGTTGGAAATCAGGAAGTTCGCACACCTGGTGCAGCCGGCAGCCACAGAACCACCAAGAAGCTGAACAGGTGCGTGAGCACACCGAACAGGCACGCCGTCGACGAGAGGCCGAGCGCTTACGCTGTCAGCTTCAGGCCGCTGATCTGGCGCTGTGCTGGTGGCGCAAGGCACCCGGCGCCGATCCCGCGCATGCTTATCTGGTGGCCAAGCAGACCGATCCATACAACCTTCGTCAGCGCGGTGACGAGCTGCTGGTTCCGCTGTATGCCAATGGCCAACTGGTCAACCTGCAACGTATTGGACCGGACGGTTCCAAACGCTTTTTAAGTGGCGCCAAGGTGCAGGGTAGCTATTCATCACTGGGCACCGTCATGCCGGATCAAGCGTTATGCATCTGTGAAGGCTGGGCCACCGCTGCCACGTTGCACCAGAGCGGCTACAGCGTTGCTGCCGCGATGAATGCCGGCAATCTCAAGCCTGTCGCACTGGCACTGCGCGCCCGATATCCCGACCTGCCGCTCATCATTGCCGGCGACGATGATCGACAAACCAAAGGCAACCCTGGCCGCACCTTCGCCAATGCCGCCGCCGTTGCAGCGGGCGCGCTGGTGACCTTTCCTGGCTGGCCTGCCGAGGCGCCGCTGGATCTCACCGACTACAACGACCTTGTTGTCTGGAGGCATGCCCATGGCCTCGTCTGAGTTCTCAGTAAACCTGAGCCCCAATGCCCCCCAAATAGTGCCCGATCGCCCTTGCTGGGCGGTGTACGAGCATTGGGTCAGCAACGAGAAAGGCCGTCGCCTCAAACCCGGTGTTTACTGGCATGGCTACAAACGGTTGATCGGCGACGATGAATCTGACGAAGAACAGAACCGCACCGCCACCGATGAATGGATTTCTACTCCTGTTACCGTCATCGCGCGCACTACCAACACGGACGACGGCAGCGAAGGCCGTCTGCTGCGTTTGCTAACCGACAATGGGCACAAGGAATGGATTATCGCGATGGAGGTATTCGGCGGCAGTGGCGAAGACGCTCGCCGCCAGTTGTTCGGCATGGGCGCGATCATTGGTCTCAAAAAGCGCGGCTCCTTTATGGAGTACCTGCTGGACCAGAAACCTGCCCAAGTCCTTATCACCACCAGCCGGCCGGGCTGGCATGAGTCGGGCGCGTTTGTGTTGCCCGGCCGTACCATCGGTAGCGACAAAGTGCGCTATCAGAGCAGCGGCAAGACTCAGTTACTGTTCAGCCGTCGAAGCACTATGGACGGCTGGCAAGCCGAGGTAGCGGCCAGATGCGCAGGCAACCCGGTGCTGACCCTGGCCATCGGTTGCGCACTCGCCGGCCCGCTGCTGAGTCTGGTGGGCGTATTGGGCGGTGGCGTGCATCTGGTCGGCGACAGTTCCAGCGGTAAATCGCTGGCGCAGCTGGTCGGCTCGTCGGTGTGGGGCGATCCGGGTGTGTTCGCCGCCAGTTGGGACATGACCAAGGGCGGCCTGGAAATTGAAGCGTCGAGTCGCAACGACACCATGTTGCCGCTGGACGAGATCAAGCGCGCCAATCCCAAGTCGGTGCAGGAAATGGCCTACTCGCTGGCCAACGGGCAAGGCAAAGGCACGATGACCCGCGACCGCGAGGCGCGCGGCAAACTGAGCTGGCGGCTGTTGGCGCTGTCCAGCGGCGAGCGCTCGTTGTCTGTGCATGCGGCCATCAGCGGCAACAGCGCTCATGCGGGCGCTGAGTTGCGGATGGTCGACGTGAATGCCGGCACGCGCACGCATCGCGCGTTTGATGAGCTGCATGGGCTGGCCGGCGCAGACTTTCATCGGGCGCTGACGGTGGCGGTCGGCAATCACCACGGCCATCTCGGGCCGGCCTTCGTGGAGTGTTTGCTGGCCAGTGATGACCGGCCCGGTTTGCTGCAGGCGTTCGCCGACGTGCGGGCGCAGTTCGTTGAAGACAACGCGCAGGCGGGTCGGGTGGCGGATCGCTTCGCGGTGATCGCGCTGGCCGGGGAAATGGCCATCACCTACCAGCTATTGCCCTGGTCACCGGGCAGCGCCCTGGCGGACTGCCTGTTGCTCTATGGGGAATGGCTGGCGCGGGTGGGCAGCGGTAATGCCGAAGACCGGCAGATTCTGGCGGGCATTTCAGACTTTATCGACAAGCACGGCAGCAGCCGATTTTCCGACATCAACGAAGCGATGATCGATGCCAGGGTGAATAACCGCGCCGGGTATTGGGAGCTGGTGGGCGACAGGCGGCTGTATCTGTTCAACAAACCGGCGCTGATCGAGGCGGCCAACGGGTACGGTCTGGCGCGGATCGTCAAAGCGCTGGACGGGGTTGGCGGCCTTGCCCGGCGCGACAACGACCGCAAGCGGTATACCAAGAAGTACCGATTGCCGGGTGGAGGGTTTGCGGGGCTGTATGTGGTGGATCCTGAGGTAGTGGATGCTGAAAACAGCTGATGCTGCCGGGGTTGTTTAGGCCCTGAATAACGGGTGGGCTGCGGGCGGCGATCCGCCTCTGCTGGCGATGACGGGGTAAAAGTGCAGTAAATGACCCTTTCGCCAGCAGAGCTGCTTTCCACAGCTCTCTATGAATCAAAGCGTTCTGTGTTGTGTTTGATGAACCCGCGCACTGCCCTGCCCGTGTGTCGACACTTACCGTTCTCTGGTATTCTCCGGCGCCTCTCAAGTTACATATTCGACTCTATCGCCAGCGCACTTATGGCTGTGCTTGTACGCGCGATGGCGAAGACCGTTAGGCAATTATTGCCTAACGCACCGGTCTGGCTGTCGCCTCCATTGCCTCACAGGATTTGCAATGCGTGACAACCAATTGAAGTCGACCGGGCTGGCCGGGCTGTTTATCGCGGTAGGCATTGCGGTGTTTTTCATACTCCGCTATTTCCCGGATGGTTTTCTGCTCGGCACCTCGTCGTACTGGAATACCGAAACCGAAGATGTCACGCAGTACATTTCCGGGTTCAATGCTTACTTCCAGGCACCGTTCAGCTGGCCATTGCTGGCGTTCGACAGTTTTAATTACCCGGTGGGCACGCGAGTCACGTTTCTTGATGCGCTGCCGCTGTATGCCCTGCTGTTGAAAGTGTTCGTGCCGGCGCATTTCGCGCCGTTCAATCCTTTTGGTGTATGGATCGCCCTGGCGATTGTCCTGCAGGCGGTGTGTGCCTGGTGGATCCTCAAAGAGCTGCGCCTTGCTTCATGGATGGCCCTGATCACACTGGTGGTGTTGTTCGTATTGTCGCCGGCGTTTCTGGCCCGGGTACCGCATACCTCGCTGTTCTCGCAATGGATCGTGCTCGGTGCGCTGGCGCTTTATATCCGTTCTGTGCGCCTCTCGCAGCTGCGCCCGGTGGTGTGGACGCTGTGGCTGGCCATGTCGTTCTACTTGAATATCTATCTGTTCACGATGGCGACGGCGATCTACATCGCGACTTTTTTCACGGTGCGCGGTTACCAGCACCTGCGTCAGCTGGCCTGGGCGGCGCTGCCTGTGGTGGTGATCGGTGTCAGCCTGTTTATTACCCTATTGCCGCTGCCGAGGGAGGCCATCGCGCCAGAGGGCGGCTTCGGGGTTTACTCGATGAACCTGTTGTCACCCATTTCCGGTGCCAGTCTGTTCAAGATCCCGAACCCCTCCATGCCCGGCCAGGGCGAGGGTTATAACTATTTGGGGCTGGGCGTCATCCTGGCGTTCCTCGTGGCGCTGCGCTTGAACCAGACGCACCAGGCCTTTGTGTTCAGCCGGCATCGGGCGCTGTTTGTCCTGATGCTGCTCTTCACCCTGTACGCCCTGTCGGACCATGTCTATTTCGGCACCGTCGAGGTGTTGACCCTGGACTACCCGGACTTCATGGATGTGCTGACGTCGCAATTCCGGGCTTCGGGACGGTTTTTCTGGCCGGTTGGCTACTGCGTCATCGTATTCACGGTGGTTGTTATTTACCGCAATACACGTCGGCTGACGTTTGCGGCGTTAATGCTGGCGTTGCTGTTTGTGCAAATCCAGGACTTGCGCAAGATACGGCATAACTTTGTTGAAATGACCACGCGGCCGGAAAGCCGGATCCTGACCCAGAGTCTGTGGGACGCCGAAATCGGCAAAGACATCGGCCATCTGTATTTCTACCCGAAATTCCGCTGCCCTAATCCGGGTGTGCTGCAAACCCTGATGCCGCTCATGCGTTATTCCGCAGAACGCAATCTGACGCTCAATACCGGTTACATCGCCCGGCACCAACCGGCCTGCGACATGGGCAGCCTGCAGGCTGAGATAGGTAAGGCGGACTTGTCGCGTTCAGCCTTTATCTTCAACCAGGCGGTGTATGAAGCGGTGGAGTCGATACAGCCGTTGTTCCCGGCGAACGTGACGTTGCACTGCAATCGCGTTGACTTCGCTTATGTCTGTAAAGCCCAGGCGTCCAAGGAGTAAGCCGTAATGAACTCTGCCGCTCGCAAGAAAATATCGCTGGTCGCTCCGTTCTATAACGAAGAAAAAGGGGTGTTTGCGTTCTTTGAAAGGATCGAGGCGCTCAGGCTGCACTTTCAGGACCGCTATGACCTTGAAGTGATTGCCATCAATGACGGCAGCCGCGACAACACCCTGGCCAGACTGGTCCAGGCCAAAGCCATTTGGCCGTTTATCAAGGTGATCGATTTTTCGCGCAACTTCGGCAAGGAGGCGGCGATTTCTGCAGGCCTGGATCATGCCAGCGGCGATGCCATTGTGCCGATCGACTCGGACTTGCAGCACCCGCCCGAGTTGATCATCGAGATGGTCGAAAAGTGGGAAGAAGGCTTTGAGGTGGTACTGGCCAAGCGCAAGGACCGCGACACGGATCGCGCGGTGCAACGGGTCACGGCCAACTATTTCTACCGGTTGCACAACAGTATTTCGGACATCGATATTCCCGCCGACGTGGGCGATTTCCGGTTGATGGATGTCAAGGTGGTGGAGGCGATCAGGGCGTTGCCCGAGAGCCGTCGCTTCATGAAAGGGTTGTTTGCCTGGGTCGGTTTCAAGACCACGACCGTCGAGTACAAGGTCGCCGCTCGGGAGCACGGCCACACCAGTTTCAACACCTGGAAGCTGTGGAACTTCGCCATTGAGGGCATTACCAGTTTCAGTTCCGTGCCGTTGCGGGTCTGGACGTATCTGGGTTTTGCCATTTCTTCGCTGGCGTTTCTGTACGGTATTTACCTGATCTTCAAAACCCTGATTTTTGGTATCGATACACCTGGCTATGCGTCGATCATGATCGCGATTCTGTTTACCAGCGGTGTGCAACTGATCGGCATCGGGGTATTGGGGGAATACATGGGCCGTATTTTTACCGAAAGCAAACGGCGGCCCGTGTACATAATTCGCGAGATCATCAGTTAAGTGAACGCTATCAAGTCACTCATGAACCTGCAGTTCATGACTTTTGCGGTGATCGGGGTGTGCAACACCCTGATCCATGCAGGCGCCGTTATCGTCGGGGTTGAATACCTGCATTTCAGCCCAACACTGGCCAACGGCGTCGCCTTTATGATCGCCAACCTGGTGTCCTATTTCCTCAATAGCGCCTTTACCTTCAAGACCCCGGTAAGCCTGTACAAGTATTACCGGTTCTTTGTGGCCTCGTTGCTGTCGTTGGGGCTGACCCTGCTCATTGCCTACATCGGCACGTTGTTGCAGGTGCACTATCTGTTCAGCCTGCTGGCCGCGATCTTCATCGTGCCGGTGCTCAACTTCTTCGTGCTCAAGGCCTGGGCGTTCGCTAAATGAGGGCGTCTGGCACCGCCCGCGCAGGGTTTGGTGCCAGACGTAACAGGGCTTTAGTTGACCGGGGTGATTTCCAGTTGTTTGAGGCCGATGCCCAGCGCTCTATTGTCCTCACTCAGGCCGAGCGACTTGGGTGAGGTTGGCGCCGGAACCTGGATCGACAGGTTACGCGCATTGCCTGAGGAGGTGATGCGCACCGTCTGCACCGTGCCGTTGGCAATCAGCGGGTAACGCTTGCCCTCGACTTCAAGATTGAAGGTCTGGTTGCTGTTGGGGCCAAAGCCTGTGGCCGCCAGGCTCAACTGGAAGGTGACTGGCAGAGGTGCGGAAAGCCGGATGTTCACGTGATCCCCCAGCGACCAGGTGCCCCACTCTTCGGCATGCGACAGGCCATTGATCCGCGCAATCGGTTCGGGCCTCAAGTCTTTGGTGAAATCCACCCGCAACGGGTACAGGCCGGAAATCTTCCGCGCGAGCGAATAGCCATTGAAATACATCACATCGAACTCATTTTCGGCAAAGTCGATATCGCCGACGCCCAGAATCCACGTGATGCTCTCAGGCGTCTGCGAGGCACGGTAGCGCTGGCCTGGCACATAGGACAGGTCGCGGGTCGCCTGGCGGTTATCCAGGTAGACCAGCGTGCGCAAGGTCAGCGCTTCGCCGCCACCGATCACGGCCAGCTTCGACAGTTCGTCGTAGGGCAGGTAACTTCTGGCGAACAGACCGGCTTTGTCATACCCGTCTGCCACGAGGCGCTGGCGCACTTCGGCGTTGCTGTAGACCGTACTGATGCCCACGGACAGCGGCAGGTACACACAGACAAAAAACAGGCCGCCCAGGCGCGCCGACTTGTACCAGAGCAGGACCGCCAATGCCGAGAGGCTGGCCAATACCATGAATGCGCGCGGGTTCAACGTGTAACCGCGCAGTTCAGGGTTGTCGACCGGGCTGGTGATGAACGGCTGCATATGGGTAAGCGCCGCGTAGCCCAGAATGCCCAGTACCAGTGCCGCGACTGCCAGGCGCCAGTATTTGAGGTGCGCGCCGTGCTCGCGATTGAGTTGCGCACCGGCGGCGATGAACAGCAGCGGCAGCATGAAGTCGTAGTAGCGCATGTGGATGCGCAGGGCGCTTTCGACGGCGTTGGCGCCGCTGACCGAGGCAGAGAACAAGGCAACGGCCGCCAGCAGGTTCAGCAGCACCACCAAGGTAAAGAATGCGATGCGCTCATCGCCTTGCCAGGACCTGCCGGCGATGGCCTTGAGCGAGCCGAACACGATAATGGCCAGTGCCGCGCCGAACATCAGGGTATTGGCCAGTACATGGCCTTCGATGATGACCGGCAAGACCTTGAAGATTTCAATCAGTCGTTGCAGCGTGCCGGTGCTCGATTGCAGGGTCGAGCTGTAGAAGCTGCCGAAGAAGGTCAGGCCGGCCTTGCCCGCGAGCAGGACGCTGACGATGAATTTGGTCGCCAGCATCGAGACGACGAACAGGGCGGCATTTTTCAGGCCGTTGACCAGCCACTGCTGGGTGTCCTTGTACGAGAAGAACAGGATGCACAGGCAGAAACCCGGAATCACCAGCAGCGCGTGCGGCTTGACCAGCGCCGAGCAGCCCATCAGTGCGCCAAATATCAGCCACTGGCTGGCCGGTGCGTTGGCTTTGAGGCGCAGGAAATACCAGACGCTGACCCAGAACGTCAGAAAGAACAGCGGCTCGGGCATGTAGTACGCGGTGTAGCTGTTGACCGGCCCCAGCAAGCTGATGGCCACGATCAGCAGAGCAACGGCAGGGCTGCAGAAGCGCCGCGCCGTGGCGTGGATGAACGGCGCCGCTGCGACAAAAAACAGGACGTTGAAGAACTGCGAGCAGATCAGGGTGGCGTTGCCACACACGCTGGTCGCCTTATAGATGGCGATGTACAGATAGCCCGGAATAGGCGCTTCCGGGAACGTCATCAACCGCGACATCACGTTGTAGGTGTATTCATCGCCCATGACCGCAGGGTACAGGCCTGCGGAGCGCACCATCAATAAAACCAGGGCGAGCACCATGATGCCCATGAGCACGACAGGTGCACTGAGTCGGGCCCCATTCGAGAATTGCATGACTGCTTCCTGTTGGATAACGGCATGCCCGGTCAGGGCATGCCGTGAAATGTATTAGGACTTAACGGCCAGAACGATGCCAAACATGATGAACAGCACGCCGACAAAGTACTGCGTCTGGAAGCGTTCACCCAGAATGAAATGGCTGCCGATCGGTACCAGCACGAAGGCCATGGCCATCAGTGGGTAGGCCTTGCCCAGATCGATTTTCTGCAAGACCCAGACCCAGGCAATCGTGGTCAGGCCATACAGGGCAAATGCCGAGCCCAGCATGATCAGGGTCTTGATCTCGAAAAAGGTGCCGGCGCGCTGCAAGGCACCGGCACTGAGCTTGAACATGATCTGCCCGGCGGCAATGCCCACCACACACAGCACTGCAATGAGATAGACCATTACCGGGCACCCGCCTTGCGCTTGGTCTTGGTTTTGTTCAGGTGGAAGGGTCTTCTGGGCACCGACGCAATATCCTGCCCCAGAAAGGCCAGAATGAACTGGATACCCAGGATGATCGGCAGTGCTGAAAGCATCACGGTACCGGCCGGCGTCGGCACATCCGAGCCCAGCGAACCGATCCAGTGCGAGGCACCGAAGAGCAGACCCGACAGCAGCAGGATCAGACCGACCGGCAGCTCGATGGACGCCAGCGACATGTCGCGCAGGTAGTAGTTGTAGAAGATCCGCTTACCGAAATTGCGCACGTGCTTGACGAAGAACTCGCCCACGACCTGCGAGATTTTCAGGTTGCTGACTTCATCGCCATATTTGGCGTCCATCGGTACATCCACCGCCACCGCCCGCAGGGTGTTCAGGCGGAACAGCATGTCGGTTTCGAAGAAGTAGCGACGGCTGATCTTGTTCAACGGCAAGTGCTTGGCCACATCACGATGAATGGCGGTATAGCCGTTGGTGGGGTCGAACAGGTCCCAGTAGCCGGAGGAGAACTTGGTCATGAAAGACAGCGCGGCGTTGCCGAACAGGCGAACCTTGGGCATTGCGCCGATTTCTTCCAAGTCGTAGAAGCGGTTGCCCTTGGTGTAGTCGGCTTCGCCGGCAAGGATCGGGCTGACAAAGTTCATGATCAGGCCGGGATCCATCTGGCCGTCGCCGTCGATCTTGACGATGACGTCCATGTTGTCGGCAATGGCGGCCTTGTAGCCGGTCATGACTGCGCCGCCTACACCCTGGTTTTCCGGGTTACGCAGGACGACCACGCGCGGGTCGGTGCAATGCTGTTCGACATAGGCGCCGGAGTTTTCCGGGCAGCAGTCATCGACGACGTAAATCCGGTCGACTTCAGGACCTATATCGGCAATCACACCCAGGATGTGGGCAATGACCTTGTAAGAGGGAATCAGGACCGCAATGGTGCTTCGCTCTTCTGTATCGTCCGTAATGGCGGGCATACTTGCATTCATCTGTTGCTCTCAATCTTTAAAGGGTGAGTCATTGGCTTGCTGTCAGCACAGCCTTGAGCTGTTCGGCACTCTGCTCCCAGGTCAGCCAGGGCATGGCTGACGATGCCGGGTGTTCGCCTGCCTGGTAAAGGGCCAGCCAGGCGACGACCGCCGTGCTCAGGTCAGCGGGGTTCAGGCCGCTGAAGTAGAACGCATGCTCGGCGGCGATTTCACGGAACACCGGCAGGTCGCGGATGATCATCGGCATGTGGTGCTGGGCAGCCTCGATCAGCGGCAGGCCGAAGCCTTCGCCTTCGGAGGCGGCGATCAGGCAGGTGGCAGCCGAATAGACCTTTTCCAGGTACTGGTCGCTGATGCCTTCGAGCCAGAACAGCCGTTTGCCACTTTCCGGGTGTGATTCCAGGCGTGCCACCAGCGTATCGACCAGCCAGCCACGCTTGCCGATGATGACCAGGGTAATTTCGTGGCCCTGCGCCCACAGGGTTTCGAAGGCCGACAACGCCTGGGCATGGCCCTTGCGCGGCTCGATGGTGCTGACCATCAGGAAGCTGGGCTGGTGACGCAACAGGTCGAGCAGTTGCGGCGCATCGTCCGGCATGCCGGTGGATGGCAGGCTGTTGTCGATGTCGGCGCCCAGGTGGAAGCTGCTCACCTGTGGCTGGTTGCCGACATACAGTTCAGGGTGCTGGTCCAACCAGGTCTGCAGTTCGTTGGCCACCGCGGCCGAAATGCAGATCAGGTTGCTGCCGGCCAGGGCGATCTTGTGCAGCCAGTCGTTGAACATGTCGCCGGTCGGGTGTGGCCACCAGTCCGGGCGATGATGAAGCAGCAGGTCGTAGACGATGTAGCTGATCTGCACCCCCATCAGGCGCATCTGGTGATGCAGCGGGTAAAGCTGATTGGCCAGGTGCATGTTCAAGTCCAGGGACAGGTAGATATCGTCCTGGGCGAAGTCGACCAGCGAATCCTCGGTCTCGGGGAACGGCGGGTGTATCCGCGCCGTGTAGGCATTGGCGTAGTAATAACGGCCTTCGGCGTAATACACCGGGCGAACGTTCAGCCCATCAGGCGGGGCACTTAGAAACTCGTGCAGCAGGCTGCGCACCACGCGCTGAATACCGGATTTGGCGTCGCTTTGAACGATGCTGGAGACGTCGAGCAACAGTTGCCGCTGCCCTTTGCCGGCAAAGTTGAACGCGATGCTTTTCGCAACATGAAACAGTTCGGCATCGCTGGGCGTGGTGTCTGTCAGGGCTACCAGGCGTTGCAGAAGTTCGTCCTGCGGCGTGTCCTGTGCCTCGGCCGGGTGCAACTGATGACGCTGCTCCAGGGCGGCGATGGCTTTTCTGGCGGACGCATCCCAGGAAAACTTCGTGCATTGCTGGCGAGCGCTGTCGATCAGGCGCAGACGGAAGGCTTCATCTTCAAGGCCCTGGGTCAGCTTGGCGGCAATGGACTCGACCGACAGGGGATCAAACAGTGCCTCGGCGCAGCCGATGACTTCCGGCACGCTGCTGCTGTTGGAGCCGATCACTGCCGCACCGCAGGCCATGGCTTCGAGCACCGGCAGGCCAAAGCCTTCGTGCACGGACGGGAAAACGAACAAGGTGGCCTGCGAGTACAGGCCGATCAGGTCCTGGTCGTTGACGTAACCGGTCAGCACCAGTTCGCTGGGTCGGATGGCAAACTTTTCTGCCAGCGCCTGCAACTCGGCTCGCTGCGGCGCGTGCAGTTTGCTGGCGATGACCAGCGGGTAACGGCTTTTCAGCTCATCGCTCAGGCGGCTGTAGGCTTCAAGCAGGCGCGCAAAGTTCTTGCGCGGATCGAACCCCCCCGGCGCATAGAGAATGAACGGTGCCTGGATGCCCAGGCGCTCCAGGCGCTCGGCAGCACGGGCCGGATCGTCATCGGGCTTGAACTGCTCGCCAATGGCTGCCGAGATATTGGCAATGCGCTGCGGGTCGATGCTCAGGTTGTCGATGGCCTCCTGGCGCGACGAGTCGGAGATGGCCAGCAATGTGTTGGCGTTCTTCAACCAGCCGATTTTGCGCTGGTAGTACGCCTGCAAATCGGGCGTGCCGAGGTACACATCCTGGTTGAGCAGCGGAATCAGATCGTACAGAACGGTGGCGGTCTGATAAGGAGCCGGGACCGCGCCAATCGAGGTGACGGCGTTGGACAGGTAGCCTTCGAACAGGCTGCTGACCAGCACCACGTCGGGGTTCAAGGTGGCGAGAAAGCTTTCGCGCAGCACTTCGGCAGCACGCACGCTCCAAGGACTGGCACTGGCCACCTCGGGCGCCGCGAACACACGGATACGCTGCGGCGCGATCAGGCCGGCAAAGGCTGCGCGGATATCACTGAGGCTGTCGGCCAACTGGCCGTTGAGCACCAGCCATATTTCATGTTCGCCTGCGTTGCGGGCCATGGCTTGCGCCAGGGACAGCGAATAACGGCCGATGCCACGAAAGCGGCTGTCGGACTGGGCGCCTTGCAGATCGATGACAATACGCATCAACGGTTTTCCTTGCGCTCGAAGGCTTGCTTGAGTTCGGCATAAACGTGAGCCACGCGTGGGCTCGGGTGCGCGAAGTCGCCGTCAGACGCTTGCGTTGCCGCGATGATGGGGTTCAGGTCGCTCAAGGCCGGCTCGATGATGCCGTGACTCAAGGCGAACTGCCTGATGCGCTGAAACAGGCCTGGATGGGCCTTGATGAAGGTGTTGACACGCAAGCTCAGCGCGGGACGGTCGAGCACAAAGCGCATCGAGCGGTACATGATCGAGCGGGCGCCACGTTTGGGCAGCCGCAGTGACCAGCGCGCTACGCGCATAGCGAAACGAAATGGCTTGGTGATGCGCCACGAGCCGCTGTTCAGCAACCCGCTGATCTGCCCCTGGTAAGCCACGTTCTGCGCCCGCAGGTCGCCGATTTCAGAATAAATGCGCTCGAACTCGGCGTTGACGCGCAAGGACTCCTGATGGCGTTGCTCGACTTGCCCGACGGCGAACTCTTCGATCTGCTGGCAGCGCAGGTGAGCCTGTTCGGCACGCAGGTTCAGTTCGTATAGCCGGGTCTGGGTCTGGGCATGATTAGCGTCGCTACGTTCAGCAAGCTCGCGCACGGTGCCTTCAAGGTGATCGAACCGGGCGATACCATGCGTGACTTGATGGTCATAACGTGTCGCCAACAGGTCCAGCGACAGCCCGTAATCGCGCTCAAAGGCGGCGTCGAAGGCCTGCATCTGCTCGGCAGGCGCCTGCTTCTGGGCAACGACCGCGTAGTCGGGGCTGACGCCAAACAGAACGCTGACCAGGTTGACATGCTCGCCTTCGGCCAACGGTGCCGGCTCTTGCAAGCGCAGCACTTTGGAGCGCTCAAAACCGCAATATTCGGTCAAAAAGCTCAATAGCAGGTGCGGAATCGGCCGCTCGTGGCTGGGGTCGAGGTAGAAGTACTGGGCACCGACCACCAGGTTTTCCGCGTTGGGCGTTTCCAGAATCAGCAGCCCGCCGGGCTTGAGCACCCGCATGGTTTCGCTGATGAGGTCTTTGAGGACTTCAAACGGGATGTGCTCCGCGACATGAAAACCCGAAACGACGGTCAGGCTCTCGTCGGGCATGCGCTTGAGCATTTCCAGCGCATCGCCCTGCTCGACCGGCAAGCCCAGCTCATGGCAGGCCTCGAGCATGCCGGCATCAAGGTCGACGCCCAACGGGTCAAAACCGTTGCGTTGCAGGATTTCCAGCCACTCGCCACGGCCACAACCGACGTCCAGCGCCTTGCGCTCGGGGTACAGCTGTTTGAGCGGTTCGAGAAACGGCACATAGACTTGCTGACGCTCGTGGATCAGTTCCCGCGAGCCGCGATGGCGGTCTTCGAACGCACGATAAAAAGAGAAAGGTGCGCTCATCGTTGGCACTCCACGCTCGGCGGAATCCAGGCCAGGCCGACAAACTCGCTTTGCGAAATATTGACTACGTTGAACACCAGGCTCATATCCACCCATTCGTAATTGCGGGCCAGGTGGCTGTCGGTGGTGTGCAGCGCGACGGCTACCGAATACGACCCGACGCCAAGGTTGGCGATAAAGTTGAACGAATACCCCGGTGTTTCGCCGGCCTGCAGATCGTGCAGCGAGCAGGCCAAATGATGGGTATTGGTGCCGAATACCGGCTGGCCCAGGCGATCCTTGATCAGGTAGCCCACCACCAGCTCAGGAATGGCGCTGTTGATTTTGGTCTGGACGCGCAGCGACACCGTTTCGCCGACGCTGACATATTCGATGCGTTCACCGGCAGCGTTATGCAGGGTCACCGCGCCGATGCTGGCCTCACCGCTGCCGGAGCGGGTTTGTACAGAGCCATCTTCAAGCTCACGCACCTCGACCTTGGAGTTTTCTTTTTCGGCGATCAGGGCGTTGTAGAAGTCCATGACTTCTTCGGGGTTGCCGTCTTTGATGACGGTGCCTTTTTCCAACAGGATCGCCCGGTCGCACAGGGCCTGGATCGAGCCACGGTCGTGGGAAACGATCAGCAGCGTGGTGCCCTGGCGCTGGAATTCACGAATGCGTTCGAAGCTTTTATGCTGGAAATAGCTGTCGCCGACCGACAGTGCTTCGTCGACGATCAGGATGTCAGGGCGAAAGGCTGTGGCCACAGCGAACGCCACGCGCATCTGCATGCCGCTGGAGTAGGTGCGCACGGCGTCATCGAAGTAGGTGCCAATTTCAGCAAATGCGGCGATATCATCGATAACGGTGTCGATCTGCTCGGCATTGAAGCCCATCAGGCCGGCGGCATGGTAGACGTTCTGGCGCCCGGTCTGGTCGGCCGAAAAGCCCATGCCCAGTTCGAGAATCGCCGCAATACGGCCGTTGACCTGCACGTTGCCCTCCGTGGGCTGCAAGGTGCCGGTGATCATTTTCAGCAGGGTCGATTTGCCGGCGCCATTCTGGCCGACGATGCCGATGGCTTCGCCAGGCTCGATGTTGAAGCTGATGTGCTTGAGCACCCAGTGCTCTTCGCGGGCCTTGACCGGCACGCCGAACCAACTGGCGATGCGCTGCAGTTCGCTGGCGTAGGTGCGGTAGGCCTTGCCCAGGTTATTGACGGTTAGCAGGCTCATAGGACGTCCACCATTTCAGGGGCGGCGCGGCGGAACATGAACAGGCCCAACCCCAGCAGCACGACGGCAATGGCGGCGGTCAGTGCAATGCTTTGCATGTCCGGGGCGCGTGCGTAGACCAACACGTCGTGGTAGGCGCTGACGATCGGGAACATGGGGTTCATGGCCATATAGCCTTTGTATTCGTCAGGAATGATGTTGAGCGGATAGACCACCGGGGTGAACCAGAACCAGATCTGCAGCAAAATCGGAATCACCTGGCCCACATCACGCACGAAGACGTTGAGCACGCCGATGATCAGGCCCAGGCCCACAGCCAGTGCGGTTACCACCACGGTCAGCGGAATAAGCCAGAGCATTTGCCATTGTGGCCACTGCCCCAACAAGGCGAACACCACCAGCAGTGCGACGAACAGCAGCAGGTAGTTGAGCAGGCACGAACCGACGACGATCACCGGCAGGGTAATGCGCGGAAAGCGCATCTTCTTCATCAGGTTGCCCTGGTCGATGAACAGGGTCAGGCAGCGACCGATGATCTCGGAGAACAGGCTCCAGGCAAGTATCCCGGCCATCAGGTACAGGGCGTAGGCATATTTGTTTTCAATGCCGGGCAGCTTGGCGGCCAGTACGTTGGAGAGCACCAGTGCATAAATCGCAACTTGCGCCAACGGGTTGATGATCATCCATAGACCGCCCAGGCGACTACGGGAAAAGCGGGCGGAAAACTCATTGCGTATAGACGAAAACACGAAGCCCCGGTAGGCCCAGAGGCTTCTAAACAACTCCAACATTCATGACTCCTGATAAGGGTAAGGCCAGACGGCCTCACGCTTGAAATTGTGTTTCGGAAGATCCCTGTCGGGGGCCTGCCCGCCGATGGCAAAGTCCTTTGAGCTGCAGGCCGCGAAACGCAGAAAAGCCAAAAAGGAATTTCTGGAGGCGCACTATATCGCCTTCACTGCAATAGTCATCGTTTAGTCTTTCAAGCGAACGCCTGAAGAGCGGCGTTGGATGATTGGCCAGGGCATTGGTTCACCCAGCTCCGAGTGTGGAATTAAACCAACAGGCGTCGGGAATTAACTATCCGATTGAGTGTCAGTTAGCCACTAACGCACTCGGGGCATTGTTCGATTACAGCGTTTGTACTGTTTAGATACAGCCCCCACCGCCGCAGACACACGGCTTGGCGGGTCGTATATAAGCGGCCTAACCTGTATCATCGCGTCCTTTCGTTTACTGGCCGCTGCTTGTGCCAGTCGTCTTTGGCTACCCATTCTTTTTAATGGAGTAAAACCCCCAGCATGAAAGCAATCGTTACCGGCATCACAGGTCAAGACGGCGCCTACCTGGCCGAACTGCTCCTCGAGAAGGGCTATACCGTCTACGGCACCTATCGCCGTACCAGCTCTGTCAACTTCTGGCGTATCGAAGAGCTGGGCATCCAGAACAACCCTAATCTGCACCTGGTCGAATACGACCTGACCGACCTCTCTGCCAGTATTCGTTTGCTGCAAACCACTGAAGCCACCGAGGTTTATAACCTCGCTGCACAAAGCTTCGTGGGTGTGTCGTTCGACCAGCCGGTCACCACCGCCGAAATCACCGGCCTGGGCGCTGTGAACCTGCTCGAAGCGATCCGTATCGTCAATCCGAAGATCCGCTTCTACCAGGCGTCGACGTCCGAGATGTTCGGCAAGGTCCAGGCCATCCCGCAGATCGAGAGCACGCCGTTCTACCCACGTAGCCCGTATGGTGTTGCCAAGCTGTACGCGCACTGGATGACCATCAACTACCGCGAGTCGTACGGCATCTTCGCCACCAGCGGCATCCTGTTCAACCACGAGTCGCCACTGCGCGGCCGTGAGTTCGTGACCCGCAAGATCACCGACTCGGTAGCAAAGATCAAACTGGGCCTGCTCGACAAGCTCGAACTGGGCAACATGGACGCCAAGCGCGACTGGGGTTTTGCCAAGGAATACGTCGAAGGCATGTGGCGCATGCTGCAAGCCGATGAGCCGGACACCTTCGTGCTGGCCACCAACCGTACCGAAACCGTGCGTGACTTCGTCAGCATGGCGTTCAAGGCGGTCGGCATTACCCTGAAGTGGGAAGGCAAGGACGAAGCCGAGCAAGGCATCGACACCGCGACCGGTAAAGTGCTGGTCGCCGTCAATCCGAAGTTCTACCGCCCTGCCGAAGTCGAGCTGTTGATCGGCAACCCGGCCAAGGCCAAGGAAGTTTTGGGCTGGGAGCCCAAGACCAACCTTGAAGAACTGTGCCGCATGATGGTCGAGGCGGACCTGCGTCGTAACGAAAAAGGCTTCTCCTTCTGATGAATATCGCCGGTAAGCGTGCCCTGATTACAGGTATCAATGGCTTCACCGGACAGTTCATGGCCGCCGAGCTTGCCGCTCGCGGCTGTGAAGTGATCGGTACCGGAAGCCAGCCTTCGAACAGCGCCGGTTACTATCAGGCGGACCTCACGGACGCCGTGGGCTTGCGCACGCTGCTGGCCGATATTCAGCCGGACATCGTTGTGCATCTGGCGGCGCTGGCCTTTGTCGGGCATGGCGCGGCGGATGCGTTTTATCAGGTCAACCTGATTGGTACCCGTAACTTGCTGGAGGCCATCGCGGCCTGCGGCAAGACGCCGGAGTGCGTGCTGCTGGCCAGCAGTGCCAACGTGTATGGCAATGCGTCCAGCGGCATGCTCGACGAGTCGACCCTGCCGGCGCCGGCCAACGATTACGCGGTGAGCAAACTGGCGATGGAGTACATGGCGAGCCTCTGGCACGCCCGCCTGCCGCTGGTCATTGCCCGCCCGTTCAACTACACCGGCGTCGGCCAGGCCGATAACTTCCTGTTGCCCAAGATCGTTTCGCACTTTGTCCGCAAGGCCGAGACCATCGAACTGGGCAACCTGGACGTCTGGCGCGATTTCAGCGATGTACGTGCGGTGGTCAGCGCTTATCGCGGCTTGCTGGAAAGCCAGCCGATCGGGCAGACCATCAACGTCTGCTCGGGCGTGACCCACTCGCTGCGTGAAGTGCTGGACATGTGCCGGGACATCACCGGCCAGGCCATCGATGTGCAGGTCAATCCGGCGTTTGTACGGGCCAACGAGGTCAAGACCCTGTGCGGCGACAATACCCGTCTGCGCACACTGGTTGCCGACTGGCAGACCCCGCCACTTCGGGAAACCCTGAGCTGGATGTTGTCCGCCCGTTGAGTGGCACAACACCGATTCTGTAGGCGCGAGCGAAAGCTCGCGAATGCTGATGCGCAGGCCTTTTCGCGAGCGCTACGCTCGCGCCTACGGGTCTTGTGCCGGTCTTGAGAGATCGGTCCCCATTCGAGTTCCCCCATGAAGGTATTGCACTTCTTCAAGACCTATTACCCCGACACCACCGGCGGTATCGAACAGGTCATGTTCCAGCTTTGCCAGGGCAGCCGCGAGTTTGGCGTAGAGGGTCAGGTGTTGACCTTGAGCCCCAATCCGGTTCCTGAGCGTATTCAGGTCGCCGACCATCAGGTCGTGCGGGTCAAAGAGAACTTCAACCTGGCCTCTACAGGCTTTTCGTTGTCGGCGTTCTCTACCTTCAAAGCCATGGCCGCCGAAGCGGACCTGGTGCACTTTCATTTTCCGTGGCCGATGATGGACCTGGTGCATTTTGCTACCCGTCATGGTCGTCCAACGGTGTTGAGTTATCACTCCGACATCATCAAGCAGCGCACCCTGCTCAAGCTGTATGCGCCGCTGATGAACCGCATGCTGGGCAGCATGGACCGCATCCTGGTCGCCTCGCCCAACTATCAGCGCACCAGCGAAACCCTCAAGCCCTTCGCCGACAAGACCGTGGTGGTGCCGTACGGGCTGGACGAAACGGCCTATCCGCAAGTATCCGCCGAGCGCCAGGCGCACTGGCAGGCTCAGGTGCCGGGCAAGTTCTTTCTGTTCGTCGGCGTGCTGCGCTATTACAAGGGCCTGAGCACCCTGCTCGATGCCCTGGAAGGCGTGGATTACCCGGTGTTGATTCTGGGCGGTGGGCCGCAGGAGCAAGAGCTCAAGGCCCAGGCCGAACGCCTGCAACTGCGCAATGTGCGTTTTCTCGGCCGCCTGGACGACGAAGACAAAGCCTGCCTGCTGCAACTGAGCCATGCGCTGGTGTTCCCCTCGCACTTGCGCTCCGAGGCGTTCGGGATTTCGCTGCTGGAAGCGTCGATGTACAGCAAGCCGATGATCTCGTGCGAGATCGGCACCGGCACGACGTTCGTCAATATCGACGGCGAAACCGGGCTGGCCGTGCCACCGGAGAACCCGCAGGCACTGCGCGAGGCCTTGCGCCGCCTGTGGGACAACCCCGAAGAAGCCACCCGCTTCGGCGCCCGGGCCCGGGCGCGCTTTGAGGCGATGTTCACGGCGCAGCGGATGTGCGAGCGCACGGTCGAGGTTTATAGACAGCTGGTCTAAAACTGGCGGCCTGCCGGTTGTGTAACCGGCAGGCCGAGGTTTAAGCGTAGGGCTTGATCACCAGGCCCTGACCAGTTGGCAATTCCAGAACGGTCAGGCCAAACGAGGCCAGCAACGGGTCTTCGGCGGCTTTCTGCGAGCCATAACTCCACCAGCCGTAATCGTCGAGCACCAGCACGGCACCCGGCACCATGTTCGGGACGATGCGCTTGAGCGCCTCGACTTCAGCCGGGGCCTGGTTGAGGTCGACATGGGCAAAGGCGATTTTCTCGGGAAAGCCCTTTTCGAATGATTCCGGCACATAGCCCTGAATCACCTGCACGAACGGATAGTTCGCAAAGCGCTCCTTGACCTGGTTGTACAGCTGCGGGCCGTGTTCGGGCATGGCGTGGTGTTCGTCAGTCTCTTGATGCTCGAACGCATCGTACAAATAGTACTGCTTGCCACTGGAGGCCATGTCGATGCGATCGGCAATGACATTGGCAGTATTGCCCTTGTAGGCGCCCACCTCGACAAAATCGCCCGGCAGGCTGCGGGCCAGCGTGGCGAAGTGGCAGAGGATGTAGGTGCGCCAGATGATCGTCATTTCGATGTTGGAGGTGGCGTTGCGACGCATGATCTCCATGAAGCCTTCATCGGTCATGAAACTGAAGTTGCGGTTCCAGCAGATGAC
The DNA here is from genome assembly GCF_055284095.1 of Pseudomonas sp. HP_08. NCBI lineage: Bacteria > Pseudomonadati > Pseudomonadota > Gammaproteobacteria > Pseudomonadales > Pseudomonadaceae > Pseudomonas > Pseudomonas sp. HP_08. The sequence goes on along the minus strand of NZ_JBTOQC010000008.1, from coordinate 4,490 downwards.
GTTGTCGGAGCTGTAAAAACTGTCCGGAGTGGCGACGCTTTGGCGCAGGCCTTCGAGGCTGTGCTTGAACAGTGGCAGGTTGGTGATGTTGAAGTTGTCGCCGTTCACGATCATTGCTGTTACCTCAGGTTTATTGCCCACATCGCAGGGCGCCTCGATTGGCAGCATGTGCCTGCCAGCCGGAAAAATGCTGTTTGACCCGAATCCGATCAAGACCCTTGCTGGATAGCGCGAGGCTGGGGATGACGTACTGCGCGCCGTGCGCCGACAGACGGAGGTTCCAGCGCACACTAGGGGAAGAGCCACAGAGGGTCAAGGTAGTGACAAGACTTGCGCTGCTCTGCACCGCTGATCGTCTGACACTGGAAACGGCATTCAAAAAACAGTAATAGCCATGTGATATTAGCTGTATTCTGGCCTTAGCCTCTAAGGCTATAGTTTTTAATAACCAAAAAATAAAAAAAGGCAAAAAGCCATATAAAAAGTTCTTAATGTTTCTCAAGCCTCGGTCGCTAACGGTGACACATGGGCAACCCATTCTCTCCATCAAGCTAAGGCGGCAACGCTGACAGCGCGGTTATGACCTTAAACAGGACGCGTATATGAGCTTTATTTCTTCGTTGACGACCGCGCAAGTTGCTGCCTTGAGCACCACAACCATTGCGGGTTTGGCTACTGCCGACATTGCCGCCTTCAGCACAGCGCAAATTGCAGCCCTGACCACCGCTCAGGTGGCGGTCATTACCACCGCTAACGTGGGGGTATTCACCACCGCGCAACTGCCTGGCCTGACCACCGCACAAGTCGTAGCACTGACCACCGCTCAGGTCGGTGCACTGAAAACTTCACAGGTTGCGGCGCTGAGTACTGCTCAGGTTGCAGCCTTTGAAACCGCCGATGTCGCCGCGCTGACAGTTGCCAGCGTCGCTGCGCTGACCACCGCACAGGCCGCCGCGCTGACCACCGCACAGGTGGTGGCCCTGACCACCGCTCAAGTGGCTGGCCTGACCACTGCACAAGTGGCCAACCTGACCACCGCTCAGGTTGCTGCGCTGCAAACTGTGGATGTGGCCGCTCTGACTACCGGCAGCATCGTTGCACTGACCACCGCCCAGGTGGCTGCGCTGACCACCGCCCAGGTCGCCGCCCTCAAGCCAGCTCAGATCGCCGCCCTGCAGACCGTAGACCTGGCAGCCCTGACTACCGCGCAGATCGTTGCTTTGACCACAGGCCAGGTCGCTGCGCTGAAAACCAACCAGATCAGTGCGCTGACCACTGCTCAGTTGGCGGCCATTGAAACTGCTGATATCGCCGCCCTGCCTGTTGCCAGCGTCGCGGCACTGACCACCGCACAGACCGCTGCACTGACCACGGCTCAAATCGTCGCATTGACCAGCGCTCAGGTCGCAGGCCTGACCACTGCTCAAGTGGCCAATCTGACCACCGGGCAGGTCGCTGCGCTGGAAACCGCTGATATCGGTGCGTTGACCACCGCTGGCATTGTCGCGCTGACCACCGCCCAGGTCGCTGCGCTGACTACCGCTCAGGTCGCGGCACTCAAGCCTGCTCAGATCGCCGCACTGCAAACCGTGGATGCCGCGGCTCTGACCACCGCTCAGATCGTCGCGCTGACCACGGCTCAGGTGGCTGCCCTGACCACCGCACAAGTGGCCAACCTGACCACGGCGCAGACCGCTGCCCTTGAAACCGCCGATATCGGTGCACTGACCACCGCCGGCATCGCTGCGCTGACGACCGCACAAGTGGCTAACCTGACCACGACTCAGATCGCCGCCCTCAAGCCGCTGCAAGTCGCAGCCCTGGAAACCGCTGATGTTGCAGCGCTGACCACCGCTCAAGTTGTGGCACTGACCACCGCTCAAGTCGCTGCACTGAAAACCAACCAGATCGCTGCCCTGACCACCGCTCAGGTTGCGGCTCTGGAAACAGTCGATATCGCAGCATTGCCCGTCACCAGCATTGCCGCGCTGACCACCGCCCAGGCCGCTGCATTGACCACCGCCCAAGTCGTGGCGCTGACCACCGCTCAGGCCGCCGCGCTGAAAGCCACTCAAGTGGCTGCACTGACCACCGCTCAGGTCGCGGCTTTGCAGACCGTTGACTTGGCAGCACTGACCACCGCGGCAATTGCTGCGTTGACCACCGCTCAAGTGGCCAACCTGACTACCGCACAAGTTGCGGCCCTGACCGTTGCCCAGATTGCTGCACTGCCGACTGCCGATGTCGCTGCATTGACCACCGGTCAAGTGGTCGCGCTGACCACCGCCCAGGTTGCAGGTTTGACCACTGCACAAGTAGCCAACCTGACCACTGGCCAGGTCGCTGCGCTGGAAACCGCTGACGTCGGTGCCCTGACCACCGCCGGCATCGTCGCGCTGACCACCGGCCAGGTCGCGGCACTGACCACCACACAGGTCGCGGCACTTAAACCGGTGCAGATCGCTGCACTGGAAACCGCTGACGTCGCGGCGCTGACCACCGCTCAAGTGGTCGCTCTGACCACCGCACAAGTCGCGGCGCTGAAAACCAACCAGATCGCCGCCTTGACTACCGCTCAGGTCGCCGCTCTGGAAACAGTCGATATCGCCGCCTTGCCGGCTGCCAGCATTGCTGCGCTGACCACCGCCCAAGCCGCTGCGTTGACCACCGCCCAAGTCGTGGCACTGACCACTGCTCAGGCCGCCGCCTTGAAAGCAACACAGGTCGCTGCACTGACCACCGCTCAGGTCGCTGCATTGCAAACGGCTGATCTGGCAGCCCTGACCACCACGGCCGTCGCTGCATTGACGACCGCTCAGACCGCTGCATTGACCACCGCTCAGGTCGCGGCCCTGACCGTCGCCCAAGTCGCTGCACTGCCGACTGCCGATGTCGCTGCATTGACCACCGCACAGGTCGTCGCCCTGACCACTGCTCAGGTCGCAGGTTTGACCACTGCACAAGTAGCCAACCTGACCACCGGCCAGGTCGCTGCGCTGGAAACCGCTGACGTCGGTGCCCTGACCACCGCCGGCATCGTCGCGCTGACCACCGGCCAGGTCGCCGCCTTGACCACCACTCAGGTCGCGGCCCTCAAGCCAACGCAAGTTGCTGCACTGGAAACCGCTGACGTCGCTGCACTGACCACCGCTCAAGTGGTCGCCCTGACCACCGCACAAGTAGGTGCATTGAAAACCAACCAGATCGCGGCCCTGACTACCGCTCAGGTTGCGGCTCTGGAAACCGTTGATATTGCCGCCTTGCCGGCTGCCAGCATTGCTGCACTGACCACCGCCCAAGCCGCTGCGTTGACCACCGCCCAGGTTGTCGCGCTGACCACCGCTCAGGCCGCTGCCTTGAAAGCCACCCAAGTGGCTGCGCTGACCACCGCTCAGGTGGCTGCGTTGCAAACCGTTGACCTGGCAGCGCTCACTACCGCTGCAGTTGCCGCGTTGACCACCGCACAAGTGGCAGCGCTGACCACCGCACAAGTTGCGGCACTGACCGTTGCCCAGATTGCGGCACTGCCGACTGCCGATGTCGCTGCATTGACCACCGGTCAAGTGGTCGCGCTGACCACCGCCCAGGTTGCAGGCCTGACCACTGCACAAGTGGCCAACCTGACCACTGGCCAAGTCGCTGCGCTGGAAACCGCTGACGTCGGTGCCCTGACCACCGCCGGCATCGTCGCACTGACCACCGGCCAGGTCGCTGCTCTGACCACCACACAAGTCGCTGCACTCAAGCCGGCCCAGATCGCGGCCTTGCAGACCGTGGACCTTGCTGCGCTGACCACCGCGCAGATCGTCGCCCTGACCACCAGCCAAGTCGCCGCACTCACCACTGCACAAGTCGCAGCGCTGACCACCGCTCAACTGGTAGCGCTTGAGACCGCCGATATTGCCGCCCTTCCAGTTTCCAGCGTTGCTGCGCTGACCACTGCGCAAGCGGCTGCACTGACCACCGACCAGATCGTCGCCCTGACTACTGCACAAGTGGCTGGCCTGACCACCGCTCAAGTGGCCAACCTGACCACTGGGCAGGTCGCTGCGCTGCAAACGGCCGATATCGCTTCGCTGACCACTGCCGGCATCGTCGCCCTGACCACCGCCCAAGTGGCTGCGCTGACTACCGCTCAAATCGCGGCACTCAAGCCTGCTCAAATCGCCGCTCTGCAAACCGTGGATGCCGCGGCCCTGACCACCGCTCAGATCGTTGCGCTGACCACTGCCCAGGCAGCAGCGTTGACCACCGCTCAAGTGGCCAACCTGACCACGGCGCAGACCGCTGCCCTTGAAACCGCCGATATCGGTGCACTGACCACCGCCGGCATCGTCGCGCTGACCACCGCTCAAGTGGCCAACCTGACCACCGCTCAGGTCGCTGCTCTCAAGCCGACGCAAATCGCTGCGCTGGAAACGGCTGACGTCGCTGCACTGACCACCGCTCAAGTGGTCGCGCTGACCACCGCACAAGTGGGTGCACTGAAA
>NZ_JBTOQC010000007.1:0-180716 GCF_055284095.1 Pseudomonas sp. HP_08 | reverse complement strand
CCTCGCCGTTTTCACATCTAACTCGTTGATCTTCAAGGAGTTTTCAGTTTCTTCCGCGGCGGGAATGGTGCGCATTATAGAGCGCTGAGACGGGGCGTCAACACTTAATTTCAATATTGTGAAATTAACTGCCTACAGCCCCTGATATCGATTCCTTCTATATAGAAGGCCTATAGAAAGCCGCTACAGAACCTGCGCCTCACGCAGTACAGCTATTGCCTCATCACTCATACCCAGGACATCGCGCAGCACAGCCTGCGTATGCTCACCCAATAAAGGTGGCGCTCGCCGATACTGCACAGGCGTTTCAGACAACCGTATCGGGCTGGCCACCAGCGGCACTGTTCCGCCCAATGCGTGAGGCAACTCGATCGCCAGTCCGCGTGCCACGACCTGAGGATCCGCGAACACCTGGGCCAGATCGTTGATGGGCCCACACGGCACGCCGGCCGCCTCCAGCTCAACCACCCACTGCACCGTGGTCTTGAACACCGTCACCTGGCGAATCAGGGGAATCAGCTCGGCACGGTGCGCAACCCGCAATGTATTGCTCTTGAAACGCGGATCATCGGCCCACTCGGGCCGACCTGCCACCTCAGCGAACTTCCTGAACTGGCTGTCGTTGCCCACCGTCAGGATGAAGTCGCCATCGGCGGTCGGGAAATCCTGATACGGCACGATATTGGGATGTGCATTGCCCAGCCGGCGCGGCGCCACGCCCGTGCTCAGGTAATTCATCGCCTGGTTGGCCAGGCATGCCACCTGCACATCCAGCAGCGCCATATCAATGTATTGACCTTCACCGCTCTGATCGCGATGCGCCAGTGCCGCCAGAATCGCCGTGCTCGAATACAGTCCGGTCAGAATATCGGTCAACGCCACGCCGACCTTGACCGGCCCCGCACCCTCTTCGGCCTCCGCACGCCCGGTCAGGCTCATCAGCCCGCCCAGGCCCTGAATCATGAAGTCGTAGCCAGGACGCTTGGCGTAAGGCCCGGTCTGCCCGAACCCGGTGATGGAGCAATAGATCAATCGAGGGTTGATCGCCTTCAGCGATGCGTAGTCCAGGCCATACGCCGCCAGCCCGCCCACCTTGAAGTTCTCAATGAGGATATCGGAGCGCATCACCAGCTCGCGCACCAGTGCCTGGCCCTCGGTACGCGTGAAGTCGATGGTCACCGACTGCTTATTGCGATTGGCCGACAGGTAATACGCCGCCTCGCTGGTATTTTCTCCAGCGACATCCTTCAAAAAGGGCGGCCCCCAGGCGCGGGTATCGTCGCCACTGACCGGGCGCTCGACCTTGATCACATCGGCACCCAGGTCTGCCAGGATCTGCCCTGCCCAAGGGCCGGCCAGAACCCGCGACAAATCCAGCACTCGAACATGCGACAGCGCGCCCATGGCCAGCCCTCCTTGTGCGTCTATTAATAGAAGGCCTGAATACCGGTCTGCGCGCGCCCCAGAATCAGCGCATGCACATCGTGAGTACCTTCATAGGTATTCACCACTTCCAGGTTGACCAGGTGCCGGGCCACGCCGAACTCATCGCTGATGCCGTTGCCGCCCAGCATGTCGCGCGCCAGCCGCGCAACCTCCAGCGCCTTGCCGCAGGAATTGCGCTTCATGATCGAGGTGATCTCGACCGCCGCCGTGCCCTCATCCTTCATGCGCCCCAGGCGCAGGCAACCTTGCAGAGCCAGAGTGATTTCGGTCTGCATGTCGGCGAGTTTCTTCTGGATCAACTGATTGGCCGCCAACGGCCGACCGAACTGCTGACGGTCCAGCGTGTATTGCCGTGCGGTGTGCCAGCAGGATTCCGCCGCGCCCAGCGCGCCCCAGGAAATGCCATAACGCGCCGAGTTAAGGCAGGTGAACGGACCTTTCAAGCCGCGCACATCCGGGAAGATGTTCTCTTCAGGCACAAAGACGCTGTCCATGACGATCTCGCCGGTGATCGAAGCCCGCAAGCCGACCTTGCCGTGAATGGCCGGCGCACTGAGCCCGGCCCAGCCCTTCTCCAGAACGAAGCCGCGAATGTCGCCGGCATCATCCTTGGCCCACACCACGAACACATCGGCGATAGGGCTGTTGGTGATCCACGTCTTGGCGCCGCTCAGGCGATAGCCGCCGTCCACCTTGCGCGCACGGGTCACCATGGAGCCCGGATCGGAACCATGGTTGGGCTCGGTCAGGCCAAAACAGCCGATCCACTCGCCAGAGGCCAGCCTGGGCAGGTACTTCTGTTTCTGGGCTTCAGTACCGAACTCGTTGATTGGCACCATGACCAGGGATGACTGCACGCTCATCATCGAGCGATAGCCCGAGTCGACGCGCTCCACTTCACGGGCAATCAGCCCATAGCACACATAATTGAGGCCGCTGCCGCCGTAAGCTTCGGAAATGGTCGCGCCCAGCAGGCCAATCTCGCCCATCTCACGGAAGATCCGTGGGTCGGTCTGCTCATGGCGAAAGGCTTCAAGCACGCGTGGCGCCAGCTTGTCCCTGGCGAACTGCTCGGCGCTGTCACGGACCATGCGCTCTTCTTCAGTCAGTTGCTGATCCAGCAACAGGGGATCGATCCAGTTAAAGCTTGCCTTGCCACTCATGGTTGATGCCTCACCCAGAAAACCAATGTTGTGCCACAAGACTAGTCGCGCATCGCACGCCGGACAAACGACGATTACGCAAGCTGTTGTGCTAATTTCTCACTCCGTAATACAGCCGGGCGGCTGATTACCCATCAAACCAGTGAGGACTTGGTATATGCGCCGCAAAATCCCCAGCACAGCCGCACTGGTCAGTTTCGAATCGGCCGCTCGCCATGAGAGCTTTACCAAGGCCGCCCAGGAGCTGTCCCTGACCCAGAGCGCCATCTGCCGGCAGATCGGCAGCCTGGAGCAATTTCTTGGCATCGAGTTGTTCAAGCGTTCCCGCCGCGGGGTGAAGCTCACCGATGCCGGGCTTTCGTACAGCCGCCGCGTCGCCTCGCAGCTCGATGCCGTAGAGCGCGACACGCTGTCGATCATGGGCCAGCAAGGCGCCAGCGTGATCGAGCTTGCCGTCGTGCCGACCTTCGGCACTCAATGGCTGCTGCCCAGGCTCAAGGACTTCCAGCTGCGTCACCCGGAAGTCACCGTCAACCTGACCAACCGCACCCGCCCGTTCCTGTTCGCCGACACCGACTTCGATGCGGCCATCTACTTTGGCGATGCCGACTGGCCCGGCACCCAGGCTTATCGGCTGATGGGCGAAAACCCCATGCCGGTATGCAGCCCGGCGCTGCTCAAAGGCTTGAGCGAGTTAAGCGCCGGGCAGATCGCCGAACTGCCGCTGCTGCAACAGACCACTCGGCCTTATGCCTGGCGCCAATGGTTCAACGATCGTCAGTTACAAATACCCCGCGACATGACCGGCCCGCGCTACGAGCTATTCTCCATGCTGGCCCAGGCCGCCATGCACGAAATGGGCATCGCGCTGATCCCGCCGTTCCTTATTCAGCGCGAACTGCAGGAACAGCGCCTGATGATCGCCAACCCGCATGCACTGACGAGCATCAAGGCCTATCACTTGATGATTCCGGAGCGTAAAACCGAGACTGTATCGCTGCAGGCCTTCCGCAACTGGCTGATCGACCAGGCGCAACGCTACAGATTGCCGCAGGAGCGGGACGAAACCCGGTAGCAGAGACTTTAAAAGCACTACAGATATAACTATTTGTCGCTATTTTAAAACTGTCGTCCGGTCATCATACAAAAGTCCTTAACCCCTTTATTTACGTGGCTTTCAGACTGTTTAATCATTCAAATCCGGCCCTGAATGAAAAAATATTCTTTCCCACATTAACTTAATGGAATTAGCTACAGCCCTTACAGATAAAGGCATTGGCCGATTAGTTGCGACAATAGGTCACAGCATGACTTGTAGTTAATTTCCAGTCTCGTTACAGAATGTGTTGAAGGCCCGCTATTCTCACCTGCACAATGCGCCGCGCCTGGCCTGCAGGGCCACAGACACGTTGTCAGCACACTGCCAACGCCGAACCTGCCGCAGTCCGTTGGCCCACTCATGAAGAAGAAAGATCGCGCAGGAGACTTGCCGTGCACATTGGTGTTCCTCTTGAAACCCATGCGGGCGAAACCCGGGTGGCCGCCACCCCGGAAACCATCAAGAAACTGATCGGCCAGGGCCATACGCTGACCGTACAAAGCGGCGCCGGTATTCATGCCGGCGTCCCGGACAGTGCCTATACGACCGCCGGGGCTGTGATCGGCAGCGCCAACGAGGCGTTCGCGGCGCAGCTGATTCTCAAGGTGACCCCGCCCAGCGACGCAGAGCTGACGCTGATCAAGCCCGGCACGCTGCTGATCGGCATGCTCAACCCGTTCAGCAACGACACCATCGCCCGGATGAACGAGCGCGGCATCACCGCCTTCGCCCTGGAAGCGGCACCGCGCACCTCTCGCGCACAAAGCCTGGACGTGCTGTCGTCGCAGGCCAACATTGCCGGCTACAAGTCGGTGCTGCTGGCCGCGCACCACTACCCGCGTTTCATGCCGATGCTGATGACCGCCGCCGGCACCGTGAAGGCTGCCCGCGTGCTGATTCTCGGTGCCGGCGTTGCCGGCCTGCAGGCCATCGCCACGGCCAAGCGCCTGGGCGCGGTGGTCGAAGCCTCCGATGTGCGCCCGGCGGTGCGCGAGCAGATCGAGTCGCTGGGTGCCAAGTTCATCGATGTGCCCTACGAGACCGATGAAGAGCGCGAATGCGCCGAAGGCGTCGGTGGTTACGCCCGGCCCATGCCCGCCAGCTGGATGCAGCGCCAGGCCCTTGCCGTACACGAGCGCGCCAGACAGTCGGACATCGTCATCACCACCGCACTGATTCCCGGCCGCAAGGCGCCGGTGCTGCTCAGCGTCGACACCGTGGCGCAGATGAAGCCAGGCTCGGTGGTCATCGACCTTGCCGCCGCCCAGGGCGGTAACTGCCCGCTGACCGTGGCCGACCAGGTCGTGGTCGAGCACGGCGTGACCATCGTCGGCCACACCAACCTGCCGGCACTGGTGGCCGCCGATGCCTCGGCGCTGTATGCGCGCAACCTGCTGGACTTCATGAAGCTGCTGTTCGACAAGGACGGCCAGCTCTCGATCAACCTCGAAGACGACATCGTCGCCGCGTGCCTTATGTGCCGCGACGGCCAGGTCATCCGCAAAAACGGCTGAGAACAATCACCATGCAAGAGCTGATCTCCCCCGGTATCTACAACCTGATCATTTTCGTTCTGGCCATCTATGTGGGTTACCACGTGGTGTGGAACGTCACCCCGGCCCTGCACACCCCGCTGATGGCCGTGACCAACGCCATCAGCGCCATCGTGATCGTCGGCGCCATGCTCGCCGCTGCACTGACCGTCACGCCGCTGGGCAAGACCATGGGCACCCTGGCCGTGGCGCTGGCGGCGGTCAACGTCTTCGGTGGCTTCCTGGTCACCCGGCGCATGCTGGAAATGTTCAAGAAGAAAGCCAAGGCCAAGGACGAGGTGCAGAAATGAGCATGAACCTCGTCACCCTGCTTTATCTGATTTCAGCGGTGTGCTTCATCCAGGCACTCAAGGGTCTGTCGCACCCGACCACGTCGCGGCGCGGCAACCTGTTCGGCATGCTCGGCATGGGCCTTGCGGTGCTGACCACCATCGGCCTGGTCTACAAGCTGGCCAGCACCGTGGGCACCAGCGCCGGCATCGGCTACATCCTCATTGGCCTGCTGGTCGGCGGCACCGCCGGCTCGATCATGGCCAAGCGCGTCGAAATGACCAAGATGCCGGAGCTGGTGGCCTTCATGCACAGCATGATCGGCCTGGCGGCGGTGTTCATCGCCATTGCCGCCGTGGTCGAACCGCAATCGCTGGGCATCGTTGCCCAGCTGGGCGACGCCATTCCGGTCGGTAACCGTCTGGAGCTGTTCCTCGGCGCCGCCATTGGTGCGGTGACCTTCTCGGGTTCGGTGATCGCCTTCGGCAAGCTGTCGGGCAAGTACAAGTTCCGCCTGTTCCAGGGCGCACCGGTACAGTTCGCCGGCCAGCACAAGCTCAATCTGGTGCTGGGCCTGGCCACGCTGTTCTTCGGCCTGACCTATATGTTCAGCGGCAACCTCACCGCCTTCGCCATCATGCTGGTGCTGGCCTTCGTGATCGGTGTCCTGCTGATCATCCCCATCGGCGGCGCCGACATGCCGGTGGTGGTGTCGATGCTCAACAGTTATTCGGGCTGGGCAGCAGCGGGCATCGGCTTCTCGCTGAACAACTCGATGCTGATCATCGCCGGCTCCCTGGTCGGCTCCAGCGGCGCGATCCTCTCGTACATCATGTGCAAGGCCATGAACCGCTCGTTCTTCAATGTCATCGGCGGCGGCTTTGGTGCAGCGGCCGATACCGGAGCCGCAGGCGGCAGCAAGGAACAGCGGCCGGTCAAGTCGGGCTCGGCAGACGATGCCACGTTCCTGCTGACCAATGCCGACACCGTCATCATCGTGCCCGGCTACGGCCTGGCCGTGGCCCGTGCCCAGCACGCGCTCAAAGAGCTGACCGAGAAGCTGGTGCACCACGGCGTCACCGTGAAGTACGCGATCCATCCGGTGGCCGGGCGCATGCCGGGGCACATGAACGTGCTGCTGGCCGAGGCCGAAGTGCCTTATGACCAGGTTTTCGAGATGGAAGACATCAACTCCGAGTTCGGCCAGGCCGACGTGGTGCTGGTGCTGGGTGCCAACGACGTGGTCAACCCGGCAGCGAAGAACGATCCCGCGTCGCCGATCGCCGGCATGCCGATTCTGGAGGCTTATAAAGCCAAGACCATCATCGTCAACAAGCGCTCGATGGCCAGCGGCTATGCCGGCCTGGACAACGAACTGTTCTATCTGGACAAGACCATGATGGTCTTCGGCGACGCCAAGAAGGTCATCGAAGACATGGTCAAGGCGGTCGAAGCGCACTGATCCAGAACGCTTGAAAAAGCCCCGGCCTGCTTGCAGCCCGGGGCTTTTTTACGCCTGCTGTAACAGTGTTTTGCTCTGAAAGCCGCTAATTAGAGCCCTCGAATACGACCTTGGTCGGGGGACGAAGCGTCGTCCAGCCACTAGACTTGGCGCTCTCTTGCACCCCGAGACAATAAAATATGTACCGTGACCGTATCCGCATGCCGAGCCTGATGGGCAAGGTAATGAGCGCGGCTGATGCCGCAGGCCTGATTGAAGACGGCATGACTGTCGGCATGAGCGGCTTCACCCGCGCCGGTGAAGCCAAGGCGGTGCCCCACGCGCTGGCCGAACGCGCCCGCCTCTCGCCGCTGAAGATCAGCCTGATGACCGGCGCCAGCCTGGGCAACGATCTGGACAAGCAACTGACCGAAGCCGGCGTGCTGTCGCGGCGCATGCCCTTTCAGGTCGACAGCACCCTGCGCAAGGCCATCAATGCAGGCGACGTCATGTTCATCGACCAGCACCTGTCCGACACCGTCGAGCAACTGCGCAACCGGCAGATCAAGGCGGTGGACCTGGCGGTCATCGAGTGTGTAGCCATCACCGAAGAAGGCCATCTGGTGCTGAGCACCTCGGTCGGCAACTCGGCCAGCTTCGCCATTCTTGCCAAACAGGTGATCGTCGAGATCAACCTGTCGCAGCCGCTGGAGCTTGAAGGCCTGCACGACGTCTATATCCCCAGCTACCGCCCGACGCGCCTGCCGATTCCGGTGCTGGAAGCCGACTCGCGCATTGGCAGCACGGCCGTGAAGATCGACCCTGCGAAAATCATCGGCATCGTCATCAGTGACCAGCCCGACTCGCCGTCCACGGTGCTGCCACCGGATGTCGAGACCCAGGCCATCGCCAATCACCTGGTCGAGTTCTTCAAAAGCGAAGTGCGCGCCCAGCGCCTGACAGAAAGCCTGATGCCCCTGCAAGCCGGCATCGGCACCATCGCCAACGCGGTCATGCACGGCCTGCTGGATTCGCCGTTCAAAAACCTGACCATGTACTCCGAGGTGCTGCAAGACTCGACCTTCGACCTGTTCGACGCCGGCAAGCTCGACTTCGCCTCGGGCAGTTCCATGACCCTGTCGGCGCCCAAGCACGCGCAAGTGTTTGCCGACTTCAACCGCTACAAGTCACGGCTGGTGCTGCGCCCGCAGGAAATATCCAACCACCCGGAAGTGATCCGCCGCCTGGGCATCATCGGCATCAACACCGCGCTGGAGTTCGACCTGTACGGCAACGTCAACTCCACCCATGTGTGCGGCACGCGGATGATGAACGGCATCGGTGGTTCGGGAGACTTTTCGCGCAACGCGCACCTGGCGATCTTTGTCACCAAGTCGATCGCCAAGGGCGGCGCCATTTCCAGCGTGGTGCCGATGGTCAGCCATGTCGACCATACCGAGCATGACGTCGACATCCTGGTCACCGAGCAAGGCCTGGCCGATCTGCGCGGTCTGGCACCGCGCGAGCGGGCACGGGTCATCATCGACAACTGTGTACACCCCGCCTACCGCGAAGCGCTCAACGATTACTTCGCGGGCGCCAGTCAACTGGGAGGTCATACCCCGCATTTGCTGCGCGAAGCACTAAAGTGGCACATCAACCTGGAAGAGACAGGACGCATGTTGCCCGCCTGAAGAACACAGTTGCACAGGTGCAAGATACTTTTTGCACCTGACTGTAAAACTGAAACAGCCCACTGACAAAAACTGTACTTCTGTACTGGTCTAAAACCGTCTTTAAATGACAGATTCGCGACCCGCGCGAGTAAAAATGCACCATTAACGTGCAGACCAGTACAGTCGCCCCATTTATGAACAAAACAGTGCCCATAAACAGTTAACTGAACTCTCACAATACAAATGAACTGTGTCTGTAGAGATCGACTGAACGAGAGGAAGATAGGCACCAGTCAAGCCAATCTCTAATCCCGCCACAAGCGGAAGGAAGTCACACCATGGAACGTACAGTCAGTTCCGAGCTGTTCAACGAAAGCACCGTTTCCAACCAGTCTGCCCTGCCTCTGCGCGCCTTCGCGACCCTGATGCTGTGGCAACGTCGCCTGTCGAGCCGCCGTCAACTGGCTCGTCTGGACACTCGCCTGCTGGCTGACGCCGGTATCAGCGAATCCCAGCGCTACGAAGAACTGAGCAAACCGTTCTGGCGTTGATACGGCGCGTACTGGAGCAGGCCTGAAGGCCACCTTCCAGTCCACCGAATCTCCCCAAAGCCCGTCGCAGGCAACTGCTGACGGGCTTTGTCGTTTCTGATCGCCGGAATGGCTACAGACAAGTACAGTTTCAATAAATATAAAAACCAATAAAACTGTTATATGCCACTGGCCATCCGCTGCGATAGCACCCGGCAATCACCTGCGATAGGCTAGCAACCACCTTTTGAAGACCGCTTCATTCATCTAGACGGAACTCCATCATGTCCTTTCTGCGAATTCTTGGTACTGCCGTGCTGTTGACCGCTGCTGCCAGCGCCCATGCAAGCAGCTTCGTCGTGACCACCGATACCCTGGTCGGCGCGGTGGCCGCCTCCACCGACGCCACCTCCGATATCAGTTCGTCGCTGCGTGACGACAAGATCGTGCGCGCCGCCCGTGACGACGCCGCCAGCTTCGTCGGCAGCGCCGGTGAAATCCGTGGCGCACGCCTGGAAGGCGCGCTGAACCACATCCGCCAGCAGCAACCGACCCTGCAAGCCAGCGACACCCAACTGGCCGAAGCCATTCTGGCCCTTTGACCCGCTCTGCCCCGCCATTCGGCGGGGTAGCTCTGCCCAAGGCATTGCGCTAGCCTTGGGCCTCGTTTTGCCATTCATATCGAACACTTATGCGTTTATTGCACCTGTCGTTTCTGGCGACCCTGGCCAGCCTGATGTTTATCGGCCAGGCCCAGGCGTTCGACACCAGCACTCAGGGCGTGGTCATCAGCGGCTACGTCACCAGCCAGGTCACTTCTGCACCGTTCGACAACAAGCTGATTCTGGCGGCCCGCGACGACGCGGCGGCCTTTGTCGCCAGCAACGGTCAACTGCGTGGTGCGCAGCTTGAATCGGCCCTGCAGTTGCTGCGCCAGCGCGATACAAAACTTCGTGCCAGCGACCTTGAACTGGCACAGGCAATCCTCGTCCAATAATCACTTTATTCTTGTGTAGTGGAGACTTACATGCGCACCCCGTTGATCGCCGCGACCCTGGGCATGCTGTTGCTGGTGGATGTGGCCCAGGCACAGACTGTGGTGGCCACCAGTAACATCATCGTGCGTGCCTTTGGCCGTACCATCGATTTCACCTCCGACACCACCACCTCGATCCGCGACTCCAAGGTCGTGCAGCAGGCCCGCGACGATGCGGCCAGTTATGTGGCCAGCGGCGGTGATATTCATGGCGCGCGCCTGGACGCTGCCTTTGACACCCTGCGCAACCGCGTCCCCGAAGCCCGCACCGCGAGCGATCAGACCCTGGCCGAAGCCATCCTCGCCCTGTGAGGCGCCTTGGCGTCTGGCTGCTGGGCTGTGCACTAAGCCTGGCGACGCTGCCGGCATTTGCCGACTTGCAGTTGAACCTGCAAGGCGACCCGCTAAGCCCGGCCCAGCGCCAGGCCAGCCAGACGCTGCTCGATGAGGCCTTGCAGGCGCTGCCCCCGCGCCTGATCCAGAGCCTGGACCGGCGCATTCAGGTCAGCTGGTCTGCCGACATGCCCGCCAATGCCTACGGTCAGGCGGCCGGGCCGTATCAGCTGTACCTCAATAGCCGCTTGCTGCCTTCGCTGACCGACGGCTCGGCCGCCACTGCGCAGACCGGTCGCCCGCATGGCACCGTGCGCCGCGAGCTGCTGGCCACCGTGCTGCATGAACTGACCCACGTCTATGATCGCGCTCGCCTGTGGCCGGCCGCGCAACGCACGCTGATCGTGCGCTGTGCCCGCCAGCACAGTTCGCTGGGCAAGGTCGGCCTGGCCGATGAGTGTCGCGGGCAAACCGAACGGCGCTTCACCTTGAGCGACGACCCGCGCCTGCTGGACCTTGCCGGCTGGCAACAGTATGTCGGCCGCCGCGGTGAGCGCGAGCAGAACAACGGCCAGGGCGTGCGCAGCCCGGACAGCTATGAGCTGAGCAGCCCGCTGGAATTCGTTGCGGTCAACATGGAGTATTTTCTCCTCGACCCGGCCTATGCCTGCCGCCGCCCGGCGTTGTATCGCTGGTACAAGGAGCAGTTCGACTGGGCGCCGGCCAAGCAACAAGACTGCCCGACGTATTATCCCTACCTGAACGCCGGCAACGATTTTGGCCGCGAACCGCTGGGCAAGCTGGACCCCGAGCGGGTCTACGCCGTGGATTACCTGCTGGCCGAAGCCAACCAGAACATGATGAGCCGCTGGGGCCACAGCATGCTGCGCCTGGTGATCTGCAAACCGGGCCGGCCGCGTGGCCCGGATTGTCGCCTGGACCTGGACCAGCACCTGGTGCTGTCGTACCGGGCATTTGTCGGCGATGTGCAACTGTCGAGCTGGGACGGCCTGACCGGCGCCTACCCTTCGCGGCTGTTCGTGCTGCCGCTGGCGCAGGTGATCGACGAATACACCAAGACCGAACTGCGCAGCCTGGCCTCGGTGCCGCTGAAGCTGTCACGCCAGGAGATCGACAGCCTGGTGGAGCACTCGGCCGAAATGCACTGGAGCTACGACGGCGACTACTATTTCCTGTCCAATAACTGTGCGGTCGAAACGCTGAAACTGTTGCGCAGCGGCACCTATAACCCTGAGCTGACCGCGCTGGACAGCATTCTGCCCAACGGTCTGCTTGAAGTGCTCAAGGGACGCGGCCTGGCCGACACCAGCGTACTCGACAACCCCAAGGAAGCGCTGCGCCTGGGATACCGCTTCGACTCGTACCGCGACCGTTACCAGGCCATGTTCGCGGTACTGAAGAAAAACCTGCCGATCCAGCAAAACGCTGTCGAGGACTGGCTGCAGCAACCAGCCAGCGAGCGCCGCCAATGGTTCGCCCGCGCCGACCTGCGCACCAGCGCCGCCATCCTGCTGCTGGAGCAGGCCAGCCTGCGCCGCCAGTTACTGCTGGCCCAGGACGAGGTCAAGCAGCGCTACCTGACCGCTCGTGAGCAACAGGACGGGCGTGTGTCACGCGCTACCGGCACCTTGCAGGACATTCTCGCCAACAGCGGCTTTCTCAGCCGCCCGGCCGAGTTGCTCGGCAGTGACGGTTATGGCTTGCCACAAGCCGATGAATGGCAACGACTGGAAGCGCAAAGCAGCGAGCGGCAGAAAAAGCTCAAGCGCCTGACCGGCGACCTCGACAGCGAAGTGCGTGCCCTGCTGGAGCCGGCACGCGCGGCCGAGATCAGCGCCAGCGAAGAGAACCTCAAGCAGATGAGCGAACACCTGCGCGCCCTGCACAAAGCCGCTGGCGGCCTGCAATTGCCTTGAGGTCCTTGATCAGGCGGCGGTTTTTTTCTTCTTTGGCTTGAGATAGCGGGTCAGGCCCTGGAACCAGATCACCAGCGCCGGGTTGCCCTTGATCTGGATGTGCTTGTCCTGAATCCCCTGCATGAACGCCAACTGCTTGTTACTGGCATTCAGGGTCGACAGGCCATAGGCCGCATCCTTGAAGACGATGGTAAACGCAGGATCGCTGGCCAGGCCGCCCGCACTGCGCACGCGCTGGTCGCGCACCATATAGTGCCGCGCCACCTTGCCGTCGGCGGTCTGCAACTGGAAGGTCAGCGCCTTGTCGGCCAGTTGCTGTTGAAAGTCGGGGTTGTTGCGACTGGCTCGGGCCATGAGCAGGCCCAGCGCCCAGAGAAGAAAACGAAATTTCATGAGTACTGCCTCGGCGAACATCCAGAGAAGACAAGCGCCGGCAGTCTAGCGGTTTGACACAGCCATTACCTGCGCTTTTCAGCGCAGATAACCGCCATTTCGTAGCCTCAAGACGCCAGTCGCAGCACAAGGCCACACCTGGCGCCGGACAATCAACGAATGCTGTTGATATTGCCCTTGCTGCCGGTCACTTTCACATCGACCTTCTTGAAGATGAAGTAGTCCTGAACCGTCACTTCATAACGTGGAGCCACGATCAGGTCGGCACCCGACGACTTGACTGCCTTGTAAGCAGCCGCTGCCTTGGTGGTCGAGACCGGGTCTGGCAGACCCAGGTTCAGGCCACCGCCTGCCGAGCCGCCGTAGGTCACGCCATCGGCGTACTGGGTGTCGCCACCGAAGGCCAGGAAGTTGAAGAGAATATTGGTCGAAGATTCGCCCGAGATCGGCCCGCCCACTTTGATGTCGGCCTTCAGGTCGGTCTTGACGGTGCCTTCAAGCGCGGCCGAAGGCTGGCTGACGTTGTAGCTGACGCAGCCGCTGGTGGTTGCGATCAGGGTGATGACAGCAGCAGACATCCATAATTTTTTCATTTTTTTTCCCAAGTGTAATGTGGCGTTCAAGAGGTGCAGCGGACGCGCACTTTAAGGGCAGACACTCAGGAAAAAAGTCAGGCATTTCTGTGAATAAAAGCGTTTTATTACAGATGTTTGTGGGATTTTTCCCACTTTGTCGTAAGCGATTTTGAACATAAAAAAACGGGCATTCCAGATGACCGGAATGCCCGTTCTTTTCGTGCTGCTCGCCCTGCCTCGGGCGAGGAAGCGGATCAGGGATTGACGCTGTCCTTGAGCGCCTTGCCAGGCTTGAAGGACACGGTGTTGCTGGCCTTGATTTTTACCGGCTCGCCGGTTTGCGGGTTCTTGCCGGTACGTGCGCCACGATGGCGTTGCAGGAAGGTGCCGAAGCCAACCAGGGTGACACTGTCCTTCTGGTGCAGTGCGCCGGTGATTTCTTCAAGGATGGCGTTGAGAACGCGAGTGGACTGGTCTTTGGTGAGGTCCGCTTTTTCAGCGATAGCGGCTGCTAGATCTGGTTTACGCATGTACTAAGCCTCTTGTACGGTTTTTTGTTTTTATGTCCCGCGCTACCCAATCCGAGCAGCAATCAGGTACCGCTGCGGCTCCTCGCAGCGGCAGTCGAATCGCAGAATGGCACGGCGCAAAGGCCCGCGCCAGTGGGGGTAGGCTGAATATTCAAATAAAACCGTGCCCTGGCCGACAAAATACCGGGCAATCTCCCCAACGGTACACAAGCGACAGTCGGGGCACGGCAATCCGGGACCGCAGCGGCCATGCTAAGCTCGGCGCCCCAATGATTAGC
Source organism: Pseudomonas sp. HP_08 (assembly GCF_055284095.1). Taxonomy (NCBI): domain Bacteria; kingdom Pseudomonadati; phylum Pseudomonadota; class Gammaproteobacteria; order Pseudomonadales; family Pseudomonadaceae; genus Pseudomonas; species Pseudomonas sp. HP_08. The sequence continues at coordinate 166,456 of NZ_JBTOQC010000007.1, read as the reverse complement.
ACCCATGACTTGCCGTGACCCAGCCTACCTCTGCCTGCCTGCCCGATCAGTGGCTCGAATGCGAACGCCTGGCGCCAGTGCCTGAGCCTTTGACGCTCGACTGGCTGTTCAATCAGGACTCCCTGACCCGTCGCCTGACCCGCCTGTCCAGTAACGGCTTCAGTGTCACGCCGGTCTTCGAAGGCTGGCAAAGCCTGCGCGACGATGAATGCGCAGCCCTGGGCCTGCCTGCCGACAGCCAGGGCTGGGTGCGCGAGGTGTACCTGCGCGGGCAAGGCGAAAAATGGGTCTTCGCCCGTAGCGTGGCAGCGCGTGATGCCTTGCTGGGCAGCGGCCTGCACATGGATGAGCTGGGCACCCGCTCGCTGGGCGAACTGCTGTTCAGCGACCCGGCGTTCGATCGCGGGCCGCTGCAGGTGCGCGAGTATCCACGCCAGTGGCTGCCGGATGCCGACCGCATCGATGGCCTGTGGGCACGGCGCTCGTGCTTTAGCCGCGGCGCCCTGAGCATTCTGGTCGCCGAAGTATTTTTGCCCGCTTTCTGGCATGCGCTCCACACCGAGGACCACCGCTGATGTACCTGTCGCTGCTTAAATCCCTCAATCGCCTTAATCCCCGCGCCTGGGACTTCGTCCAGTTGACCCGCATCGACAAGCCCATCGGCGTTTACCTGCTGCTGTGGCCGACGCTCTGGGCGCTGTGGATTGCCGGCAAGGGCAGCCCGTCGCTGGCCAACGTGCTGATTTTCGTGATTGGCGTGTTCCTGATGCGCGCCGCCGGTTGCGTGATCAACGACTTTGCCGACCGCAAGGTCGACGGCCATGTAAAGCGCACCCAGCAGCGTCCGCTGGCCAGCGGCAAGATCACCCCGCGAGAAGCGCTGGTGCTGTTCGCCGTGCTGGTGACCTTGAGCTTTCTGCTGGTGCTGCTGACCAACCCGACAACCATCTGGCTGTCGTTCGGCGGCCTGGCGCTGGCCGCCTGCTACCCGTTCATGAAGCGCTACACCTATTACCCGCAAGTGGTACTGGGCGCCGCGTTCTCGTGGGGCATGCCGATGGCGTTCACTGCCGAGACCGGCGACCTGCCGGCAGCTGCCTGGCTGCTGTACATCGCCAACCTGCTGTGGACGGTGGCTTACGACACGTATTACGCGATGGTCGACCGCGACGATGACCTGAAGATCGGGGTCAAATCCACCGCCGTGCTGTTCGGCGACGCCGACCGCACCATCATCCTGACCTTGCAGGGCCTGGCCCTGGGATGCCTGCTGCTGGCCGGCGCCCGCTTCGGCCTGGGCACGCCTTTTCATCTGGGCCTGCTGGGCGCGGCCGGCTGTTTTGCCTGGCAATGGCACAGCACGCGGACCCGCGACCGGGACGCTTGTTTCAAGGCATTTCTGCACAACCACTGGGCAGGGCTGCTGATCTTTGCTGGCATTGTGGCCGACTATGCGTTGCGTTGAACAACACCGGCGATGGACAGATGTCACACGACTGCAATAATTCCGTTATCTAATGCGCCCCAAGACAGTTAAATGACAAGAGGTTCGAGCATGGTTGGCAGGAGCATTCTGATCGTTGACGACGAAGCGCCCATTCGTGAAATGATCGCCGTTGCGTTGGAAATGGCCGGCTATGACTGCATCGAAGCCGAAAACTCGCAACAGGCGCACGCGATCATCATTGACCGCAAACCCGACCTGATCCTGCTCGACTGGATGCTGCCCGGCACCTCGGGCATCGAGCTGGCCCGGCGCCTCAAGCGTGACGAGCTGACCGGCGATATTCCGATCATCATGCTCACCGCCAAAGGCGAAGAGGACAACAAGATCCAGGGCCTGGAAGTCGGCGCCGACGACTACATCACCAAGCCGTTCTCGCCACGCGAACTGGTGGCCCGGCTCAAGGCCGTGCTGCGTCGCACCGGCCCGACCGACGGAGAAGCGCCGATCGAAGTCGGCGGCCTGCTGCTCGACCCGATCAGCCACCGCGTGACCATCGACGGCAAGCCGGCCGAGATGGGCCCTACCGAATACCGTCTGTTGCAGTTCTTCATGACCCACCAGGAACGCGCCTACACCCGCGGTCAGTTGCTCGACCAGGTCTGGGGAGGAAACGTCTATGTCGAAGAACGTACCGTTGACGTACACATCCGCCGCCTGCGCAAGGCGCTGGGCGATGCGTACGAAAACCTGGTGCAGACCGTGCGCGGCACCGGTTACCGGTTCTCGACCAAGAGCTGAACGCCGTTCCCCGCTCGCACTGCGGTACCGACAAGGATGTACCTTTAATTGAACCCGAACTGGCACGGCACCCTGATCCGCCACATGCTGCTGTTGGTGACCGTCTGCCTGGTGGTCGGCCTGATCAGCGGCGAATATGGCTGGAGCCTGTCGGTCGGGCTGGGCCTGTACCTGGCCTGGACCCTCAAGCAACTGCTGCGCCTGCACGCCTGGCTGAGCAGCCACAAGGCCGACGAACCGCCACCGGACGGCTACGGCCTGTGGGGCGATGTGTTCGACAGCATTTATCACCTGCAACGCCGCGACCAGCGCGTGCGCGGGCGCCTGCAGGCGGTCATCGACCGTGTTCAGGAATCGACCGCCGCCCTGCGCGATGCGGTGATCATGCTCGACGCCGAAGGCAACCTTGAATGGTGGAACCGCGCCGCCGAAACCCTGCTGGGCCTCAAGACCCCGCAAGACAGCGGCCAGCCGGTGACCAACCTGGTGCGCCATCCGCGCTTCAAGGAATACTTCGCTCAAGGCAACTATGCCGAGCCGCTGGAAATCCCCTCGCCCGGCAACGACCGCATCCGCATCCAGATGCTGATTACCCGCTACGGCAACAACGAGCACCTGATGCTGGTACGCGATGTCACGCGTATTCACCTGCTGGAACAGATGCGCAAAGACTTCGTGGCCAACGTATCGCATGAATTGCGCACGCCATTGACGGTGATCTTTGGCTATCTGGAAACCCTGCTCGACAACTGCGAAGAGGTAAACCCGCGCTGGGTGCGCGCCTTGCAGCAGATGCACCAGCAAGGCAGCCGCATGCAGACCCTGCTCAACGACTTGCTGCTGCTGGCCAAACTGGAAGCCACCGACTATCCCTCCGACAGCCAGCCGGTGGCGGTCAACGCCCTGCTCAAGACCATTACCCACGATGCCCAGGCGCTGTCGGGCAACAACAATCACCAGATCACCCTGGACATCGAGAGCGACACGGGCCTCAAAGGCAGTGAAAGCGAGCTGCGCAGTGCGTTCTCCAACCTGATTTTCAATGCCGTCAAATACACCCCCGCCGCCGGCACGATCCGCATTCGCTGGTGGCGCGACATCCGTGGCGCGCACCTGAGCGTGCAGGATTCAGGCATCGGCATCGAAACCAAGCACCTGGGACGCCTTACCGAACGCTTCTACCGGGTCGACACCAGCCGCGCCTCCAACACCGGCGGCACCGGCCTGGGCCTGGCCATCGTCAAGCACGTGCTGCTGCGCCATCGCGGCACCCTGGAGATCAACAGCGTCACCGGCAAGGGCAGCGTCTTTGTCTGCCACTTCGCGCCCGCCCAGCTGGCGGACCTTGACGATGAGTTCGACGATTTCTGATACACGTTGTCATACTTATGCGCAGCCGCTACATTGCCCTGCTCATGGCCTTACTTGCTGAAAGGTCAAACGCCCTCTCTCGATCAAAACGGACACTGTAAAACTCCATCATGGACCCTTCCCCCGCTATCGATCTGGCTTCTATTTTCGCCGATTTCGGCATGATTCTCTTTGCTCTGGTACTGGTACTGCTCAACGGCTTCTTCGTGGCCGCCGAGTTCGCCATGGTCAAGCTGCGCTCGACCAAGGTCGAGTCCATCGCTGGCAAACACGGCTGGCGCGGCAGTATCCTGCGCAAGGTACACGGTCAACTGGACGCCTACCTGTCGGCTTGCCAGCTGGGCATCACCCTGGCTTCGCTGGGCCTGGGCTGGGTCGGTGAACCGGCCTTTGCCCACCTGCTGGAGCCGCTGCTGGCCGCTGCCGGCGTCGACACCCCGGAAATCATCAAGGCCGTGTCGTTCTTTACCGCCTTCTTCATCATTTCCTACCTGCACATCGTGATCGGTGAGCTGGCGCCCAAATCCTGGGCCATCCGCAAACCCGAACTGCTGTCTCTGTGGACGGCGGTGCCGCTGTACCTGTTCTACTGGCTGATGTACCCGGCCATCTACCTGCTCAACGCCAGTGCCAACGCCATCCTGCGCATCGCCGGCCAGGGCGAGCCCGGCCCGCACCACGAACACAGCTACAGCCGCGACGAACTGAAACTGATCCTGCACTCCAGCCGTGGCCAGGACCCGAGCGACCAGGGCATGCGCGTGCTGGCCTCGGCGGTGGAAATGGGCGAGCTGGAAGTGGTCGACTGGGCCAATTCGCGCGAAGACATGGTCACCCTGGACTTCCATGCGCCGCTCAAGGAAATCCTCGCGCTGTTTCGCCGGCACAAATTCAGCCGCTACCCGGTGCTCGACGCCGAGCGCAACGAATTCGTCGGCCTGCTGCACATCAAGGACCTGCTGCTGGAGCTGGCGGACCTTGAGCACATTCCCGAGTCGTTCAACCTCGCCGACCTGATCCGCCCGCTGGAGCGCGTTTCGCGGCACATGCCGCTGGCGCACCTGCTGGAGCAGTTCCGTCAGGGCAGCGCGCACTTTGCCCTGGTCGAAGAAGCCGACGGCAAGGTGATCGGCTACCTGACCATGGAAGACGTGCTGGAAGTGCTGGTCGGCGATATCCAGGACGAACACCGCAAGGTCGAACGCGGCATCCTCGCCTACCAGCCCGGCAAACTGCTGGTGCGTGGCGACACGCCGCTGTTCAAGATCGAGCGCATGCTGGGCATCGACCTTGACCATATCGAGGCCGAAACCCTGGCCGGCCTGATCTACGACTCGCTCAAGCGCGTGCCCGAAGAAGAAGAGCAGATGGAAGTCGAAGGCCTGCGCATCATCATCAAGAAGATGAAAGGCCCGAAAATCGTCCTGGCCAAGGTGCTCAAGCTGGATTAATTACCGCCCACCGCAAAGTCGGGCAGGTTCTGCAGGGGCTGGGCGAACTCGTAAGGGATCGACACCAGCGCCTGGCCAGTATTGCGCTGCACCACAAAGTGCAGATGGGGCCCGGTGCTGTTGCCGGTATTGCCCGAGCGCGCCAAAGCGTTGCCGACGCTGACCCGCTGGCCTTCCTTGACCACCACCGAACCGCGCATCAGGTGCAGGTACACGCCCATGGTGCCGTCCTCGTGCAGGATCCGGACAAAGTTGCCCGAGGCGTTGGAGCCGCGCCCGCTCTGGTCGTTTTCGATCTTGACCACCGTACCGCCGCGCGCCGCGATGATCGGCGTGCCCTCGGGCATGGCGATGTCCATCGCATAACGGCCCTTGATGTCGGTATGGCTGTATTTGCCGCCCGGTCCCTGAGTCAGCCGAAACGGCCCGCCGACCCACGGTAACGGGTAGCGGTAGGCATTGATGGCCAGGTTCGGGGCACCGAGGGTCGAGGTCAGTTTCGAGCTGTAGCGCATGGGCTGACCGGCCTGCTTAGGGCTGAGCACCAGCAACCGCTCGTTGCTGCGCGCCGCCACGGTGCGGCGCAGGGTCGTCGACTCGCCCTCGACGCCCAGCACGTTCTTCAACCCCGACAGGCGCAGCTCGATCTCGACCGGCGCATACAGGTCATTGCGCACATACAGGCTGTCTGCGCCCTTGTCCTTGCGCACATCGAGATGCACCTGGCGCTCGATGCGCTCGACCATGCGGTCCCTGAACACCATCACCGCCGCGCCCGGGGTTGGCCGGTCGCTGAACGACACCACGCCATCGGCGTTGGTGGTTTTATAGATAGTGATTGCCGCTGCGGTCTGGGTAGCCAGCATCAGGGCGCTCAGGATCAACAGGCGTTCAAGCATCGGCATCATCAAGGCGGGTGGGCAATGGGCAGCAAGCCTAGCAGTGTTACTGGCAAATGAGCACTCAACGGTCTCAATCGGGTCATGAACAAGCGTCAATAAACACACGCCATGGCCGTCAGGACAAGGTGTAATCCTTCAGATACGTCACGCTGAACTGCGCCTGAGGAAAATCGAGCTTCAGGCGCGGCAAGACAAACCCGCCACAGGAGCGACATGCGTCCAGCAAGGTAAAGAACCTGATATGGCTCAATGGGGTAGCCGCCATGTCCTGCTTGAGCACGGTCGCAATCAGGCGCTCCGAATCGAGTTGCCGGCCAAACTCGCGCACCACGACCTGATCGGCACTTCTGACCACCGGCAAGCTGGTAAACGCAGGGTCCGGCAGCCGACCGGCCATGCGCGCCCGGGCATCGCGAAAGATCACTCCATTGATGACCTGTTCGCTGCCCCCGGCACTGTCGAGCTGCAACCTGAGGCTTCTGGCTTTCTCGCCGCCCGACAATGCGTAATACACCACCCGCTCCTCGGCCTGGGTATAGACCTGCACGAAAGACAGGTTGGCCCCTTTGATTTGCCCAAGGATATTGCGGATGGCGCGAGGCGTTGAAATCGTGGCCAGGCTCAGTGCCTGCCAGGGCGACGTCGAATCCTGAACCGGCAACAGAGCGTTAAGCACTTCAATAATATGTTGCTGCTCGGGCACCGTGCGCTCGGCAACTTTCTTGAAGTTCGGGATGCTTTGCCTGGCGAGCTCGACGAATTTTTTCTGAATGTCGTCACCTGTCAGAATATTGATCGAAATCCTCATCAGCTCATTCGGCTCTCCCTTGGCGATGCACATCGCGGCATAGTCGTCATAGGTGATGAACTCCTTGCCCCAGGAAACGCGCCACGGTTCACGCTCGGACTCATCGAGCAGATCAAACAGCAACCGGGCAATGTTCTTCTGATCGGTGACCACTCCAGGCCGCTCCCGGACCAGCCGGTATTGCTCGGACAGCCGAATGAATTCATTGATTTCAGCCGCCTCGGTCACACGGGAAAAATGCAGGTCGGTGGTGATCGTTTTCGGCGTAAGCGCTTTGTAAAAGACGCCCGTGTCGGGCTCGATGAAGATCCAGTCCTCGTCCGTCGGCTGCAACCGGATGCCGCGTAACGTACGGGCATCATCGATACCTGTAGCCACCGGCCCAAGCTCGATGACCGGGACATATTCATAAATCGTCGAGGTGTCGAAGCCGGTAAAGTTTTCCGGCAAACCAAACACGCCATCGATGGCCAGTTGGCCCTTCAGAACCGGCAGATAGTCCGGGGATTCAGGCAGCGTGAAAAGCGCCCGCTCCTGCTCCGACAGCGCGACGACCTGCTTGTTTTCCGGTCTGTGTATCGACGCCGAGGCCATCGCCTCGGACGGCTCGGCCCATTTGCAGAACTTGCCTTCATAGACAAAGACATCCGCCTGCAGCACGGCATCACCGGCATTGGCAGACAGCCGCGCCAGGGTGAAAGCGCGTGCATCCATGGCATGGCTTGGGTATTTGCCGGTGAGCTTGGGCGAAAGAGAACCCGCTGTAATGGGCTCGGGGGTTGGCGTGACAAGCCTCACACCCGTCGCGCAAGGCACCGGTTCCAGATTGCGGCGCACCCTGCACAGGTTGCCGATTTCACTCAGGCCCTCGCTGCGCGAAGACAGCGTGGCGACCGACAGCTTGCGCAAGGCGGCATCTGGCGCATTGGCATCCAGATGGTAAACCTGGCCATCGATGAGCAGATCGAATACCCCTTCCTCTCTTTCGATGGCATGCACCCGACACGCCTGAGCAATACGTATTTCATGCATGCCCTCGGCGCCGGAGGTCACCGGCAAGACCGCCGGATAACGCTCAGGGCCAATACTGTCGGCGGCCGACAAGCCTGAAAACTCCAGCGGTTCTGCGTGCGCAATCGGGGTCAGGCGTTTGCCGAACGGGCTGCCGGACTCAGGATCGAGCAGCCTGAAGTCCGGCGCCTCGGCAGTACCGGTATTGCACACAGCCACATCGGGGCGGCCATCCACCACCGCGCGGACGATCAGGCGGGCATCGCCCCTTGGCACCCTGACCGAAGAGAACAGCCGCTTCAGCACCGGCACCTCTTCCAGTAACGTCGCCCAGCCCAGCCCGCCCAGTTTCAACCCCAGCCTGCCGACATCGCGCACTGCAAACACCACGCTCTGCTCTGCCATACCGACAATCAGGCGCCCGACGGCCTTGCCGGTCGACTCGATCACCGACAGCACGCTCATTTCACCGGCGCGCAGCACAATCCGCGCTGTGGAGCCTGCAAACTGGCCAAACGGAATCAACGTAAAAGCGACGTCGACTACGCAGCCGACGATCACCCCCGCAGAATGCTTGCCGGCGGCAAGGTCGCTGATGCAACCGTAGAACGGAAGGGTTAAACGTGCCGCCATGTCCGCGTACGCACGCTCTTGCGCCCAGACCTGCTCCCATTGGGTTTCATGGCGGTGGTTGAAGCGGGTCTGCTCCACAAACGTCGCCAGCAAATGCGCGGCGCCAATGCGGGCAAAGGCATCGAGCCGGGTTTGCTCACTGCCCTGCGGGGAATAAATCAGCTCGGCGCAAGGAATCAACGTGCCTTTGAGCGGGTGTGGATAAACCGTAGAGGCACGAGAGGCTGCGCCTTGCAGATAACCATCGCTGTCGAAGGGCAATAAAGGGGTCACCAAGGCATCGGCTTTGCGCCTGGCATTTCGCCGGTCCTTTTCAACGGTTTCGACGATATTGCCGCTAAAGCCGTGGTCCAGCCTGGGCCTGTAATCAAAGCGCTGAACAACCCGGCGCACGACGCCACTGGCCGGAATGATTTCCAGGAACACTTCGTCAGCAACCGTATGGTCATGAAAATCAGTCCGATGGTCGCCCGGCTGGCAGCGGACAAACAACCCTTGGGCGCCTTGCTCTTTATCGAACAGCACCCGGCTCACTTCGCAGGTCGAGCCCAGCAGCACCGTGCGATTGCCCGGGCTCATTTCGGACAAAAGACGGCTGATAACCGGACCTTGTGCCTCCAGCAGCGCGTGCCGATACAGCTCAAATGCGCTGGCGTAGACCTCGGGTACCGTCGGTTTTTCGGCCATGTAGGCCTCGCCCATCATCACCAGCTCGACAATCGTCGCCTGCGGGCGGCCTGCCGCCAGCAAGCGGTCAAGGGAATAAGTGTCCGCGAGGGTGAAGCCGTGCTCCTGAAGAATGGGCCAATGCTCAACCTTGATGGCAAGGTCCCACGTTCGGCGATCCATCTGCGCCTCGGTCAGCATGTGCTGCGCCAGTTGCTTGCGGTCCGGCGGCCTTATCGACAGCAAGGCATTCAGCTCGCGGGCATGCAGCACTTGCTGGCCCTTGAGGGAGGTCAGCGCCTGACTGATTTGCGCAGCACTGGCCCGATCAATATCCACCGCACCCGCCCATTCAATGGCGCCGTGGGCAGTGGCATAGCGCAGCGCCGGCACGATCAGGGTCCGGGCCCACAAGGCGTGAACACCGGGATCGCTCGATTGCGTCAGGGCCGCACTGACGCTGATGACGTCATCGAAACGCAGTGCAAGCGGCTGCCCCTCGCGCAGGCCTTCAACCAGTGCCACGCCCTGCAACAACGCCACGCTTTGCAGCGACCGCCCGTATGGCAGGTGATCGGGCACGTCTTCGACCAGCAGCTCCGGCAGCGTTTCGCGCAGCAACAGGTAATACAGCAGCGCCAGAGTGCTTGATGAAGCATCGGGCTGGCGGGCCTGAATATCGGCACGAATCCTGGTGCACAGTTCTGCATGGCTGTAATCGGCGAGCCACGCGCCGCGTAATGTGATTGCCAGCGGTTCGGCAAAGGCCGGCGTCGCGCCCAGAAAGTAATCCACCACGGCACGGCCTGCCAGCGCCTGGGTAACCTGCGCCGAGGCGTGTTGCTGCGGCCCGCCGGTGTACCACTGCATGTGCGTCAACAATGGTGTAAACACGGCGGCAAACTGAGTGGTCTGCATCAACATCTGCCAGGTGCGCGCGGCTGGCCAGCGCAGCACGTTCGCCGCGCCGTCGGGCCGGCACAGCACACCGACACCGGCCTGGCGGAACAGCTCATTGGCGTTACGCAGCGGGCTCCAGGTCTCAAGCGCCGGCACCTGCACATTCAGGGTCCGGGCCGTGGGCAACGTCTCCGTCGGCTCAATCCCCAACTGCAGCCCCAACTGCAGCCCCGGCCGCAACAGCAATGTGGCCAGCGCCATGGCCGGCTCGAACTTCAGCCGCGCATGTTGCACATGCAGGGCGCTCGCCAGCGACAGTATCTGCAGGCCCGGCGCCTGACGCGCGCTGGCGATGGCAACCGCCAGCCACTCCTCATCGCCAGGGTTGAGCACATACACCGCGACCTTGCGCAAAAAGCCGGCCCGGCTGTCGATGGACGTCGGCGTCAGGGTATCGAGTTGCAGGCGGCTGTCGGGACACGCGGCCTCGGGAATCGCCTTCAGGTCGGAAAAGATCGCCCGCCATGTCGCGAGCGAAGCCAATGCCTTGGCAAACGCGCCCGACACGGCCTTGTCGTGGTATTCGTCCGGCGGCAGCAGGGGCGCAACCACATCGCACAGCACATCCAGCGCCGGGCGCGTGGCCTCATGGCGCGGTGCAAACAGGCCGTTGTACAGCGCACGACCGTTACTGAGTGCAATCCACTCGCCGATCGGCATCAGGCGCCCGCCACGCTTGAACTGCATCATCCAGTCGCGCACATCCTGCTGCTGCGCACGCGCCGCTTCGCTGGCGATCACCGACTCATCCAGCCAGGCAATGCGTGCGAAAAACCTGTGCATCAGCCAGGGCGTGATTTCGGATAGCGGGGTATCCATCGTATCGGCATACAGCTGCCGGGCTTTTTCGCCTTGATAAAGCTGCGCCAGCTTGTGTTCTTGAGCCGCATCAACCAGCGCGGGGTTGGCGCTACTGAAGCCGATGTCATTGCCCAGCAAGTGAATCAGCACCCGCCTGGCGATATCGAAGTGATTCTGCGGCGAGACAGCCTCGGTGCACGAGGTGCCTTCTGCACAAACAGAGTACGCAACGATACCCAGCGCACGATCAATGTTGAAAAACAGTTGATAGGTGCTGATTGTTTCAATCGTCAGCGGTTGTAGCACGGTGGCAGTCATGGGCAGTTCTTCCAGTCATTGAGAAAGCGACTGGTGGAACGCAATAGACATTACCCGGCCTGTGCAATCGGACAGGCCGGATTCATGACGTAGGAAAGGTCAGCGCACGTTTATGCAGCAGCCGGCATCAGGCGCCGGGGATGAACTGCTTGTGGCTGGTGCCACGCGCAATCAGGCGCGACAGGTAGTCGAGCTTTTGCGTGTCCTGGTCGACGAAGCGGAAGGTCACTTGCAGCCACTCGCTGTCCGGCTTGGGTTCATGGGCCATGATGGCGTGAACATAGCCGTTCAGGCGTGCCACTTCATTGCTTTCGCCCTGTTCCAGGTCCAGCACTGCGCTTTCCAGGATTTGCGGCAGCTTGTCGCTGCGGCGAATCACCAGTTGGCCTTCCTTGAGGGTCAGGCTCTTGATCACGCACGTCTGGTTACCGCTGGGCAGGCGCAACTGGGCCTGGCTGCGGCCATTGAGGCTCTGGCTGCCGACCGGCGCTGCACTGTTGGCGGCTGGCGCTGCTGCCGGGCGAACCACCTCGGCGCGCCCGCCGGTCAGGGCATTGAGCGAGTCGTTCAGCGGCGAACTGGCGCGCACCGGCCCCGTGGACATCACCGCCTCAAGCTTGCCGGCCTTGACCAACGCTTTCTTGACCTTGCCGAGCAGTTGCTCGTTGGTGAACGGCTTGCCAATGAAGTCCGAGACACCGGCCTGGATCGCCTGCACGACGTTTTCCTTGTCGCCACGGCTGGTCACCATGATGAACGGCACGGTCTTGAGGTGATTTTCCTGCTGACGGCACCAAGTCAGCAGCTCAAGGCCCGACATCTCCGGCATTTCCCAGTCGCACAGAATCAGGTCGAAAGACTCGCGACTCAGCATCAACTGGGCCTTGCGGCCGTTTACGGCTTCATCGGTGTGAATACCCGGAAAATAATTGCGCAGCCCTTTTCTCACCAGATCACGAATGAAGGTCGCGTCATCCACGACCAATACACTGACTTTACTCATCGACGCTCCTGCGGACGTATTCACCTGTCGGGTGAACTGCGGTATGCCAGCACGCCCCTGTTCCGGCAAGCATACCGTTGACGCATGGCCAACGGCCACATTGAATGACTGAACCCTTGGTATCGGGTTTTCTACAACACTCATCGAACGGGGTGCGACGAGGCACAAAGCCGGCACCTGATGCCGACGGCAGATAGTAATACCCACAATGCAAAACGCCCAGCGCGTGCTGGGCGTTCAGGGCAGGCAATCTTATTTATCGTCAGTTACGTCAGGAACATGAGGACTTTCGCTGGAATGGCCCTGCACTTCTTCACGCATGCGCTTGAGGCCCAGGTGCCGCACGTCTGTACCGCGCACCAGGTAAATCACCAGTTCCGAGATATTGCGCGCATGGTCGCCGATCCGCTCCAGCGAACGCAGCACCCAGATCACGTTGAGCACCCGCGAAATCGAACGTGGATCTTCCATCATGTAGGTCGCCAGCTCGCGCAGCGCGGTCTTGTACTCACGGTCGATGGTCTTGTCGTACTGCGCGACCGACAGCGCCAGCTCCGGGTCGAAGCGGGCAAACGAGTCCAGTGCGTCGCGCACCATGTTGCGCACCTGGTCACCGATATGGCGCACTTCCACATAGCCACGCGGCGCTTCGCCTTCTTCGCACAACTGGATGGCGCGACGGGCAATCTTGGTCGCTTCGTCACCGATGCGCTCAAGGTCGATCACCGACTTGGAAATGCTGATGATCAGACGCAGGTCGGAAGCTGCCGGCTGGCGACGGGCCAGAATGCGCAGGCATTCTTCGTCGATATTGCGCTCCATCTGGTTGATGCGCTCATCGACCTCGCGAACGCGCTGGGCCAGGCCCGAGTCGGCTTCGATCAGCGCGGTCACGGCATCGTTGACCTGCTTCTCGACCAGGCCGCCCATTTCGAGCAGGTGGCTGCGCACGTCTTCGAGTTCGGCGTTGAACTGTTGAGAGATGTGATGGGTGAGGCTGTCTTTGTGGATCATGCTGGGTGTCCTTGAAACGTCCGGTTGATGCGAAATCGCAGCGGTAGCTCAGGCCTGACAACCCCTGGCCCTAGCCATAGCGACCAGTGATGTAATCTTCTGTGTGTTTTTTTGCCGGATTGGTGAACAACGTGTCGGTATCACCGAATTCGACGAGTTTGCCCATGTGCATGAACGCGGTGTAGTCCGAGACCCGCGCCGCCTGCTGCATGTTGTGAGTCACGATCACAATGGTGTATTTGGATTTCAGTTCGTAGATCAGCTCTTCGACTTTCAGGGTCGAAATCGGGTCCAGTGCCGAACACGGCTCGTCGAGCAGCAGCACCTCGGGCTCGACCGCGATGGTGCGGGCGATGACCAGACGCTGCTGCTGGCCACCGGACAGCCCCAGCGCCGACTCATGCAGGCGGTCCTTGACCTCATCCCACAGCGCGGCGCCCTTCAAGGCCCACTCGACCGCCTCGTCGAGCATGCGCTTCTTGTTGATGCCCTGGATGCGCAGGCCATACACCACGTTTTCATAGACCGTCTTGGGAAACGGGTTGGGCTTCTGGAACACCATGCCCACGCGCCGGCGCAGCTCGGCGACTTCCTCGCCCTTGCTATAGATGTTGTGCCCGTACAGCTTGATCTCGCCCTGCACCCGGCAACCGTCGACCAGGTCGTTCATGCGGTTGAAGGTGCGCAACAAGGTTGATTTGCCACACCCGGACGGGCCGATGAACGAGGTGACTTTCTGCCGCGGGATATCCAGGCCGATGTCGAACAAGGCCTGTTTTTCACCATAGAACAGATTCAGGCCCGCCACCTCGAACGCGACGGCCTCGGGGGCCAGGGGCGAGCCGTCCCTGCTGCGCCCAAGGGCGTTGAGCGTGGCGCCCCGGTTTCGGCTATCGTGCTGCATGCATGGCTCCTGATGGAACGATTGGGTTCATGGGGTCAGTTATCCAGCGCCTTGTACTTCTCACGCAAATGATTGCGGATGGCGACCGCCGACAGGTTGAGCAAGGCAATCACCAGTACCAGCAACAGCGCGGTGGCGTACACCAGGGGCCTTGCCGCCTCGACATTCGGGCTCTGGAAACCGACGTCATAAATATGAAAGCCCAGGTGCATGATCTTCTGGTCCAGATGCAGGTACGGGTAATTGCCGTCCACCGGCAGCGCCGGCGCCATCTTGACCACACCCACCAGCATCAGCGGCGCCACCTCGCCGGCGGCGCGGGCCACGGCCAGAATCAGGCCGGTCATGATTGCCGGGCTGGCCATCGGCAAGACAATCTTCCACAGCGTCTCGGCCTTGGTTGCGCCCAGCGCCAGCGAGCCTTCGCGCAGGCTCAGCGGAATACGCGCCAGCCCCTCTTCAGTCGAGACGATCACCACCGGCACCGCCAGCAGCGCCAGGGTCAACGAGGCCCACAGCAGGCCCGGCGTGCCAAAGGTCGGCGCCGGCAAGGCTTCGGGGAAAAACAGCCGGTCCAGCGAACCGCCCAGCACATAGACAAAAAAGCCCAGGCCGAACACGCCATAGACGATAGCCGGTACACCGGCCAGGTTGTTCACCGCGATGCGAATCAACCGGGTCACCACGCCCTGACGGGCATATTCGCTGAGGTACACCGCTGCCAGCACGCCGAACGGGGTGACGATCACCGCCATGATCAGGGTCATCATCACCGTGCCGAAAATAGCCGGAAAAATACCGCCCTCGGTGTTGGCCTCACGCGGGTCGTCGCTGAGAAACTCCCAGAGCTTCTGGAAATAGAAGCCCAGCTTGGCCGCCACGCCCATGGCGTTGGGCTGGTAGGCATGCACCACCTTGCCGAGGTCGATCTCGATCTGCCGGCCCTCGCCATCGCGCACGGTCAGGCTGTCGCGTGAAATGGCCTGGCGCAGTTCGGCCAAGCGCGTCTCGGCATCACTGTAGCGGGCTTGCAGTGCAGCGCGCTCGACAGCCATGTCAGCCTGAGCGACGGCATCCAGACCGCCGTCGATCTCCAGTTGCCGGCTTTGCAGGCGCAAGCGCTCGAAACCGTTGTTGATGGCGACGATGTCTTTCTTTTCCAGACGGTGCAGCTCGGTGTTCAGCCCCTGCACACGCTGCAGGCGGGCGCGCAGCTCGGGCCAGGCCGCCTCACCGTTGGCCAGCACCCGGCCACTTTCCTTGACGTTGACCAGATAGCCATAGAAGTTGCCCCATTCGCGACGCTCCAGGGTCATCAGCTCCGGCGGCTCTGCGCGCTGGGTCAGCCATTCGCTGACCACCCAGGTGAAGTCGCTGCGGGTCAGGTCGCGGTTGCCGACCTTGAACAGCTCGCGGGTCATGAACGGTGATCCTTCGGCCGCCACCGGCACGCCAGCCCCCAGCACGCGCGCGCGCGGCACCTGCTCGTCCTCGACCCGCTCACCGATCAGCACCTGCGGCGCCTGGCCCGGCACGCTGTACTGCGCGCGCACCAGATCGGCCGGCCAGAAATGCCCCAGCCCGCGCACGGCCAGCAACGCCAGCAGGCCGATGGTCAGGATGACGGCGATGGACACCGCGCCCGCACTCATCCACACGCCCGGTGCGCCGCTTTTGATCCAGCCTTTGAGCGAGCCTTTGGCAGGGGCCTTCAAGGCGCCCTTGTGATAGATCCGGTTCACGTGAGTCCTGGCTCCCTCAAAGCGACGAGTATTTCTTGCGCAGGCGCTGACGAATCAGTTCCGCAAGGGTGTTCATCACGAACGTGAATATCAACAGCACAAGCGCCGCCAGAAACAGCACGCGATAATGACTGCCGCCCACTTCCGACTCCGGCATCTCCACGGCGACGTTGGCCGCCAGGGTGCGCATCCCCTCGAACAGGTTCATGTTCATAATCGGTGTATTGCCGGTGGCCATCAGCACGATCATGGTTTCGCCCACCGCCCGGCCCATGCCGATCATCAGCGCCGAAAACAGGCCGGGGCTGGCGGTCAGCAGCACCACACGGGTCAGGGTTTGCCAGGGCGTTGCGCCCAGCGCCAGCGAACCGAGGCTCAGGCTGCGAGGTACGCTGAAAATGGCGTCTTCGGCAATCGAATAGATCGTCGGGATCACCGCAAACCCCATGGCCAGGCCGACCACCAGCGCATTGCGCTGATCGTAGGTAATGCCCAGTTCATCGTTGAGCCAGGCGCTCATGTCACCGCCGAACAGCCAGCCTTCCAAGTGTGGACTGACCGCCAGCGAGCCCCAGCCCACCAACAGCACCACCGGAATCAGCAAGGCACTTTCCCAGCCCTCGGGCACCCGCAGGCGCAGGGCGTCCGGCAGCCGGTGCCACAAGAAGCCCGCCAGCAGAATGCCCAGCGGTGTCAGCAGCAACAGGCTGAAGATGCCGGGCAAATGCGCCTCAAGATACGGCGCCAGAAACAGCCCGGCGAAGAAGCCGAGGATCACCGTCGGCATGGCTTCCATCAGCTCGATGACCGGCTTGACCTTGCGGCGCATGCCCGGCGCCATGAAATAGGCGGTGTAGATCGCCGCCGCAATGGCCAGCGGTGCGGCCAGCAACATGGCATAAAAGGCCGCCTTGAGCGTGCCGTAGGTCAGCGGCGCCAGGCTCAGCTTGGGTTCGTAGTCGCTGTTGGAAGCGGTCGATTGCCAGACATGCCGGGGTTCGTCATAGCCTTCGTACCAGACCTTGTCCCACAGCGCGCTCCAGGAGATTTCCGGGTGCGGGTTGTCGATCGTGATTGGTTGCAGCATGCCGCCGGCTTCGATCAGCACGCGGTTGGCGCGGGGCGACAAGGTGGCCAGGCCTGCGCTGTCGAGCACTTTTTCGATCAGCAACGTGCGCTGCGCGGTGCTGTGAAACACCCCAAGCCGGCCGCTGCTGTCCAGGGCGACAAAGCCCTTGCGGCGCTGCTCGGCCCTGATCTGCACGATCGGTGCGGCATCCAGATGGAAATCGCGGATGCGCATGAAGCGCGGCTCTTCGTCGGTGTCGCGGGCCATGAACCACTGGCTGATCCCGCCCCTGGAGTCACCGAACAGCAACGACACGCCGCCGGTCAACTGGGTGCTGGCGGTGATCTCGGCGTTGGCGTTTTCCAGCAGTTTGTAGCGGCCATTGAGGGTGCGATCGAGCAGGCTGAACACATCGGCCTGGGCCCGACCGTTGATCACGTATAGCCATTGCTGGCGCGGGTCGATGTACAGCGCTTTGACCTCGGCAGACAACTGCGGCAGCTCGATGCGGCTTTGCTCGCGGGTGACCTCGCCGGTCAGCGGGTTCTCGCCCATCTCCAGCGCCTGCACATGCAACTGCGTGCCGCTGGAGCCGGCCAGGCGCAGGTGGTTGCCATTGACGCTGACCGTGACATGAGTGATGGCCTGGCCCTGCTCGTCCAGTACAAACGGCGCCTCGCCATAGGGCCAGGCAATGGCCGGGGTAATCAGCTTCTGGTTATCGGGATAGGTGATCTGGTAAGCGTGGCGAAACACCAGCACCTGACCATTGGACAGCCCCACCGCAATCAGCGGCGTGCCCGGCTGGTCCTTGCCGAACGAGGTGACGCTCACTCCCGGCGGCAGCGGCAGGTCGACCCGTTTCAACTCGGTGCCGTCGGCCGCATCGAAAAATATCACCTGGCCCAGGTCGGAAACGCGCATGCCGACCTGGTTCTGCTCCTCGATGCTGATCATCAGCGGCTGCCCGGCATCCTTCAGCCAGGCCGGCTGCAAGGGCTTGGCCAGCTCCAGGCTGGCGCCCTTGAACAACGGCGCGACCACCCAGGCCAGATAGAAGAAGATCAGGGTAATGGCGGCCAGCACGGCAAGGCCGCCGACGGCGACATACCAGCCGGTCAGACGGTCCTTGAGCGCCCGCAGGCGGCGCTTGCGCTGCATCGCGGGGGTATTGAAGTCAATGCCTTCGGGAGCTGAACTACGATTCATCTGATCCTGTTCGACGGGTTCTTTGCGCCTGCGCGCTGCATGACAGAAAGATTGCAGAATTTTGACAGCAACATGCCGTTATTTACCCGGCAACGCCTGACCTGCTTCACCTTAGCGGCTGCCAGGTGCTTGCAGGCCAAGATCGGCCAGTGCCTTTACCACCACGCGTTCAGGCAGCGGAATGTAACCATCCTTGATCACCACTTCCTGGCCCTGTCGAGACAGGATCAGCTTCAAAAACTCGGCTTCCAGCGGCGCCAGAGGCTTGTTCGGTGCCTTGTTGACATAGACATACAGAAAGCGCGACAGCGGGTAGCTGCCATTAAGCGTATTGGCCTCGGTCTCTTCGACAAAGTCGCCACCCGCCTCACGGGCCAGTGCGACCGGCTTGACGCTGGAGGTCCTGTAGCCGATACCCGAATAACCAATGCCATTGAGCGAACTGCTGATGGCGCTGACCACCGAAGCCGAACCCGGCTGCTCGTTGACGCTGGCCCTGAAGTCGCCTTTACACAGCGCTTCTTCCTTGAAGTAACCGTAGGTGCCAGACACCGAATTGCGCCCGAACAGCTGGATCTGCTTGCCGGCCAGGTTACCCGTCACGCCGACATCGCCCCAGCGCAACGCTTCGCCCTTGGCGCCGCACAGGCGGGTGGCCGAGAAAATCGCATCGACCTGCTGCAGGGTCAGCCCCTTGATCGGGTTGTCCTTGTGCACGAACACTGCCAGCGCATCGACCGCCACCGGCACCGCCGTCGGCTTGTAGCCGTACTTCTGCTCGAAGGCGGCGACCTCGCCATCTTTCATTCTGCGGCTCATCGGCCCAAGGCTCGCCGTGCCTTCGGCCAGCGCCGGCGGTGCCGTGGAAGAGCCTGCGGCCTGAATCTGAATATTTACGCCCGGGTATTCACGCTTGTAGGCCTCGGCCCACAGGGTCATCAGGTTGGCCAGGGTGTCGGAGCCGATGCTCGAAAGCGTCCCGGAAACACCACTGATACGGGCATACGGCGCAATCGAAGGATCCACGGCCGCCACCGCTTGAGTGGTGCTCGCGAAGACCGCTGCGAACGATAAGGCCGCGATGCAATGCTTGAGTGTCATGCCCCGCGCTCCCGGCAAGTGCCCACCAATCACGCCCTGCTTATAGGGCGGATGACTACTGTATGAACTGATTATGACAATAAGATGAAAAAGGCCACCACCTTGACAGATGACGGCCTTTTTCAGAAATGCCCTACAGGTGCAGCGTCGGGTCGATCAGCGCTTCCTGGCCAGCAGGAAGACGCCGAGCCCGATGCCCAGCACGCTGAGGGCCGCGACATACCACGAAGGCCCCATCGGACTCTGCTTGACCAGCAAGGTCACGATCATCGGAGTCAGGCCGCCGAAAATCGCATACGCCAGGTTGTAAGAGAACGACAGACCCGAGAAACGCACCACCGGCGGGAAGGCCTTGACCATCACATACGGCACCGCGCCAATGGTGCCGACAAAGGCGCCGGTCACCGCATACAGCGGGAACAGCAACTCGGGATGCGCGCTCAGCAAGTGATAGAACGTCCAGGAGCTGACCAGCAGGCCGGTGCTGCCGATGATGAATACCCAGCCCGCACCGAAGCGGTCAGCCAGCATGCCGGCCACCACGCAACCGATGCTCAGAAAGACGATGGCCAGGCTGTTGGCCTTCAGCGCTGTGGCGGCCGGGAAGCCGTAGCCGGTCTGCAGGAAAGTCGGGGTCATCAGGATGACCACGACGATGCCCGCCGACAGCAGCCAGGTCAGCAGCATCGACAGCGCCACCGAACCACGGTGCTCGCGCAATACGGTCTTGAGCGGCACCTCGGCAGCCAGCGCCTTGCGCTGCTGCAACTCGGCGAACACCGGGGTTTCGTGGAGCATACGGCGCAGATAGACGCCCATCAGGCCGAAAACACCGCCCAGCAGGAACGGAATCCGCCAGGCGTAGTCCGAGACCTCGGTGGCGGAGTAAATGCTGTTGATCAAGGTCGCGACCAGCGAACCGAGCAGGATGCCCGCCGTCAGGCCGGCGGTCAGCGTGCCGCAGGCGTAACCCACATGACGGGCCGGTACGTGCTCGGCAACGAACACCCAGGCACCCGGCACTTCACCGCCGATGGCGGCACCTTGAATCACGCGCATCAACAGCAGCAGCATCGGCGCCCAGAGGCCGATCTGTGCATAAGTGGGCAGCAAGCCCATGATCAGCGTCGGCACGGCCATCATGATGATGCTCAGGGTGAACATCTTCTTGCGGCCCAGCAGGTCGCCGAAGTGCGCCATCACGATGCCGCCCAGCGGCCTTGCCAGATAACCGGCGGCAAAAATGCCGAAGGTCTGCATCAGGCGCAGCCACTCGGGCATGTCGGGCGGGAAGAACAGCTTGCCGACGACGGCAGCAAAGAATACGAAAATGATGAAATCGTAGAATTCCAGGGCACCACCGAGGGCTGACAGCGACAGGGTCTTATAGTCGCTGCGGGTCAAGGGGCGCGATGGCGGCGCGGAATTCGGAGTTACAGAGGACATGACAAGGCTTCTCTCGGGTACTTTCTATCTATGAGGGGCAAGCGACGGCAACGCTGACTGCGATGCGGTGGCGCGCAGAAGCGAAAGTCCGGGGCAATCGGTGCGGATGGGCATCAAAATTGCCTGTACGAGTAGTCTTGTTACCGGTACGGGTGCAGCAAGATAGCAAAATGTTGCAAAAAACTCATTGTAACGAGAGATGGCTGTTACAAATCAGGACTCAGCGGTCGTCGCACAGGGTAACGACCGATATACTCCCCGCACGCTGGGGACATTGCGCCAAAACGTGTCTGGGACGTGGTTTTGGCAGAATTTCCCTTTAGCAACTTATGAGAGTCATGGGTCAGAGGCACCCCAGGCATGATCGAGCTTGAACAAGAAGATCCAACCCCGCAGGGCGACCTGGCGTTGCAAATCACTGCATTGCCACGTGAAACCAACGGTTTCGGCGATATCTATGGTGGCTGGCTGGTGTCGCAGATGGACCTGGCAGGCACGGCGATGGCCAGCAAGATTGCCGGCGGCCGGGTAGCGACCGTGGCCATCGACCGTATGGCATTCCTGGTACCGGTGGCGGTTGGCGAACAGCTGACCTTTTACACCCGCACCCTGGAAGTGGGCCGCACCTCGATCAAGATGCAGGTCGAAGTCTGGAGCGACGACCCGCTGACCAGCGAATGGCGCAAGGTGACCGAGGCCGCTTTCGTCTTCGTGGCCATCGACGTCAACGGCCGCACGCGCTCGGTGCCCCGGCGCTGATAGCGATCAGCGGTCACAGCGGCAGCAGTTGGCGCTAAACTCAATGGCTTTATTGCCCTTGAGAGAGCTTCCCATGCCGACGCCCCAGGTTGAATCCGTTACTTTCGATGAGCTGAACTGCTGGCGCATCCGCCATGGCGCCGCCGAACTGCTGGTCGCCCAGCAAGGCGCGCACATTCTCAGTTACCAGGTCGACGGCCAGGAGCCGCTGGTCTGGCTCAACGATGGTGCGGTGTTCAAGCACGGCACGCCAATCCGCGCCGGCATCCCGGTGTGCTGGCCATGGTTCGGTAATCTGGCGCGCAATCCCGACAGCGTGCAGGCCATGCGCAACAGCGCAGAACCCGCCAACGCCCACGGTGAAGTGCGCATCCTGGACTGGCAACTGCTGGGTATCGGCGAAGATGGCGATGCCTTGCTGATCGAATTCATTCTGCCGCAGGCGGAGGGCCAGTTGCCCGGCTGGCCGCACAACGTCGCCCTGAAACTCAGCATCCGCCTGGACCAGGCGCTGAGCGTCAGCCTGGTCAGCTACAACAGCGGCACTGAAACCGTCACCCTCAGCCAGGCGCTGCACACCTACTTCAGGGTCAGCGATGTACGCCAGGTCAGCCTGCAAGGCGTGGACGGCCTGCACTACATCGAAACCCTCGACAACTGGGAAGAGCGCGAGCAATCGGGCGACCTGACCTTTGCCGGCGAAACCGACCGCATCTATCTCGACACCCCGAATGTACTGGCCATCAACGACCCGGGCTTCAACCGGCGCATCCTGATTCAGACCAGCGGCTCGAATTCGGCAGTGGTCTGGAATCCATGGGAGGCCCGCGCCAAGGCACTGCCCGACATGGCCGACGATGGCTGGCAGCGCATGCTGTGCGTTGAAACCGCGAATGTGATGAGCGACGTGGTGACACTGGCGCCGGACGAAATGCATGTCCTGAGCGTCAGCCTGTGGAGTGAAGCGCTCTAAACCGTCTAAAGGTCCGAGTCGACCACGACCCGGACCTTCGAAGCGTCCATGGCATAGGCGGCATCGGCCATATCGTTACTGATCTTCTCGACCTTGAGGGTGCCAACGACCCACAACGGCGTGTAGATGTCGTCCAGCTTCAGGCCTTTGGGGTAGCGCACCAGCACCAGTTGATTGGGCGGCGGTGGCGGCACGTGAATGCAGGCGCCAGGGTAAGGCACCAGGAAAAACAGCGTGCTGTGGCCTTTGGCGTCGGTTTCCAGTGGCACCGGATAACCGCCCAGACGGATGGTCTTGCCGTTCATGGCCGCCACGGTCTTGGCCGAATACATCACCGCCGGCAAGCCCTTGCTCTGCTTGAGCCCGCCCTTGCTGTCGAAAGTGCCCTGATTTTCCGGCGAGTCATGCTCGATTTCCGGCATCGCTTCGAGCGCGCGCTGATCCGATGCCGGCATCAGTTCCAGCCAGTCGGTTTCAGGGAGTTCGGCGCAGGCCAGTGTGGATACCAGCAGCAGGGGCAGCAACAGGAAGCGGCGCATGAAGGGCTCGGCAGAAGGATGGAAAGCCGCGCATTCTAGCCCTCTGCATCACCGAAGCAGAGGGCCGGGACGCCTGGTTTCATGATTTCTTTTTAATGAAACCGTAGATCACCAACAAAATGATCGCGCCGACCAGCGCGCCGAAAAAGCCTGCGCCCTCGCCCGCCCGGTAGATGCCCAAAGCCTGGCCGCCGTAAGTGGCCGCCAGAGAGCCTGCAATACCCAGCACGATGGTCATGATCCAGCCCATGCTGTCATCGCCCGGCTTCAGAAAGCGCGCCAGCAGGCCCACGATCAAGCCGATAACAATAGTCCCGATAATCCCCATAGCGTTTTCCCTCTTCATGAGTTGCACACGCCAACCCCGGATAACGGCGTTGGCTTACCGCTATCTGAGGATGGGGGAGGCAGATGGTTCCGGGGAACGACCGACGGGGATCAGGACTTGACCAGTGCCTGAACCTGTTTGACCTGACGATCCAGAATCGTCAGGTCAGCGCTGCGCACAGTGGCATGGCCGACTTTGCGACCGGCCTTGAATGCCTTGCCGTAGTGGTGCAGGTGGCAATCGTCCACCGCCAGCACCGCTTCGACTGCCGGCACTTCGCCGATGAAGTTGATCATCGCGCTCTCGCCCACCTTGGCGGTGGAGCCCAGCGGCAGGCCGGCCACGGCGCGCAGGTGGTTCTCGAACTGGCTGCACTCGGCGCCTTCGGTGGTCCAGTGCCCGGAGTTATGCACCCGTGGCGCGATTTCGTTGGCTTTCAGGCCACCGTCGACCTCGAAGAACTCGAACGCCAGCACGCCAACGTAATCGAGCTGCTTGAGCACCCGGCCTGCGTAATCCTGGGCCAGCGCTTGCAGCGGATGATCGGTGCTGGCGATCGACAGGCGCAAGATACCGTTGTCGTGGGTGTTGTGTACCAGCGGATAGAAGCGCGCTTCACCATCACGACCGCGCACGGCGATCAGCGACACTTCGCCGCTGAACGGCACAAAACCTTCCAGCAGGCACGGCACGCTGCCCAGCTCGGCAAAGGTGCCGGTCACATCGGCCTGGCTGCGCAGGACCTTCTGGCCCTTGCCGTCATAGCCCAGGGTGCGGGTCTTGAGCACCGCCGGCAGGCCGATACGGGCCACGGCAGCGTCGAGGTCGGCCTGCGACTGGATGTCGGCGAACTCAGGCGTCGGGATGCCCAGGTCCTTGAACATGCTCTTCTCGAACCAGCGGTCACGCGCGATGCGCAGCGACTCGGCACTCGGATAGACAGGCACGAACTGCGACAGGAAGGCCACGGTTTCAGCCGGCACGCTTTCGAACTCGAACGTTACCAGGTCGACTTCGTCGGCCAGCTGGCGCAGGTGATCCAGATCGCCGTAATCGGCACGCAAGTGCTCGCCCAAAGACGCCGCACACGCATCCGGCGCAGGATCGAGAAACGCGAAGTTCATCCCCAGCGGAGTGCCCGCCAGCGCCAACATGCGGCCCAGCTGGCCGCCACCGATAACACCGATTTTCATGGAAAAACCTCAGGCGTTGCGCGGGTCCGGATTGTCCAGGACGGTTTCTGTCTGCTCGGTACGGAACTGCTTGAGCGCGGCATGGAACTGCGGGTGCTTGGCGCCCAGGATGCTGGCCGACAGCAGGGCGGCGTTGATGGCACCGGCCCGGCCGATGGCCAGGGTTGCCACCGGAATACCGGCCGGCATCTGCACGATCGACAGCAGCGAATCGACACCCGAGAGCATGGAAGACTGCACCGGCACGCCCAGCACCGGCAGGTGCGTCTTGGCAGCGCACATGCCTGGCAGGTGAGCGGCGCCACCGGCACCGGCGATGATCACTTCGATGCCACGGCCCTCCGCCTCTTCGGCGTACTGGAACAGCAAGTCGGGCGTGCGGTGCGCAGACACCACCTTGACTTCGAAAGGAATGCCGAGCTTTTCCAGCATATCGGCGGTGTGGCTAAGGGTGGACCAATCGGACTTGGAGCCCATGATCACGCCAACCAGTGCACTCATCGTCGTGCCTCTTCATCGGGCGCCCGCAGGCGCGTCTAAAAACAACAAGCCACGCAGGGCTACCGGCGTGGCTTGTTGTACGAAAAATGACCGGTCGGGCCGGCCAAAGGCCGCGCAGTATAGCGCAAAGTAGGAGAACAAAAGCACCCCGTTTTGCGCCGGACATCGGCGTTGTGCGCTCCTACACGGTGCATCGGCATCGCCTACAGAGGCTGCTGGCTTGAGGCACTGCCAATGTGCGTGCCGATTCGATTAGTTGAGTTGTGAAGCCGGACCTTTCGTCCGGCATTTGCCACGTTCAACGAATGGAATCATGAAGCATGAAAATCAAAGGATTGAGCCTGTTGCTGTGCCTGACATTGCTGGTGTGCAGCGGCATCCGGGCAGCGCCTGAAGAACCCGGCACCGACAGCGTCGATGCCGGCTCACTGCCGCCCATTGTCCTGACTCTGTTCATTCACGACCAGCTCGACCCCAGGGAAGTCGCGGGCATGGGGCCGGACTATATGGAATGGTTCATCAAGGAGGTGACGCACATTACCGGTCGTCGGGTCAGCGTGATTCGCATCACCCGTATGCCGGGCATGACCGACCTCGGCTATCGGCAGGAAGATGGCATGCACGCCATGAGCGAATGGCACAAACGTGTGCTCGATTACATCGAGACCCACAACCTGCCCCTGTCGACCAAACGCCACAAATACATCCTGGTCACCCGCCACAATCTGGCCAAGGATGTCCTGGGCATGTCCTTCGGCAGCCGAGGCGTCGCCATCGCCTCACTCAAGGCCTACAACACCATCGGCCATGAAGTCGGCCACCTGCTGGGTGCGACCCACGAGAATGCCGAGACCAGCTTTGCCCACGGCCTGCCGTGCCGGACCCTGATGTACCCGGAGCACACCGCTCTGATTGCCAACTGCTACGTGTTCAGCGACAAGAACCGCCAGGCCATCGTTGACTACATGAACGACACAAACCAGCCCTAGGCCTGCGCTTCAGGCTGAACCATGCCGCCCTCAAGCTTGCGCCATAGCAGTCGCACATTGGCCTTGCGCACCAGCGCGCAGCGGTACAGGCGGATCTCCAGCGGCACATGCCACTGCGGTCCGCCACACACCACCAGCTCGCCGCGCTCAAGCTCGGCGCGCATGCTCAGGCGCGGCACCCAGGCGACGCCCAGGCCTTCCATGGCCATGCATTTCAGGCTTTCGGCCATGGCGGTCTCGTACACCGTGGTAAAGCGCAGGTTGCTCTGGCGCAGCAACAGGTTCACCGAACGGCCCAGAAAGGCGCCGGCACTGTAGGCCAGCAACGGCAGGCTGGCGCCGGTGTCCAGGTCATAAAGGGGCTGGCCCTGCTCGTCGGCGGCGCACACCGGCAGCATTTCGCTGTGCGCCAGGTGCAGCGACGGGAAGATCTCGGCATCCATCTGCAAGGCGGCATCGGGGTCGTAGAAGGCCAGCATCAGGTCGCAACCGCCCTCACGCAGGGCATGCACTGCCTCACCGACGTTGGTGGCAACCAGGCGGGTGGCGATATTCAGCCCGTCGTTGCGCAGCTGCGCGATCCAGCGCGGAAAGAAACCCAGTGCCAGCGAATGCGCCGCCGCCACCTGAATCACCTCGCCCTGCCCGCCTTCCAGATGGTGCAGATGGCGCACCACTTCACCCAATTGCTCGACCACCGTGCGCGCCGTGACCAGAAACAGCTGCCCGGCGGCAGTCAGCTCAATCGGGGTTCGCGAGCGGTTGACCAACACCAGCCCCAAGGCCGCTTCAAGGCTGCGAATGCGCCGGCTGAAGGCTGGCTGGGTCACAAAACGACGTTCGGCCGCCTGGGAAAAACTGCGGGTCGCGGCCAGTGCGCTGAAATCCTCCAGCCATTTGCTTTCCAGGTTCATCGAGTCCTCCGGACATCGTTGGAGACGCATACAAGGTCAAGTCACATGACATTATGCCGTTGTTGCATGGGGCAGTGTGTAACAGCATTAGTCAAGAATCGCGCAGAGGCCCACTATCGCGCTGTTCCGGCATCATTCATGCCTTTCCTGAGATGAGTTCTATCATGTCCTCGCCTGCATCATCGCGTATCGAAAAAGACCTGCTGGGTGTTCTCGAAGTACCGTCCAATGCCTACTACGGTATTCAGACCCTGCGAGCGGTGAACAACTTTCACCTCTCCGGCGTTCCTCTTTCGCACTATCCGAAACTGGTCGTGGCCCTGGCCATGGTCAAGCAGGCGGCAGCCGACGCCAACCACGAGCTGGGTCACCTCAACCAGACCAAGCACGCGGCCATCAGCGAAGCCTGTGCCCGCCTGGTGCGTGGCGACTTCCACGACCAGTTCGTGGTCGACATGATCCAGGGCGGCGCCGGCACCTCGACCAACATGAACGCCAACGAGGTCATCGCCAACATCGCTCTGGAAGCGATGGGCCATGAAAAAGGCGAGTACAAGTACCTGCACCCCAACAACGACGTGAACATGGCGCAGTCGACCAACGACGCCTACCCGACGGCCATCCGCCTGGGTCTGCTGCTCGGTCACGACGCCCTGCTGGCCAGCCTCGACAGCCTGATCAACGCCTTCAGCGCCAAGAGCGAAGAATTCAGCCATGTCCTGAAAATGGGCCGCACCCAGTTGCAAGACGCGGTGCCGATGACCCTGGGCCAGGAATTCCACGCCTTCGCCACCACCCTGACCGAAGACCTCAATCGCCTGCGCAGCCTGGCGCCGGAGCTGTTGACCGAAGTCAACCTGGGCGGCACCGCGATCGGCACCGGCATCAACGCCGACCCGCGTTACCAGAACCTGGCCGTGCAGCGCCTGGCGACCATCAGCGGCCAGCCGCTGGTGCCGGCCGCCGACCTGATCGAAGCCACCTCCGACATGGGCGCCTTCGTGCTGTTCTCCGGCATGCTCAAGCGTACCGCGGTCAAGCTGTCGAAAATCTGTAACGACCTGCGCCTGCTGTCCAGCGGCCCGCGCACCGGCATCAACGAGATCAACCTGCCGCCGCGTCAGCCGGGCAGCTCGATCATGCCAGGCAAGGTCAACCCGGTGATCCCGGAAGCGGTCAACCAGGTGGCATTCGCCATCATCGGCAACGACCTGGCCCTGACCATCGCGGCCGAAGGCGGCCAGCTGCAACTGAACGTGATGGAGCCGCTGATCGCCTACAAGATCTTCGACTCGATCCGCCTGCTGCAACGCGCCATGGACATGCTGCGCGAGCACTGCATCGTCGGCATCACCGCCAACGAACAACGCTGCCGCGAGCTGGTCGAGCACTCGATCGGCCTGGTCACCGCACTGAACCCTTACATCGGCTACGAGAACTCCACGCGCATCGCCCGTATTGCCCTGGAAACAGGTCGCGGCGTCCTGGAGCTGGTGCGAGAAGAAGGCCTGCTGGACGACGAAGTCCTGGCCGACATCCTTCGCCCGGAAAACATGATTGCCCCGCGCCTGGCGCCGCTCAAAGCTTGAAATCACTGCTGAACGTACATCGATCACCAGGCTGAGGGTCTAGACACCCCTCTTCCTTTTGAGGGTCTGGAGCTGTTGCTTCAGACCCTTTTTTTAAACGCCGAATACCGACTTTCAAGGAGGAAAACCAAATTTCGGCAAGCCGCTTTCGTACACCCCTTACGAAAGCATTCGTCCCAGGGCCGCAGATGAATTTTTAGATACACAAGAAAGCGGCTACAGACGTTGACTATTTGCACCGGTATAGTGCGCCCCCTCAAAAAGTAGCGAGGAAATAATAAGATGCTGGAATTCATGAACCACGTGCTGGAAGTCACCAACGACTTCCTCTCCGGAAAAGTACTGATCGTAC
Organism: Pseudomonas sp. HP_08; assembly: GCF_055284095.1. NCBI lineage: Bacteria > Pseudomonadati > Pseudomonadota > Gammaproteobacteria > Pseudomonadales > Pseudomonadaceae > Pseudomonas > Pseudomonas sp. HP_08. The sequence goes on along the minus strand of NZ_JBTOQC010000007.1, from coordinate 137,665 downwards.
TGATCGTTGGCCTTGGTGGTTACTTCACTGTCCGCTCGCGCTTCGTGCAGTTCCGTCACTTCCTCCACATGTTCGCGGTGTTCCGCGACAGCCTGCGCAGCAGCTCCGGTCAACTGAGTTCGTTTCAGGCACTGATGCTCAGCCTCGCCGGCCGTGTCGGTGCGGGCAACATCGCCGGTGTCGGCCTGGCCGTGACCCTGGGTGGTCCGGGCGCCGTTTTCTGGATGTGGGTCACCGCGCTGGTGGGCATGTCCAGCAGCTTCATCGAGTGTTCCCTTGCCCAGCTGTACAAGCGCAAGGACTCTGAAGGCCAGTACCGTGGCGGCCCGTCGTATTACATCCAGCATGGTCTGGGCAAGCGCTGGCTGGGCAAGGTCATGGCGGTTCTACTGCTGGTGACCTTCGGCTTCGCTTTCAACGGCCTGCAATCGCACGCGGTCACCGACTCGCTGAACAGCGCCTTCGGCATCGACCACAAAGTCACCGGCATCTGCCTGGCCGTGCTGCTGGGCCTGGGCTTCATCGGTGGCATCAAGCGCATCGCCGCCATCTCTGACCTGCTGGTGCCGGTCAAGACCCTGATCTACATCGCCGTGACCCTCTACGTCATTGCCATCCAGATCGAACACGTGCCCGGCATGCTGATGACCATCGTCAAGAGCGCCTTCGGCCTCGACCCGGTGTTCGGCGGCCTGATCGGCAGCGCCATCGTCATGGGCGTGAAACGTGGCGTGTTCGCCAACGAAGCAGGTCTGGGCAGTGCGCCGAACGTGGCCGCCGTGGCTCAGGTCGAGCACCCGGTTTCCCAGGGTGTGGTCCAGGCCTTCAGCGTCTTCCTCGACACCTTCGTGATCTGCACCTGCACCGCCTTGCTGATCCTGCTGTCGGGCATCTATGACGTCGGCTACAGCGGCAACGGTATCGTGCTGGCGCAAAACTCGCTGGCGGCTGTCGTGGGTGACTGGGGCCGGATCTTCATCAGCGTCGCGCTGGCGTTGTTCGTGTTCACCTCGATCCTCTACAACTACTACCTGGGTGAAAACAGCCTGCGCTTCCTGGTCGGTGAGAAGGTCAAGGCCATCGTCGCTTACCGCGTGTTCGTGCTGGTGCTGATCCTGTGGGGTTCGATGGTCAACCTCAACACCGTGTTTGCCTTCGCCGACATCACCATGACCCTGCTGGCGTTCGTCAACCTGATCGCCCTGGCCCTGCTGTTCAAGGTCGCCATGCGCATCCTGCGCGATTACGATGACCAGCGTAAGGCCGGCATCAAGACCCCGGTGTTCGACTCCAGCAAGTTCCCGGACCTGGACCTGGACCGCAATGCCTGGCCGGCCAACCCGAACCAGACACCGCAGGTCAAGACCGGCGAAACAGCTGACCCGGTCCCAAGCGCCCGTTAATCGACAAGGAAAAGAACCATGACGCCTGACACTCATCAACCCGCTCTGCGCGTGATGGTTCTTTACACCGGCGGCACCATCGGCATGCAGGCCAGTGCCAACGGCCTGGCACCGGCCTCCGGTTTCGAGGCGCGCATGGCCGCCCAACTGGCTGAACTGCCTGAGCTGGTCGTGCCGCAATGGCGCTTTCGCGAGATGGCGCCACTGATCGACAGCGCCAACATGACCCCCGCCTACTGGCTGCGCCTGCGTGCAGCGGTGATCGACGCGGTGGACGAAGGCTGCGACGCGGTGCTGGTGCTGCATGGCACCGACACCCTGGCCTACAGCGCGGCAGCGTTAAGCTTCCAGTTGCTGGGCCTGAACGCACCGGTGGTGTTCACCGGCTCCATGCTGCCGGCAGGCGTTGCCGACAGCGATGCCTGGGAAAACGTCAACGGCGCCTTGCAGGCTCTGGGCGGCGGTCTGCCAGCCGGTGTGCACCTGTACTTTCATGGTGAACAGCTGCAGCCGACCCGTTGCGCCAAGGTCCGCAGTTTCGGCCGTCACCCGTTCGCCGCGCTGCAACGTTCGCGTGGCGGCGCGCCGGTGACGGATTTGCCTGAGGCGCTGCACTACCGTCAGGCGAAAACCGAAGCGTCGATTGCCATCGTGCCGCTGTTTCCGGGGCTGGGCATCGCCCAACTGGATGGCGTGATCGACAGCGGCGTGCAGGGCCTGGTGCTGGAATGCTTCGGCAGCGGCACCGGTCCCAGCGACGACCCGGCCTTCCTCGCCAGCCTTGCGCGGGCGCAGGACCAGGGGATTGTCGTGGTCGCCATCACCCAATGCCATGAAGGCGGTGTCGAGCTGGATGTGTACGAAGCCGGCAGCCGCCTGCGCGGTGTGGGCGTGGTGTCCGGCGGCGGCATGACCCGCGAAGCGGTAGTGGGCAAGTTGCAGGCCCTGCTGGGCAGCGGCTTGCCGGTGGACGACGTCCGCCGCCTGGTCGAACTCGACCTGTGCGGCGAACTGCGTTAACACTGTTTTTTTGCCTGAACCCGGCCCCGTAGGAGTGAGCGCCAGCTCGCGAAGAGTCCAGTATGACCGACCTGTTTTTATCGTCTGGTCGGCCGCATTCGCGAGCTAACGCTCACTCCTACAAGGTTCGCGTTAAGCGCTCAGAATCCGCGGACGTAGGCCTGCAACTGGTCATGCAGCACAAACGCCAGCAGCAACCCCAGCAGCATCGCCCCCAGATCCAGCGCACGCGATTTACCCAACATCGGGGTACGCTCGCGCAAATGGAAATACCAGGGCCCGGTACACGACACCAGGCCCATTCCTAACAACAGCACCGCCCCCACAAACGGCATCGGGCCGTCGATGCTGACGCCTCGCTGGCCGCCCCAGAAGCTCTGCAACGGCTGCCACACCAGAAAGTACAGCCAGCCCAACGCCGCCAATACCAGCGCCAGGCCAATCGGCCACAGCGGAAAACCTTCTTGCAGCGCATCGATCAACCGTGGCCAGCCGGCCATCTTCGCCAGCATCAGCGGCGTATGACCGTTGCGGTTCGGCGCCTTGGTATCGGCCCCCTGTTTAGCCAGCGCGCGCACGAACTCGAAGTTGCCGGCCAGCACCTCGCGGTGCAGCAGCGTCCAGCCCTCATCGTCGAAATCCTTGACCAGCGTCGGGTCCTGGCGCAGGCCTTCCTTGACCTTGTCCAGCGTGTTGACGCTCATCGGGTGCTCGCTGCGTTCCAGCGTCGCCAGCGCTGCCTGATCGGCCGGGCTGTCGAGGTTACGGCTGAAAAACACCGGCGGGTCTTGCGCCACCAGCGCGATACGCCCGACCTCGCCGAAATCCAGCCCCCAGGCCTGGTCATGCTCATCACGCTCGGCAGGTCCCATGCCGCTGCGCAAGGCATCGACGGTGAAGCCGCCGTAAACCCGGCCGCAGGTCACGTAGATCCAGTCGTTCAAGTCCGCCACCGGCACCGTGACCGGGTCGCCGGCGCGCAGCGAACCGACCCACTGCGGCTCGTTCATCAATACGCCGTGCAGGTTCTGGCCATCGAAATCGATGTCGGTCACCCACATGTTCTCCACCGACGGCGTCGACGGATCGTTTACATCGACTGCAAACGACACCTTGACCGCCGCCAGGTCGAGACCCGGCACAATCCGCCGCCGCTCCCAGGAAATCTCGCGCCAGAGAAACTTGAAGGTCGCCTGGGCGCTGGCCACGGCGGCAGAAAAATCCTCGCTGGCGTCTTGTGTGTAGATGAGTTGCTCAGTCATCAGGCCAGTACCGGTTCGGCAGGTGCAGGTTGCGGATGCTCGTTATGCAGCAGCACATCCAGGCTATTGAGGAACAGGTCATGGCTCATGATCGCGGTAGCCACCGCCGAGAACAGCGGCTTGCCGGCCTCATCCTTGATCACGACCTTCTCGGTCCAGCGGTTCAGGTCGACGCTGCGCAGTACCGACACCGGCACCTGGCGGCCCTGGACTTCCAGGCCATCGCGGCTCAGGTGGATCGGCTGGGTGGTGACCTTGAGGAAGTTGCCGGTGATGCGCTTCATCCACAACTGGCCGGTGCCGATGGCGTTGAACGTCACCTTCTGGCCGGCTTGCAGCGCATTGATCACCACCGGCAAGCGTGCGTTCAGGTACAGCTCGCGCACCTGTTGCTGGAAGTCTTCGAAGCCCTTGAGCGATGCCGTCACCCGGCGGAACGCTTCACTGGCGTTGCGACGGTAAGCGACGTTGGTCACCAGGCCGCTGGTGGCGGTCTGTCCCGAACCGAACAGGTACAGGTCTTCGATCTCGACATACGGCACATAGTCCTTCTGCGAGCCGGTGATCTGCGCGATGCCGTGCTCATAGACCTCGTACACCGGCGTGCGAAGCTTGCGCTGCGAGACATAGATCGCAAACAGGCACACCGCCACAAACGCCAGAAAGGCGCTGGTGCAGTAGATCATCATGCTGTGGCTGGAGAAATGCAGGGTCATGCTGCGTCGGCCGGACGACTCGATGACCACCGGGCCCGTATCGGCCACCGGCAGGATGGTTTGCAGGTACAGGACAAAGGCGGCCAGGCCCAGCATGAAAATGCCGAAGCCCAGGGTAAAAACCAGAAACCCCTTGCCGTGCCTGTAAGTGGCGATCAATTGACCCGGAGCCAACGCAGAAGAGGACGATTGCATGGTGATTTTGCTTCCCTGTAAGACTGTCTGAAGGCCTTTATGAGCCCCGAACGCCGGCTTGGTTCAGCGCTCAGGGCTCTGCGCCGCAGGTTTGTGACCTGCGTCTCAACCGTGTCCTCAGTTGACCCGGCTTTCGATCTCGACACCGTGCCGCATGGAGTCCAGGTTGCGCTCGATGTTCTCGCACAGCGCCTTCATCTGGATTTCATGCTCGCTGGCGCGGAACGGACTCTGCAGATCGGTACCGATCTTTTCGATGGCCAGCAACATGAAGCCCACCACGGTGGAGGCCAGCGGCGTGAACCATTCCAGGGTCTCGACCAGGCCAATCGGTACGATCAGGCAGAACAGGGTGATGAACAGCCGTGGAAAAACCACGTAGGGATACGGCAACGGCGTGTTGGCGATCCGCTCCATGCCGCCCTGACAGTTGGAGATGTCCACCAGCGTCGACTCGATGCGCGCCAGGCGGATGCTGTCCAGGCGCCCGGCCTGGTATTCGCGGGCGATCAGCATCGCCGAGACGCTGAGCAGGTCATTGGGAAAGTTATTGGTCGCATGCCGGCGTTCGAACTCTTCCGGCGAGATCAGCTTTTGTACGTCTTCGCCGCACATGTCGCCCTTGAGGTGCGCCGACAGGCACTTCACATATGCCACATGCCGGTGCAACAACACCGCCTTGACCGGGTTGGGCCCATCGTCGTCTTCGATCAGGGTCAGTACCTGACGGGCGAAGCTGCGCGAACTGTTGACCAGCGCGCCCCACAAGGTCCGCGCCTCCCACCAGCGGTTATAGGCGCTGGAGTTGCGAAAGCTGGTCAGCACCACCAGCGCCGAACCCAGCAGGGTCAGCGGCATGGCCGGGAACGAGTATTTGTAATCGAGGAACAACATGAAATCGACAGTAACGATCACGTCCCAGATCAATAACCAGAACAGCGACCAGCCGACATAGCCAAAGGTCTGGCCGATAAACCTGAGCTTTCCCATGATCATCTTTTGCAAAGGCCACCCCGCTTATCGATAAGTGCGCGGGGCGTCAGTCAAAGCCCCTCGCGATTGCAAGAGACTTTGAATACAAAATGATCAGTTGGTTCGTTTCAGCAGCCGCTGAGTGTCGACTGTGGACGTTCGCCGGGGAAGAAAAACGGCCGCAGCGCGACGCCGATGCAATTGCCCATGTAGGCCGCGATCAGCCACAGCCAGCCATGCAGGCTGCCCGAAGCAATGCCGCTGAAATAGGCGCCGATGTTGCAGCCATACGCCAGGCGCGAGCCATAGCCCAGCAGCAGGCCGCCGATTACCGCCGCGATCAGCGAGCGCCGGGGAATGTCCAGGTTCGGCGCAAAGCGACCGGCAAGCCCTGCCGCCAGTAACGCACCAATCATGATGCCGATGTCCATCACGCTGGTGATGTCCTGCCACACCGGCGCAGCCAGCGCCTTGGCATTACCGGCGCTTTGCCAGAACGGCCAGCTGGCGACATCCAGCCCTGCCGAGGTGGCGATCTTTGCGCCCCACAAGGCGAACGCCGAAGTGATGCCCCATGGCCGGCCAGCCAGTGCCAGGGTCGCATAGTTCAGCAACGCCAGAGCCACTGCGCCCCAGACCAGCAGCCAGGGACCGCGCACCAGCCGTTGCCAGCCGCGATGTTCACTGGTGACCGGGCCTTCAAGCTGGCCATGACGGCGCTTTTCCAGGCGCACCGACACCCAGGCAATCAGGGCAAAAATCGTCAGGTTAAGCAGCAGCGCCGGCACCCAGCCCAGGCTCTTGACCATGGAGATGGCCGGCATGGACGGCAGCGAGAACCACCAGTGCACGTGATGGGTGGCGATCAGCGAGCCGAGAATGAAGAACGCCAGGGTCACCAGCATCCGCGCATTGCCGCCGCCGGCGGTGAACAGCGTGCCGGACGCACAACCACCGCCCAGTTGCATGCCGATGCCGAAGATGAACGCCCCGACAATCACCGAAACCCCGGCCGGCGCCACCAGGCCATTGACCGGCTGGCCGAACAGCGTGCCGGCCGCCAGGGTCGGGAAAAACAGCACCACGGCCACCGCCAGCATGACCATCTGCGCCCGCAACCCGGCGCCACGACGCTCCAGGATGAACACCCGCCAGGCCGAGGTGAAACCGAAGGCGGCGTGATACAGCGTCACCCCGAGCGCGGCGCCGAGCAGCAACAACAGCACCTGGCGCATGCCGACGCTGAGCAGCAGAAACTGCGTGCCCATCAGCAGCAGGAACAGCGCGGCCAGGGGCGCACCCAGCCGGCGGCCCGGCGTGGCCGAAAGCGAATTACTCATGGATTTTTCCAAGCCTGCAAAGAAAGGTCGCGCAGTATAAATACGCTGCCGCTCTGCGGCGCGAAATTAACGTTTTTCCGACAATTACGCCCACGCTTTGCGCAGCCGCACCAGCGCCTCGCTGATCGCCGCTTCCGGCACGGCGGCAAAGCCCAGCACCAGTCCTGCGCGGTCATCCGCAGGCGTGGTCGATTCCGGCAACCAGTAGTCGCTCAGCGGATTGATCTCGACCCCCACCGCGGCCGCCTGGGCAACCAGTTGTTGCTCGCGGGCCAGGCTGTCGACCTTGACCGCCACATGCAGGCCCGCCACCGCACGCGGCATCGGCGCACAACCTGGCAATGACTGCGGCCAGCCGGCCAGCAAGGCGTCGCGGCGGCTCAGGGCCGCGCGGCGCATGCGGCGGATGTGCCGCTGAAAATGCCCCTGGGCGATAAATTGCGCCATGACCGTCTGCGTCACGCCCTCGGAATGGCGCATGTCCAGCGCCCGCCGTTGCCCGAAGGCTTCGACCAACGCCTGCGGCAACACCAGATAACCCAGGCGCAGTGCCGGAAAGACGATCTTGCCGAACGTGCCGACATACAGCACCCGACCCTGACCATCCAGAGCCGCCAACGGTGCCAGCGGCGCGCCGCTGTAACGGTACTCGCCGTCATAATCGTCCTCGACGATCCAGCCATTGCACCGGTGCGCCCAGGCCAGTAATTCCAGGCGCCGCGCCAGGCTCATCACCACCCCGGTGGGGTATTGATGCGAGGGCGTGACATACGCCAGCGTGCAGCCAGTGGCCTCAAGGTCGGTGCAGCACATGCCTTCGCTGTCCACCGGCATGCCCTGCAATTGCGCCCCGGCGATGGCGAAGGCATTGGCGGCGGCGCGATAGCCCGGGTTTTCCACCGCCACCGCATCGCCGACGTCGAGCAGCAATTGTGCACAAAGGCTTATGGCTTGCTGTGCGCCACTGGTGATCACAATTTGCTCAGCGGTACACGCCAGGTCGCGTGAAGAACGCAGGTACAGCGCAATCAGCTCGCGCAGGCGCCGGTCACCGGCAGGCTCCCCGTAACCAAGCTGCTGCAGATCCGGTTTTCGCCAGAAGGCCCCGTACAACTTGCCCCATGTCGCAAAGGGAAACAGATCGAACGCCGGCACACCGACACGAAACGCGCGAGGCTCGCCGCTTCTGGGCGTTGGCAAACGATGCTTTTGCAGACGATCCAGCGCCGTGCTGTGGATAACTTTTTCAGGTGATGGCGCCGGTTTTTTAGAGAGTTTTGTGGATAAACCTGTGGTTAACCTTGTTGATAACCCTGTGGACAACTGAGTGGATAACTGTTTGGTCTGGCTGGGCAAACGCGCCACATAGGTGCCATCGCCCACCCGTCCTTCAGTAAAACCCTCGGCATACAACTGATCGAAGGCACGCATCACGCTGTTGCGCGAGATGCCCAGCGCGGCGGCCAGTTCACGACTGGCAGGCAAGCGCGTGCCGCTGGCCAGCTGCCCGTCGAGAATGCGCTGGCGCAGCCACTGATACAGCTGGCGGCTCAGGCCCTGATTGCGGTCAAGCTGAATGCCGGCCGGGTCGAAAGGAAATACCGAAGGATCAAGAGTCACCTGAATTGGCCTTATCAAATGACTGATTATTGGCTCTTACCAAGAACCAATAGCCTGCCTAGGATTCGCTCATCCGCCAAGGAGAGAATTCGCATGTACGTACCCGCCGCCTTCAAAGACGAAGACCTGCACAGCCAATGGCAGCAGATCGAACACTGCCGCCTGGCGCTGCTGGTGACCCACGGCGAGTCGGGCCTGATCGCCACGCACCTGCCGCTGCTGTTACGCCGCGACCAGGGACCGCACGGCACACTGTACGGCCACCTGGCCAGGGCCAACCCGCAGTGGCGCGAACTGGCAGGCGACACTGAAGTGCTGCTGGTGTTTGCAGGCGAAGATGCCTATGTCAGCCCGTCGTTCTATCCCAGCAAGGCCGAGCACGGCAAAGCCGTGCCGACCTGGAACTACCTGTCGGTGCACGCCTGGGGCCGCCCGCAACTGATCACTGAGGCGGCGCCCCTGCGCGAACTGCTTGGTGCCCTGAGCGAACGCCATGAGGCCGGCCGCGACCAGCCCTGGTCCATCGACGATGCACCGGCCGACTACATCGACAAGATGCTCGGCGCCATCGTCGGCTTTTCTCTGCCCATCGAGCGCCTGCAAGGCAAGCGCAAGCTCAGCCAGAACCGCAGCGCCGCCGACATCGACGGTGTGCGCGAGGGCCTGGCGGCCAGTACCGACCCACACAATCAACGCATTGCTCAGTTAATGAGCTAAAGGAGCTTGCATGACCGACATCCAGATTCGTCCCGTCAGCGCCAACGACCATGCCGCCTGGCTGAAGCTGTGGCAGGCATACCTGCACTTTTACCAGACCGAACTGGCCGACGACGTCACGGCCTCGACCTGGCAGCGCCTGCTCGATAATCAGGAACCGACCCATTCGGCGCTGGCCTGGCAAGGCGACACGGCCGTCGGCATGGTCAACTTCATCTTTCACCGCTCCAACTGGAGCATCGGCGACGCCTGCTATTTGCAGGACCTGTTCGTCGACCCGCAGCAACGCGGCGGCGGCGTTGGCCGGCAGTTGATCGAATACGTCTACGCCCGCGCCCAGGAACAAGGCAGCCACAAGGTCCACTGGCTGACCCACGAAACCAACGCCACAGCCATCAAGCTGTACGAGCGCCTTGCCGAGCGCGGCGGTTTCATTCAATTTCGCAAAGTGCTTTGACCCGATACCTTTAGGAGCCCGCTTGCCGTGGGCCGCACCCGGACGACCGGCTGCGTTAGCAGTCGTAAACTTTCAGCGTTTCATGGATTTCTGTGAGCGCTTCGCACTCAATCGCGGGCAAGCGCGCTCCTACGCCAGCCCACCCACTCAGGAACGTTTCGCAAAGCTCTCTGACACGATACCTGTAGGAGCCCGCTTGACGTGGGCCGCACCCGGACGACCGGCTGCGTTAGCAGTCGTAAACTTTCAGCGTTTCATGGATTTCTGTGAGCGCTTCGCACTCAATCGCGGGCAAGCGCGCTCCTACGCAAGCCTACTCTGGGACGTTTCGCAAAGTGCTTTGACCCGATACCCGTAGGAGCCCGCTTGCCGGCGACCGGCTGCGTTAGCAGTCGTAAACTTTCAGCGTTTCACCGATTTCTGTGAGCGCTGCGCACTCAATCGCGGGCAAGCGCGTTCCTACGCCAGCCCACCCACTCAGGAACGCCGCTCATGTCTGATGCCCTGTTGAACTGGCAACCCGCAAGCCTGCCGACCGTCCAGCCGCTGGAAGGCCGCTTCATTCGTCTGGAAAAACTCGACCCGGCGCGCCATGGCGATGACCTGTGGGCGGCGCTCGAAGGCCCGGCCTCGGACCGCAAGCTCTGGGACTATCTGCCGTATGGGCCTTTTCAGGCACGCGGCGACTTTGATACCTGGCTACAAGGCCACGCCGCCAGCAGCGATCCATGGTTCTACAGCGTGATCGATCGGGCCAGCGGCAAGGTCGAAGGCATCCTCAGCCTGATGTCCATCGTCGCCGCACAAGGCCGCATCGAAATCGGCCACGTCACCTTTGGCGCCGCCATGCAGCGCACGCCCAAGAGCACCGAGGCCATTTACCTGCTGGCCCGCGAGTCCTTTGCCCTGGGCAACCGCCGCCTGGAATGGAAGTGCAACGCCAACAACGCCCGCTCGGTGCGCGCCGCCGAGCGCTTCGGCTTCAGCTTCGAGGGCACCTTCCGCCAGCACATGGTGATCAAGGGCGCCAACCGCGACACCGCCTGGTTCTCGATCCTCGACAGCGAATGGCCGGCCCTGCAACAGGCCTTCGAGCACTGGCTGTCGGTGGATAACTTTGCCGATGGCCAGCAACTCAAGACCCTCGAAGCCCTGCGCAGCGAGGCTTGAAACCTGCGTCGGGCGTCAGCTGATTTGCCGCTGCCGCCTGACCACACCCATCTGCAAACCAAAGGGGCGAAACAGCGCATTCAGCGATTTGAGTGTCGGATTGCCTTCGCCCTGCTCGATCTGGATCAGCGTGCGGACCGAAATCTTGCACAGCCGCGCATAGTCGCTCTGGTGCATCTTCGCGCCCTCCACGCGCAGGCGCTTAACCGCCTCGCCCAGTTGCAGGCTGCCGTCGGCAATGTCTTGCTGGATGCTTTCGATCAGCAGAATGCGGGCATCGATGGACAGCGTCATAGCAGGTTCCAGTCACGTAAACGTTGGTCGAGATGACTCAAGGCAATCGCCGGGTGATTGAAGGCCGCCGCCGGCAAACCGCTGTCGTGCAGCAGGTCCGGCAACGCGCGCAATACCCCGGCGTCCTGACGCAACCGCTCGAAGGCCTGTTGCGGATCGACACTGTTCGCCAGTGCCGCACACGCGCCACGCCAGTCGACTTCACCGGCACGCTCGATGGGCCTGGGCCATTTGCTGCTGCGGGTCACGCCTTCGGCATCCATGACCATGGGCGCAAGGTCATAGATCGGCGCCAGCCTGTAACGGCTGTCTTCACGAATGATCGCGGTGTTGCGGCCATGGTTGTCCGAGTTGCCGAGGATTTTGTTGATCAGGTCACGGCGCAGATAATCGGCCACCAGTTCCGGCACCTCGGCCTGCTGGCCGGCCTGCGTCCACAGCCTGGCCAGGCGTTCGATCACCTGCACATGGTCCATCGGGCTGCCCGGCACCGTGACGCCTGCCAGTGAATACACCGACTCGACCGCCAGCCGCTCGACACCCTGCGCCGTCACCCGGCGGTCGAAGCGCTTCAGCCACAGGCTCGGCTTATTGGCCTGCTCCAGCGCCATGTCGGCAGTGGCCACCGTTTCGATGCCCAACGCCTGCAACGCGCGGTAGTAGAGAAATTCGCAGCGCAAAATGTCCTGGTCATTGTTCAACGCCTGATGACGCGCGAACTTGATGAACCAATGCGCCCGCGCCTGCTCATCGGCCAGCACCGCATCGGGGTACAACAGACCGTCGGGGCCTTGGGTCATCAACAGCTTCGGCGCCTCGCCGCCCGCCCCGGTCGCCCCGCCAATCGCCGCGCCCTGCTCATAGGCGTACTCCAGGAAACGCTGGTCACGGCTGACCACATCCTGCCGCGTAAACCCCAGCGGCCGGTCCTCTTGCAGCGCCGCGAACGATTCCTTGATGCGCAAGTGACCGATCGGCGCCGGCGTGCTGCGGCCCAGCAGATACAGATCGTCACTCATGCCTTCGGGTTTATCGGCGGCAAAAAACTTCAGCAGAAAGCGCTTTGCGGCACCGGCCGGTGCAATGTCATACAAGAAAGCCGGCGCCTGCCTTAACGAAACAGGCTCGAAATCCACTGGCAGGCACGCGCTGACCGCGTTGACGAACGGGCTTTCGAATGCCTGCGGATGAGCATGCACATAGCTGGATTTGTAGGCGATACGGCACGGGCTGCCGAATCCCTTGGCAGGATCGCTGAAGGACAGGCTCATAGCGTCCTGCCAAGTGCCGTCAGTGAAGAGTTGAAGCGTAAGGTTGTACATGCCTGACCTGCATTTTAATGCACTCGGCAAAGGGCTGAGCCGGGCCTATCTGCACTATAGTGCATTTTTCGTAGCATAGCCGGAATACGAAATGCATTTTAATGCAGATCTTTTTTGGCTGACATAAAAAAGGGGAGCAATCATGCTCCCCAATGAGGTTAACCGTTGAATCTGTGCGGGGCTGTCAGCCTTCGATCTCGATCAGGATTTCGCCCGGGTTGACCCGGTCGCCCTTGGCCACATGAATCGCGGCGATCTTGCCGGCAATCGAGGCCTGGACTTCGGTTTCCATCTTCATTGCCTCGGTGATCAACACTGCCTGGCCGACCTTGACTGTGTCGCCTTCCTTGACCAGCACATCGACGATGTTGCCCGGCATGGTGGTGCTGACATGGCCCGGCGCGCTGGCCTGACCGCGCTTGCTGCCGCCGCCGCTGACGAATTCGTTGAGTGGCTCGAACACCACTTCTTCGGGCATGCCGTCGATCGACAGGTAGAAATGGCGCTTGCCTTCAGCCTTGACGCCGACACCGGTGATGTCGACGCGATAGGTCTCGCCGTGCACGTCGATGACGAACTCGGTCGGCACGCCTTCGCCACCGGCGCGGGCCACGCCGCCGGCCTCGGGAATCGGCAGCAGGGCTTCGGGCGTCAGGGTGCCAGCGGCGCGTTCTTCGAGGAACTTGCGGCCAATGTCGGGGAACATGGCGAACGTCAGCACGTCTTCTTCAGACTTGGCCAGGGCGCCGATGTCGGCACGCAGCTTGGTCATTTCCGGCTTGAGCAGGTCGGCGGGACGCACATCGATCAGTTCTTCGTTGCCGATCGCCTGACGCCGCAGTTTGTCGTCGACCGCGCCCGGCGCCTTGCCGTAGCCGCCTTGCAGGTACAGTTTCACCTCATTGGTGATGGTCTTGTAGCGCTCGCCGGCCAGCACGTTGAAGAACGCCTGGGTGCCGACGATCTGCGAGGTCGGGGTCACCAGCGGCGGGTAGCCGAGGTCCTTGCGCACCCGCGGAATCTCGGCCAGCACTTCGCTCATGCGGCTCAGTGCGCCCTGCTCTTTCAGCTGGTTGGCGAGGTTGGAGATCATGCCGCCCGGCACCTGATTGACCTGCACACGGGTGTCGACGGCGGTGAATTCGCTTTCGAACTGGTGGTATTTCTTGCGCACGGCATAGAAGTACAGGCCGATTTCCTGCAACAGCTCAAGGTCCAGGCCGGTGTCGAACTCGCTGCCTTTTAGGGCCGCGACCATCGATTCGGTGCCCGGATGGCTGGTGCCCCAGGCGAAGCTGGAGATCGCGGTGTCGATGTGTTCGGCACCGTTCTCGACCGCCTTGAGCTGGCACATCGCGGCCAGGCCTGCGGTGTCGTGCGAGTGAATGAAGATCGGCAGCGACTGCTCGGCCTTCAGCGCCTTGACCAGCTCGCCGGTGGCGTACGGGGTCAGCAGGCCGGCCATGTCCTTGATCGCCACCGAGTCGCAGCCCATGGCTTCCATCTGTCTGGCCTGGGCCACGAACGCTTCGATGGTGTGCACGGGGCTGGTGGTGTAGGCGATGGTGCCCTGGGCGTGTTTGCCCGAGGCCTTGACCGCCTCGATGGCCACGCGCAGGTTACGCACGTCGTTCATGGCGTCGAAAATACGGAACACATCGATGCCGTTGACCGCCGCCTTGGCGACGAACGCCCTGACCACGTCATCGCTGTAATGCCGGTAGCCGAGCAGGTTCTGGCCACGCAGCAGCATCTGCAGGCGGGTGTTGGGCAAGGCGGCGCGCAGTTGGCGCAGGCGCTCCCACGGGTCTTCCTTGAGAAAACGCACGCAGGCGTCGAAGGTCGCGCCGCCCCACACTTCCAGCGACCAGTAGCCGACCTTGTCGAGCTTGTCGCAGATCGGCAGCATGTCTTCGGTGCGCATCCGGGTCGCCAGCAGCGATTGATGAGCGTCACGCAGGATGGTGTCGGTTACAAAGATCTTCTTGGACATTCTTATCTCCTTACAAGCCGGCGTGGGCGGCGATGGCGGCGGCGATGGCCAGGGCCAGCTCTTCGGGTTTGCGCTTGATCGAGTAGTTGGTCAGTTCCGGGTGCGCTTCGACGAAGCTGGTGTTGAACTGGCCCGTACGGAATTCAGGGTTGCGCAAAATTTCCTGGTAATAGGCGGCGGTGGTCTTCACGCCCTGCAAACGCATGTCGTCCAGCGCCCGCAGGCCGCGGTCCATCGCCTCTTCCCAGGTCAAGGCCCAGACGATCAGCTTCAGGCACATCGAGTCGTAATACGGCGGAATGGTGTAGCCGGTGTAGATCGCCGTGTCGGTGCGCACGCCCGGCCCACCGGGTGCGTAGTAACGGGTGATCTTGCCGAAGCTGGGCAGAAAGCCGTTTTTCGGGTCTTCGGCGTTGATCCGGAACTGCAACGCAAAGCCGCGGTGAATGATGTCTTCCTGCTTGATCGACAGCGCCAGGCCCGAGGCGATACGGATCTGCTCGCGGACGATATCGATGCCGGTGATTTCTTCGGT
This sequence comes from Pseudomonas sp. HP_08, assembly GCF_055284095.1. Classification (NCBI taxonomy): domain Bacteria; kingdom Pseudomonadati; phylum Pseudomonadota; class Gammaproteobacteria; order Pseudomonadales; family Pseudomonadaceae; genus Pseudomonas; species Pseudomonas sp. HP_08. The sequence goes on along the minus strand of NZ_JBTOQC010000007.1, from coordinate 122,649 downwards.
GATGGTGTGCTCGACCTGCACCCGGGTGTTCATCTCCATGAAGTACACCTCGCCCTCGGCGAGCAGAAACTCCACGGTGCCGGCGTTCTCGTAACCCACCGCCTTGGCCGCGCGCACCGCCAGGTCGCCGATGTAGGCGCGCTGTTCGGGGGTCAGTTGCGGGCTGGGGGCGATTTCGATCAGCTTCTGGTTGCGGCGCTGGATCGAGCAGTCACGCTCGAACAGGTGCACGACATTGCCGAAGCTGTCGCCGAGGATCTGCGCCTCGATGTGCTTGGGATTGACGATGCATTTTTCCAGGAACACTTCGGCCGAACCGAAGGCCTTGGTCGCCTCGGAAATGACCCGTGGAAAGGCCTGCTCCAGTTCTTCACGGCTGTTGCAACGGCGAATGCCGCGCCCGCCGCCGCCGGAGGTGGCCTTGAGCATCACCGGGTAACCGATGCGCTCGCCTTCGACCAGCGCTTCGGCGATGTCGGCCACGTTGCCTTCGGTGCCCGGCGTGACCGGCACGCCGGCCTTGATCATGCTGCGCCGTGCTTCGGTCTTGTCGCCCATGCGGCGGATGACTTCAGCCGACGGGCCGATGAACTTGATCCCGCGCTCGGCGCAGATATCGGCAAGCTCGGCGTTTTCCGAGAGAAAACCGTAGCCTGGGTGCAGGGCATCACACCCGGTTTCAACGGCCAGGTTGACCAGCTTGCGCGGGTTCAGATAACCGGCAAGGGGTTCGGCGCCAATGCTATAGGCTTCGTCGGCGCGTTTGACATGCAGCGCATGTCGATCAGCATCCGAGTAGATCGCCACCGAGCGAATGCCCATCTCGGCGCAAGCGCGCACGATACGGACGGCAATCTCTCCGCGGTTGGCGATCAGAATTTTTTTGATCACTGGCTTTTCCTCGATCATTGGTACAGACCGCATTGTTTTTGTAACAGCACATGTGACGCGTCGACGCACTGCCACCCTATGCGGGATCGGGAATAAACAAAAATCAGTAAAAATTGGGTGAAGCATAAGCAAAGACTTATAGTTGGCCATCACTCAGGCGGGACCAAGGCCAGGTAAATGCGTAAGTCATTGATGCGTATGACATTAAAACAACTTCGTACTTTTAACGAAGTCTGCGATTTGCGCTCTTACAGCCGCGCGGCCGAAGAAATGGCCCTCACGCAACCGGCTGTCAGCTTGCAAATGCGCCAGCTGGAAGAGCTGATTGGCCAGCCACTGTTCGAGTACGTCGGCAAAAAGCTTTACCTGACCGAAGCCGCTGAGGCCCTGCGCCATGCCAGCCGCGATATTTTCGGCCGGCTGGAGAACCTCGACATGCAGCTTTCGGACATGCAGGGCTCGCTGCAGGGCCAACTGAAACTGGCCATCGAGTCGAGCTGCAAATACTTCATTCCGCACCTGTTCGCCGCGTTCAAGCGCCAGTACCCGGAAGTCAGCCTGGCGCTGGCCGTGGTCAATCGTGCGCAGATCATTCGTCGATTGGCAGACAACCGCGACGATCTGGTCGTGATGTCGATGGTTCCGCAGGATATGGACCTTGAGTTTCTGCCCTTCCTGAATAACCCGATCGTGGCCGTGGCGCCGAACGATCATCCGCTGTGCGCGCAGCCGCAACTGGCGCTCAAGGACCTGGAGCCGTGGCCGTTGCTGGTTCGTGAAAATGGTTCAGGCACACGCAAGGCCTGCGAGGAGTATTTCAAGGAGAAGCGTGTTCACTTCAACCAGACCCTGGAAGTGTCCTCCAGCGAAGCCCAGCGTGAGTGTGTGGTGGCGGGGTTAGGCCTGGCCATGCTGACCCGTCATGCCGTCAGCGCAGAGCTGGCCGCCGGCACGCTCACCGAGCTGCCGGTGGCCGAGTTGCCGCTGTACCGCAGCTGGTGCGTGGTTCAGGCGCGCGACAAGCGTCTGTCGCCGGTCGCGCATGCGTTCCTGAACTTCATCCGCACCGAGCGGGCGCAGATCAGCCGGCTGGTCGAGCGTTTCGACGGTCGGAAGAAGACGGGCTGACCTGCCAGTGCTGGTCGGGAAGGCTGTCGAGGTCCAGATAGTCGGAGAGCTTCTGATTCAGACGCCGCTCTTCAGAGTAACTCTCGATCGCACGGCGAAACTCCATGCGGCGCTGGTCTTCCTGCTGACGGCGAGTCTTGACTGAACTGTGCTGCAAATCATCGTAGTGCCGAGCCATTTCCTGTACTCCCAATACGTTGTGCGGGACATACAGAGTGGCCTTGGGCAATGACGAAAACGCGGCAAAAGCGTGACAAGTTGGTGACGATTGACCCGCGATTTCAGGGTTTGAAAAAAATAGATATGTACCGTTTCAAGGCATCGACTCTTCGAGATAGTGGGCTTGCAGGACGCAATGGTCATTCCGGCCACAATCAAGGAGAAACACCATGTGCATGATTAAAAGCGGTTACGCCTACGACAACAGAATGCCAGGCACAGATACCCAGGCTAACAAACTGAGCGTCAAGGCCGTCGTGACGGTAGGTAACACAGCGATCGAACCGGTTCTGGTTCTGAGCGACAAACCCGCTGCGGGCAATACGGTCAATCTGGAGTTGAAGCTGGACCTGGACGGCATTGGCCTGACGGTCCTCAATGACAAGGAAGTGCATTACACGCAACCCAGCGGGGCCGATATCAGCTGCGTGAACATTTTCTTCAATGACAAGATGCTGATCAGCATCGACGTGGAAGTTGTTGTTTGATGCACGCCTGATCGCATGCGCTTTGCCAGAGACCTTCGGGTTTCTGGCATTCAGGCGTGAAGCATGCACCGCTCAGGCAAGGCCTTGAGCGGTGTCAGTCGTCGTGGTTCTTGATCGACTTGGGCGACAACCGCAGGCTGCGCAAGCTGCGTTTGACACTTTTCAGGTGGTTGACCAGGCTCGGCCCACGCGCCATGGCCACGCCCATCGCCAGCACGTCGATGACCACCAGGTGCGCGATGCGCGAAGTCAGCGGGGTATAGATCTCGGTGTCTTCGTGAACATCGATGGCCAGGTTGATGGTCGACAGTTCGGCCAGCGGTGTCTGGCTCGGGCACAGGGTGATCAGCGTGGCGCCGCTCTCGCGGACCATGTTGGCGGTGATCAACAGGTCCTTGGAGCGTCCCGACTGGGAGATGCACACCGCCACATCCGCAGGCTTCAGAGTCACGGCCGACATGGCCTGCATGTGCGGGTCCGAGTAGGCGGCGGCGGTCAGCAGCAGGCGGAAGAACTTGTGCTGGGCATCGGCTGCCACGGCACCGGAGGCACCGAAGCCATAGAACTCCACCCGCGTGGCGCCGGCCATGGCGGTGACGGCCAGTTGCAGGGCGTGCGGGTCGAGGTTTTCGCGCACTTCCATCAAGGTGTGCAGCGTGGTGTCGAAAATCTTCAGGCTGTAGTCGGCGACCGAGTCGTCTTCATGAATCGCGAACTGGCCGAAACTGGCACCCGCCGCCAGGCTTTGCGCGAGCTTGAGCTTGAGGTCCTGAAAGCCGGTGCAGCCGATGGCGCGGCAGAAACGCACGATGGTCGGCTCGCTGATGCCGACGCTGTGCGCCAGATCGGCCATTGAACTGTGCATCACGGCCGCAGGATCGAGCAGCACATGATCGGCAACTTTCAGCTCCGACTTGCGCAGCAGATGACGGGACTGGGTGATGTGTTGCAGCAGATTCACGGGCAGGACTCGATCAAGGAAGCGTTGGCGGGTATGTAGCTGGCTTGTAGTTATACTACATGACCCGCAAGTCGCCCAGTCAGCGCGCCGCAAAAGGTCACAATCACGTACCTCCATGACGTGTCTGTTTCAGGTGACAGGCGTTAACAACCCTTCCATGGCATGAGCCTCCACCGGCCGGCTGATCAGGTAACCCTGAATCTCGTCGCAGCCTTGCAGCTTGAGAAACTCCAGCTGGGTCTGCTGCTCGACACCTTCAGCCACCACTTTCAGGTTCAGGCTGTGGGCCATGGCGATGATCGCCTGAATGATCGCCGCGTCGCCGGAGCCTTCGTCGAGGCCGCGAATGAAAGTCTGGTCGATCTTCACGTAGTCCACCGGGAAGCGCTTCAGGTAGCTCAGCGAGGAATAGCCGGTGCCGAAATCGTCGATGGCCAGCTTCACGCCCAGCCCGCGCAATTGCTGGAAGGTGGCGATGATGTATTCGACGCTGTCGAGCAACTGGCTTTCGGTCAGTTCCAGTTCCAGGCGGTGCGGGTCCAGCCCGGTCTCTTCAAGCACCTGGCGCACCAAGCTGACCAGCTTGCCCTGGCGTAGCTGGTACACCGACAGATTGACCGACACCCGGATCGGCTCCAGGCCCTTGCGCTGCCATTCGCACGCCTGCCAGCAAGCCTGGCGCAGGACGAACTCGCCAATGGCGCCGATCAGCCCGGTTTCTTCGGCCAGCCCGATGAACTCACCGGGCGGCACCAGACCGCGCTCCGGGTGCATCCAGCGCACCAGCGCCTCGGCGGCGTCCAGGCGCCCGCTGCTCAGGCACAGGCGCGGCTGGTAATAGACCCGCAACTGGTTGTCGTCGATGGCCTTGCGCAGCTGGATTTCCAGTTGCAGGCGCTCCAGGGTGCTGGCCTGCAGGTTGTCGGTGAAGAACTGGAAGTTGTTCCCGCCCAGGTGCTTGGCGTGTTTCATCGCCATGTTGGCCTGGCTGACCAGCGAGGGAATATCACGCGCCGAGTCCGGCAGCAGGCTGATGCCCACCGAGGCACTGACCACCAGCTCGTGTCCGGCCACCATCACCGGCGTGCGCAGTTTGGTGAGCATGCGACTGGCCACCCGCGCCAGGCTCGACAGGCTGGCGTAGTTGTCGAACAGCACGGCGAACTCGTCGCCGGACAAGCGGGCGATGGTGTCGGCCTCCGGCAGGGCGCTGGACAGCCTGCGGGCAACATGTTGCAGCAACTGGTCGGCGACCTCGTGGCCCAGGCTCTCGTTGAGCAGCTTGAAGCGGTCCAGGTCGACATGCAGCAAGGCCAGGCTGCGTCCCCCTTGCCGTACACGTTGCTGCGCCTGATTCAGACGCTCCTTGAACAGCGACCGGTTGGCCAGCCCGGTCAATTCGTCGAAATGCGCCAAATAGCGCAAGCGCTCCTCGGACTCGCGGCGGGCCGACAGGTCGGTAAAGAAGCCGACGATATGGCTGGCTTTGCCCGCAGGATCGCGCACCAGGCTCAGTTGCAGCCATTGCGGGTACAGCTCGCCGTTCTTGCGCGCCTCGACCAGTTCGCCCTGCCAATGGCCGGTCTGCTCCAGCGCTTGATGAATGGCCTGAAAATGCCGCTGCGCATCGCGGCTGCTGGCGATTTCCATGACCTGACGGCCGACCAGTTCTTCCTGGGTATAGCCAGAGACCCGGCTGAAGGCCTGGTTGATGGTCAGAATCCGGTAGTCGGGGTCGAAGATGACAATGCCTTCGCTGGCCGAGGCCAGCACCGTGGCGGCCAGCGGCGGCGGGCTCTTGCTCAGCGCCTGACGCGCCTGCTCCAGCTCCTTGGTGCGCTCGTCCACACGGGTCTGCAGGCCGGCCTGGGCCTTGCGCAGATAGCGCTCGGCATGCCGGCGTTGCTCGACCTCCTTGCCCAGTTCCTCGTTGAGCTGATCGCTGCGCGCCTGGGCCTGTTGCAGGTGCTCGATCAGTTTCTGGTTCTGGAAGCGCTGGATCAGGCTGCGGCGCAACAGGCGATTGATCTGCAAGGCCACCACCACCAGCGCCAGCAATAGCAGCAGGCCCAGCCAGCCCCAGCCACGCAGCGGCACATCCGGCCCGAAAAACAGATAGAGGATCGGCGGCACCAGGCACGACAGGCTGAAGGTCAGGAACGCCGGCAGGCTCACCGCATAGGCCACGCTGGCCGATAAAGTCGCCACGCCGATCATGCCGAAGACCCAGGCCTGCTGCTCGAAGTTGGTCACCGGCACCAGCAGCATCGCGGCGCAGGCCAGGGTCAGGCCGCTGACACAGGCGCCCAGCAGAAAACGCTGGCGCCACACCGGCAGCGCCTGGCGCTCGACCGGGGCGGCGGTAAAGGCCTTGACCTGCACCAGGCGCAGGCCGACCAGCGCCGTCAGCCAGACCAGCCACACGCCCACTCGCCAGTCATGCGCAGGCGTCCACAGCAACCAGGCGCACACCAGACCATTGATGAACATGAACAGGGTCGGCAGCAGTGAGCCCTGATAGAGCAAGCGCGTACGCTCGATCTCCAGCTGGCCTGCAAACTGCTGGCGAATGTCCCGGCGGCGAGTGCCGCAAGCATCGCGCCGGTTGAAAGAGTGAGTCATGGCATCATTCTTATTGGTTCTTGTGCGGGAAGCCTTGAGCGAGTGCGAGCATACACAAGCCGGCCGCCGTACCAAACAGTCGGGGCGTAGAAAAATAGCACCCTGCCATATCTCTGACAGCCTTGATCCAGACGCATCGCAGGCCTTTTATCGGATTTGCGGGGGTGCGCAATCGTTTGCCCGTTCGCCGTTTTTACACCGTTACACGCACGCATGGTTTGCCCGGCGTCAATCAGCCCCCTAGAATGCGCCCATGCACGATGACCTCTCTTTTTTGCTCAATTCCCTCAACGACGCCCAGCGCCAGGCCGTAGCCGCCTCCCTGGGTCGTCAGTTGGTCCTGGCTGGCGCCGGCTCCGGTAAAACCCGCGTGCTGGTGCACCGCATCGCCTGGCTGATGCAGGTCGAGCACGCCTCGCCGCATTCGATCCTGTCGGTGACCTTCACCAACAAGGCCGCCGCCGAGATGCGCCACCGCATCGAACAGCTGATCGGTATCAGCCCGGCCGGCATGTGGGTCGGCACCTTCCACGGCCTGGCGCATCGCCTGTTGCGCGCGCACTGGCAGGAAGCCGGGCTGATGCAGACCTTCCAGATCCTCGACAGCGACGACCAGCAGCGCCTGGTCAAGCGGGTGATCCGCGAGCTGGGGCTGGACGAGCAACGCTGGCCGGCACGCCAGGCCCAGTGGTTCATCAACGGCCAGAAAGATGAAGGCCTGCGCCCGCAGCATATCCAGCCCAGTGGCGATCTGTTCCTGACGACCATGCGCGGCATCTACGAAGCCTACGAGGCCGCCTGCCAGCGCGCCGGCGTCATCGACTTTTCCGAATTGCTGCTGCGCGCCCTGGACCTGTGGCGCGACCATCCGGGCCTGTTGCAGCACTACCAGCGGCGCTTCCGTCATGTGCTGGTCGACGAGTTCCAAGACACCAACGCCGTGCAGTACGCCTGGTTGCGCCTGCTGGCCCAGGGCGGCGACAGCCTGATGGTGGTCGGTGACGACGACCAGTCGATCTACGGCTGGCGCGGCGCACGTATCGAGAACATCCAGCAGTATTCGTCGGACTTCCCGGACGCCGAGGTCATCCGCCTGGAGCAAAACTACCGCTCCACGGCGAGCATCCTCAAGGCTGCCAATGGTTTGATCGTCAATAACAGCGGGCGCCTGGGCAAAGAGCTGTGGACCGAAGTCGGCGACGGCGAGCTGATCAGCCTGTACGCCGCCTTCAACGAACACGACGAAGCGCGCTATGTCGTCGAAACCATCGAGAGCGCGCTGAAGACCGGCCTGGCACGCAGCGATATCGCCATTCTGTATCGCTCCAACGCCCAGTCGCGGGTGCTTGAAGAGGCGCTGCTGCGCGAGCGCATTCCGTACCGTATCTATGGTGGCCAGCGCTTCTTCGAACGCGCCGAAATCAAGAACGCCATGGCTTACATGCGCCTGCTCGAAGGCCGTGGCAACGATGCGGCACTGGAACGGGTAATCAACGTGCCAACCCGCGGCATCGGCGAAAAGACCGTCGAAGCGATTCGCGAGCATGCACGTGGTGCGCAGATCTCGATGTGGGAAGCGATGGTTTTGCTGGTCAGCAACAAAGGCGTGACCGGCCGTGCCGCCAGCGCCCTGAACGGCTTTATCGAGCTGATCGACAACCTGGCCGCCAAAGTCAGCGACATGCCGCTGCACCTGATGACCCAGACCGTCATCGAGCAGTCCGGGCTGATCAACTATCACCAGCAGGAAAAAGGCGAAAAAGGCCAGGCCCGGGTAGAAAACCTTGAGGAACTGGTCAGCGCCGCGCGTAACTTCGAAAACACCGACACCGAAGAAGACCTCACGCCGCTGGCCGCCTTCCTTGGCCACGCTTCACTTGAAGCCGGCGACAGCCAGGCCGACGAGCACGAAGACAGCGTCCAGTTGATGACCCTGCACAGCGCCAAGGGCCTGGAATTTCCGCATGTGTTCCTGGTGGGCATGGAAGAAGGCCTGTTCCCGCACAAGATGAGCCTGGAAGAACCCGGCCGCCTTGAAGAAGAGCGTCGCCTGGCCTATGTCGGCATCACCCGCGCCATGCAGAACCTGGTGATGACCTACGCCGAAACCCGTCGCCTGTACGGCAGCGAGACCTATAACAAGGTGTCGCGTTTCGTGCGCGAGATTCCCTCGGCCCTGATCCAGGAAGTGCGCCTGTCCAACAGCGTCACCCGGCCTTTCGGCGGCATGCCCAAAGCCAACGACAGCCGCCTGTTCACCGGCACCAACATCCCTGAAACACCGTTCACCCTCGGCCAGCGCGTGCAACACGCGGTGTTCGGCGAAGGCACCATCCTCAACTTCGAAGGCTCAGGCGCCCAGGCCCGGGTGCAGGTCAACTTCGAAGAAGGCAGCAAATGGCTGATGATGGGCTATGCCAAGCTGGTGGCGCTGTAAACACCTCCTCGCAGGAACGGCCAATCGGCCGTTCCCACGCAACCTGCTGAAATTTCGTACAGGTTTTGTGTAAAAACCCGAAACACACGCGTGCTAGCCATCAGCCTGCCCCCTGTGCAACATGGCGCGCGTGCAATTCATAAAAACGGGAATCCCCTCTATGCAACGTTTTCTTAGCATCGCCATGGCCCTGTGCCTCAGCCTGACGCTGAGCCTGGACGCCAGCGCCGCACGTTTCGGCGGCGGCAAGAGCAGCGGCTCGGCGCCGGTTCACCAGACTCGCCAGGCCGCCCCTGCCACACCGGCTGCTGCCCCTAACGCCGCTGCCCGTCCACCGGCAGCCAGCGGTGCCTCGCGCTGGCTCGGCCCATTGGCCGGTATCGCCGCTGGCGGCATGCTCGCCGCCATGTTCATGGGTGACGGCTTCGACGGTATCCAGCTGTTCGACATCCTGATCATGGCCCTGATCGCCTTCCTGATCTTCCGCTTCATCGCCCGTCGCCGCGCGCAACAAGCGCCGACCATGGCCGGTGCCGGTGCGCCGTACCAGCGTGAAGCCGCGCCTGCCGGTCAGAATCCGATCTTCGGCTCCTCTGCCGCACCTGCCGCTGCACCTGCGATCAACGCGCCGGCCTGGTTCAACGAAGAGCGCTTCCTGGAAGCCGCTCGCGGCCACTTCCAGGCCCTGCAGCAGCACTGGGACGCCAACGAAATCGACAAGATTGCCGAATTCGTGACGCCGACCATGCTGCAATTTCTGAAAAAGGAACGTGCAGAGCTGGGCGACGCCTTTCAGTCGACCTACATCGACAACCTGAGCGTGCAGCTTGACGGTGTCGATGACCGTGCTGACCGCACCATCGCCACGCTGACGTTCTCCGGTATTTCCAAGTCCTCGCGTTTCGACAAGGGCGAAGCCTTCAGCGAAAGCTGGAACATGGAGCGTCAACCGGGTGAGAACCAGCCATGGCTGGTTGCGGGTATTCGCCAGAACGGCTGAACTACCGCCCACCCTGTGTGATCGAACCCCGGACTTGTTCCGGGGTTTTTTGTTTACCCGCCCGGATAGTTATTTTTGAAAGCGGCTTTCGGCTACTGTATAACCCGCGCCATCTAGCTCAGAGGATCCCCGCCGTGGAAGAAGTCATCGAAGAACTGCGTGAAAAGAACGAGCCGGTCCCGGTTCCGCTCGAACTGCCTGACGAAGACCAGTTGGTCGAGATCGAAGAGCAGTTGTTCATCAACATCCCGTTCGTGTTCAAGGAGTTTCTCCTGACCGTCAGCGATGTGGTTTACGGCAGCCTGGAACCGGTCACCGTGACCGATCCGCAGTCGCACACCTACCTGCCGGACGTGGCTGCCAATGCCTGGGACGAAGGTGTACCGCGCGAGCTGATTCCGCTGTGCCAGGACGGTGACGATTATTACTGCGTCGAAGAAGACGGCACCGTGGTGCTGTGGTCCGGCGAAGAAGAACTGGTGGTCGAAGAGAGCTGGGAATCTGTGTGGCACTGGGCCCGGGATGTCTGGCTGGAAAGCTGAGTTTCCAGCCAGCACCTGTCAGGTCGGCAGATCAATGCCCTGAGTGTTCCTGGTTATTACCCAGGGTTTCCAGCAGGGCAATCTGCATCCGCGAATGCACGCGGATAAACCAGCGCCAGAGCAACGCGGCCACCCCGGCCGCGACCAGCAGGATCACCACCAGCAGCTCCAGTGTCGGCAGAATGCTGGCTGACAACGCGGCCAGCAGCACGAAGATCAGCATCAGCGACAGCAACGGAATCACTTCGGCAACGACCTTGCGCACCCGTTCGGTGTGGCGCCCGGCCATTTCCGGCTTGACGCCCATCTCGGCCAGCAGCATCGACAGAGCCTTGAGCTTGCGATAGGCGGCGATCAGGAACGGCAGCGACAGCAGCAACGCCGCTCCACAGATCCAGGCCTTCTGCTGCACGACATCGCTGACCCATTCGCTCATGTAGCCGCCAATGCGCCCGGCAAAATAGCCGCCGCAGAAGAAGATAGCGATCACCAGCGCCAGGTTAACCCCCACTTGCAGCAGAATCTTGCGGATCATCGACGCCAGGATCGCGCTCTGCCCCTGTGGCTGAATGCTGCGCAGCCATTCGCCATACATCGAGAACACCCGGCCGATACGCCGCGGCACCACGGCCGCCAGTTTGATCGACAACGGGTCGGCGCCGCGAATCAGGTACGGGGTCAGCAAGGTGGTGATCGCCGAGACCGCCACGGCCACCGGATAGAGAAAGTCGCTGGTGACCTGCAGGGTCATGCCCAGCGCGGCGATGATGAAAGAGAACTCGCCAATCTGCGACAGCCCCATCCCGACACGCAGCGAAGTACGGCCATCGTTACCGGCGATAAACGCGCCCAGCCCGCAGGAAATCATCTTGCCCAGCACCACGGCCACGGTGATCACCGCGATGGGCCAGGCATATTCGAGCAGAATCTTCGGGTCGATCATCAGGCCGATGGCGACAAAGAAGATGGCGCTGAACATGTCGCGAATAGGCTCGATCAGGCCTTCGATTTTTATCAATTGCCGGGATTCGGCCATGATCGCGCCGATCAGGAAGGCGCCCAGCACCATGCTGTATTCGAGCTTGACCACCAGCAGGCAGAAGCCGAAGCACAGGCCCAATACCGTGATCAACAACATCTCGTTGCTTTCGAACCGCGCCACATAGGCCAGCAGTCGCGGCACCAGCAGGATGCCGATCACCAGCGCGACGATCATGAACAGCGACAGCTTGCCGACCGTTGAAAACACCTCGCCAGAGCTGACCGCACCACTGACCGCGATGCCCGACAGCAGGGCAATGATGCCGATACCGAGGATGTCTTCGACGATCAACACACCGAAAATCAACTGGGCAAAGTGCTGGTTCTTCATCTTCAGGTCGTTGAGCGCCTTGACGATGATGGTGGTCGAGGAAATCGCCAGGATCGCGCCCAGGAACAGCGAATCCATGGTGCTCCAGCCAAAATACTGGCCGATCTCGTAACCGAGCCAGATCATCAGGGTGATTTCCAGGAAGGCGGCGATGAACGCCGTCGCACCGACCTTGAACAGCTTGCGCAGGCTGAACTCCAGCCCCAGGCAGAACATCAGGAAGATCACCCCCAGCTCGGCGAGGATCCTGATCGTGTGTTCGTCGTGGATCAGGCTGACCGGCGGCGTGTGCGGGCCGATCAGAAAGCCGGCCACGATGTAGCCCAGCACCACAGGCTGTTTGAGGCGATGGAAGACAATGGTCACCACCCCGGCCACTAGCATGATCACTGCCAGATCCTGAATGAAGTCAACGGCATGCATGGCGGGCGCAGCTCCTTATGCAGAGTGGCGCTGCCTTATCCCGGCATGGCCTGTGCGCGGGGCAAGGTCATGTGATCCGTGGCAGCGTCATGATTTGAGGTATAAAGCGTAGGAAAAAACCGTTACAAGGTCTTGCGCAGGGTAACACTGCCCCCCGCGCCATAAAGCCGATGCAATATATGGAAACAGATAGGTTGCCAAGCGTGACGGAAAGCCCTCGCCTGACGTCCCGATATCTGTTGTAAGCACTGCGTTCATGCACCATCAAACGCCAGCATAGGCGTTCACTCTTAACACCTTGACCGTGAGAATCAGTGATGGAACCCGGAAACGCCCAGCTGTCGATGACTGTATTGATGACGCCGGACATGGCCAACTTTTCTGGCAACGTGCATGGCGGCACTTTGCTCAAGTACCTCGACGAAGTCGCCTACGCCTGTGCCGCGCGCTATGCCGGCAGCTATGTGGTGACCCTGTCGGTGGATCAGGTGATCTTTCGCGAGCCGGTGCATGTCGGTGAGCTGGTGACCTTTCTGGCCTCGGTCAACTACACCGGCAACACCTCGATGGAGGTCGGCATCAAGGTGGTGACCGAAAACATCCGCGAACGCTCGGTGCGCCACAGCAACAGCTGCTTCTTCACCATGGTCGCGGTGGACGACAACCGCAAGCCGGTGAGCGTGCCGGCGCTGGAGCCGCAGACAGCGGACGCCAAGCGCCGCTTCATCCAGGCCCAACAGCGCCGCCAACTGCGCCAGGAACTGGAGAAGCGCTACCAGGAAATCAAGGAAGAGACGCTGTAACAGCGACGGGACGGCCCTCCATCGGGCGGGCTTCAAAGCGCACGCGCGGATGGGCAATGCGGTCCTGGGCGCGGACCAGTTCCAGTTCATAACTGCCACAGGCCTGGGTCTCCAGCAGCACTTCATGCACCGCAGCGGCGGCAAACTCGAATGCAGCCACCGGTGCATCGCCCAGCAGGATGCGCGACAGGAACAAGCCCGAGGTCAGGTCGCCAACGCCCACCGGCTGGCGCGGGAAGGCCAGCAGCGGGCGGCTCAGGTGCCAGTTGCCTTCGGTGCTGACCAGCAGCATTTCAAAGCTGTCGGCCGGCTTGCCGGGGTAGTTCAGGTGCTTGACCATCACCGCCTTCGGGCCACGGGCCAGCAAGGCGCGCGCCATGTACAGGCAATCGGTCAGCGACTCGGGCCGACGGCCGGAAAAGCTGTCGAGCTCCAACTGGTTGGGGCACAGGTAGTCGGCCACCGCCACCGCTTCTTCAAGCAGAAACGAGCTGACCTCGGGCGATACCACGCAGCCTTTTTCCGGGTGACCCATCACCGGGTCGCACAGGTACAGCGCGCGCGGGTTGGCGGCCTTGATGCGCGACACACCGGTGAGAATCGCCCGCCCCTGCGCGGCGCTGCCCATGTACCCCGAGAGCACCGCATCGCACTGGCCCAGTTCGCCAATGCCGGCTATACCTTCGATCAGGGCCGGGATTTGCTGGGGTGCCAGCACTTCGCCGGTCCATTGCCTGTATTGGGTGTGGTTGGAAAACTGGACCGTATTGAGCGGCCAGACATTGACCCCGATACGCTGCATCGGGAACACCGCAGCGCTATTGCCGGCATGGCCGAACACCACATGGGACTGGATAGCAAGCAAGTGGGGGGTGCGTTTCATTAGCGATCCTGAACACGATACAAGTGCAGTAGTAAGAAATTTAAGCCGCGCAGTATGGCTGCAAATGAGCCGACACAGTTAAGCTAAAGGCGCCTCCAAAAACGTAGGCGAGGCAGTCAGCGCAAGGCAAAAACAGGCGAGGAAGCGGAGTTTACGGGTTGTAAATGAGCATTCCGAGCCTGTTTTTAACGCAGCGATGGCAACGCAGGTAGTTTTTAGGCTCACCGCTGGAGCGCTCCGTCATGCTGACCCTGGGTAATATTTTCGTGCTGATGCTGCTCGCCACCGTAGCGGCCTGGTTATGGCATGCCCACGGGCTGCGCGAGAAGGCGCTGGAGCGGGTCAAGCAGCATTGTGCCCGCCTGGAACTTGAATTGCTCGACGAGAACGTCGCTTTCCGGCGCCTGGCCTGGGTCGCCGATGCCAACGGCCGCAAGCGTCTGGCGCGGATTTATGGCTTCGAGTTCACGGTCACCGGCGAGCAACGTCATCCGGGCACCATCACCCAGTTCGGTGCGCACAGCGCGCAGATCGAGCTGGCGCCCTACCCGTTCGAGATCAAGACGCCGCAGCCGACGGCCGAAGTCATCCGCCTCGACGAATGGCGCCAGTCGCACCAGAAATGGAAGCAGTGACCGATCAGTGGCGCGCTCAAGGCAGGCGGCAGGCAGCCAGTCCTGCCTGCAACGCCTCAATATCCTGAGCCTCGCCAAAGATCAGCTCCAGGCGTGAATCCTGGCGCCATTCGCTGCTTTTCCAGATCAATCGCGCATTATCAAGGGCGTTGGCCGAACACCAGCCTTGTTCGCCCTGCACCACCAGCTTGGCCCGACGCCAGTTCAGCCCCGCCAGCCAGGCGTCGATACGCGCACAATCGAAACGCTGCGCCGGGTGCCAGCGCCAGCCAATGCTCCAGCCCTCGGCGCTGGCCTGACTGAGCACCCGCGGTTCATCTTCAGCGGTCCATTGCGCCTGACGCGGCTCGATACTGGGCGGCAGCTTCAACGCATTGATCGCTACAGCCGCAATCGCCTCGATGCCCGGCAACTGCGCCACTGGCAGCTGACCATGGCTGCACCAGACCAGCGGCTTGTGCGGTAAAAGCTGTGTCAGCCGGTGCCGCGCGTCGCCATGCAGATTTTCAGCCTTGTTCAGCACCAGCAACCCGGCCTCGCTCAGCGCTTGCTGCTGGGCCTCGGGCAGCGGCTGACCGGCGGCCAGCGCGGCGGCATCGAGGACCATCAGCATCGGCATTACCTGCAACACGCCTTGCCAGGGTGGCTGACGCAATTGCGCCAGCAACTGCTGCGGATGCCCCAGTCCCGAGGGCTCGATCAGCAAGCGATCGGGCCGCGCCTTGCGCAGCAGACGCCCCAGGCCAATCTGGAACGGCACGCCGTTGACGCAGCACAGGCAGCCGCCAGCCACTTCGCCAAGTGCGATACCATCGGCGTCCGTGGTCAGCAGCGCGGCGTCCAGCCCGATCTGGCCGAACTCGTTGATCAACACTGCCCAGCGCTCATGGGCAGGCTTGTTGGCCAACAGATGCCGGATCAGACTGGTCTTGCCGGCGCCCAACGGGCCGCCGATCACATGGGTAGGAATGTTCTGCAGCATCGGCTCGCTTCTGGAGATCAGGGTTTGCAATCGAGATTACGCCACATGGGCACCTCTAAAACCATAGGGTCCGCCCTTCACCTGGCAGCATGGCTACTGGCTTCAGCCCATGTGCAGGCCGAGGCCTGCCTGGTGCACAGCAAGGCCGAGCGGCTCGATGTGCGGGTGTGCCAGGAAAATATCTCGGTGCCGCCCAAACTGTTCCGCGACAGCTTTTGCCAGCCGCAACTGCCAGGGCAAAAGGTCGAGGTGACCTATTCCGAACAGTGCCCCACCGGCGCTTTCGGCGTCTGCCGTAATGCCTTGGTGGCCAATATGCCTTATCGCGAGAACATCCACTATTACGGCGTGGCCAGCGATGCCGCCTACCTCAAGCCGTTTTGCGAAGGGCAAAGCAAGGGCCAGTGGCAGGCCCCGGATTAATCCAGCCAGTCCAGCGTCAGGATCAACCGGCGCTCGTCGCGCGCCAGGGGTGGCGAGCGATGGATCAGGCCGCGCCCCTCGTTGCCGCTCCAGCGCTCGCCCTTGAGCAATGCCACCTCGCCGCACTGCAATTGCTGGATCTGCGCCGGCTCTGGCAGTTCGATATCCCGCGGGCCCAGTTGCGCCCGGTCCATGGCGCGCTCGGCCAGCCACTGGCTGCCATTGCCGGCGTAGGTGGTGATCAGGCGCATCGGCACATGATCAACGTGAAAACGCGGACACATGGCTTTATCCATCGCCCGCAAACGCACGCCGACCCGCTCGGCACCCAGCAGGCAGGCGTAGGCACTGACCAGCCACGCGACATCGGCGATAAAGCCGGCATGCCCTTGCACATCGGCGTAGCCCGGCGCCAGCCCGCGCAAATCGGGCTCGGCCTCACCGCACTGGACGTCCAGCGACAAAGACTCCGACAGCGGCTCGTTCAGCGACAGCACGGCCTGGGCGAAATCGTGAATATGCAGCGGCAAACGCCGCTGCCATACCGCGAGATTAATGCCGTCCTGCAACGCATCGGCAAGAATCTCCGGGGTGTCGCCGTGTACCTGGCGGGCCCTGGGCTGAAACGGCAAGACCTTCGCAAGCATCAGGCCGCCTCCTCATGCCAGTCGCCGAACGGATCGGGCAGCACGCTCCAGGCTTCGCTGCCCAGGCCCATTTCTGCGTCCGTCAGCAAGCAGTCGTCGAGCTCGGCGGTCAGTCGCGCAAAGTCGATGTTCTGGCCGATGAACACCAGTTCCTGACGGCAGTCGCCGGTGGTCGGGGTCCAGTGTTCCATGATCGCGGTGAGACTTTCCTGATCCTGGGGCCATTGCGCACGCGGCACAAAGCGCCACCAGCGCCCGGCCGGACCATGGCGCATCAAGCCGCCGGCCTGCGACCAGCTGCCGGCTTCCTGGTGCTTGCTGGCCAGCCAGAAAAAGCCCTTTGAGCGCAGCAGCTTGCCGTTGCTCCACTCACGGTTCAGGAAGCTGAAAAAGCGTTGCGGATGAAACGGTCGCCGTGCCCGGTAGGCGGTCGAGGCAATGCCGTATTCCTCGGTCTCGGGCACATGTTCGCCGCGCAGCTCCTTGAGCCAGCCGGGCGCTTGCGCTGCGCGTTCAAAATCGAAGCGGCCGGTGTCGAGGATGGTCGCCAGCGGCACCTGGCCCATGACCATCGGTACGATATGCGCCTGCGCATTGAGCCGCGCCAGAATGGCAAGTAGCTCTTCGCGCTCGCTGGAACTGATCAGGTCGATCTTGCTGAGCAGAATGACGTCGGCAAACTCGATCTGCTCGATCAGCAGGTCGGTGATCGAGCGGTCATCGTCCTCGCCCATGCTCTCGCCACGGCTGGCCAGGCTTTCGGCGGCCTGGTAATCAAGCAGGAAATTCACCCCGTCGACCACCGTGACCATGGTGTCCAGGCGCGCGATGTCCGCCAGGCTGGTGCCCGCCTCGTCACGAAAGGTAAAGGTCTCGGCCACCGGCAGCGGTTCGGAAATGCCGGTGGACTCGATCAACAGGTAATCAAAGCGGCCGTCTTGCGCCAGGCGGCTGACCTCTTCGAGCAAGTCTTCACGCAGGGTGCAGCAGATGCAGCCATTGCTCATCTCGACCAGCTTTTCATCGGCGCGGTTGAGGCTGACATCGCGCTGGACTTCGCTGCCATCGATGTTGATTTCACTCATGTCGTTGACGATCACCGCGACCCGCAGATTCTCGCGGTTGCGCAGTACATGATTGAGCAAGGTACTCTTGCCCGCGCCAAGAAAGCCGGACAGGACGGTAACGGGTAGACGGTTCGGCATCAGGATTCACCAAGCGGTTGCGAGGGTTCATAAAGGTCTAATCACTCGTAAATGTTATAGTATAACAATGCAAGATAGCCAATTAATCCGACCAAGGCACGCGCATGCATCCCACTTTGAAAATGCTGGCAGGGGTTTTTTTATGTTTGCTGGGTACTCAAGCCTGGGCATTTGGCACACAGCCAGACCTTGAACGCGCCACCTGCACGCGCAGCCTGACCCTGCTGGCCTGCAGCGACTC
The DNA here is from genome assembly GCF_055284095.1 of Pseudomonas sp. HP_08. Lineage (NCBI taxonomy): Bacteria > Pseudomonadati > Pseudomonadota > Gammaproteobacteria > Pseudomonadales > Pseudomonadaceae > Pseudomonas > Pseudomonas sp. HP_08. The sequence continues at coordinate 104,747 of NZ_JBTOQC010000007.1, read as the reverse complement.
AGTGGGCAACGGCTATAGCGTGGCGACGCAGGGCAACACGACGTACTTGCGGGGAGTGGAAGCAGCCGGCAACCGACGCTGGGCACAGACCAACAGTCGCTTCGGGCAATGGACGTTTTTCAGCGGGCTGTCCTGGGATGGCGAGACCTGGATTGGCACCATTCAGCGCGTGGGCTGGACCACCATCACGCGCGTCTCCAGTTCAAACGGCACCCGCAGCAGCATCACTTGCGGGCGCCTGACCGGCTGTCATGAACAGAAACGCTGAGAAAAAAGCAGAGTGTTCCACGTGGAACACTCGTGTTTTGCATTCGTGTTCCACACTCAGGTACGCGGTGCTACCGCACCACATTGCGGCCCCAGCCAGACTGCGCGGGTGTCCAGGCTGCCTTTCTGCTGCTGGCCTGAAGCATTGAATGTGCCGGCCACCTTGGTGGTGAATTCACGGTCACTGAGAAATTGCGCCTGCCCTGCGCCTTGGGCCCGCGGGCAACTGAACTGGAATTTCCAGTTCGGGCCATTGCGTTCGGTGATGCTCTGTTTGCAGCCTGACTTGGGATCAGTCAGCGGAATATCATCCGACTTGACCTGCGCCTCGGTCAGGCAAAAACGTACGCCCTGACCGCCCAGTGTAATGCCCTGATTCTTCATGCCCTGCTCCAGCATCGCGCGCTGCTCGGGCGGCAGGTTCTTCAATTGGCCCAGCATCACTTGCAGGTCTGGCAAAGCCTGACCATCAACCTGCATGTTGCTCGACGACATCTCCCACAAGCCCGGTTGCAGCATTTGCGCCTGAGCCACTGGCGCGGCCAGGCAAAACATCCAGGCCACTATGCGTTTGTTCATTTCAGTAATCCTTGTCGGGACGTTATACGGATGAACTCTTGGACCTGCGCCGTCACCCGGCGTTGCACGCGGAATTAAATAGCGACAATCCCCGGCCGCTGTGGTCTGTTAAGGCCAACGATCCAGAGAACAGCCAGGAGAACGACTGCGCATGGATTATCACAGCCCGTATTTCTTCGGTTATGTATTGGCCTTCATTCATTTGCTGGGCACCGCTGCGGCCATTCATGCGCTGTTCACGGTGCGCACGGCGCAAGGCGCGATTGCCTGGGCGATGTCCTTGCTGTTCATCCCCTACTTCACCCTGATCCCCTACATGGTGTTCGGCCGCAGTTCGTTCGACGCCTATATCAAGGCCCGGCGTCAGGCCAACAAGGAGATGAAGCACGCCATTGGCAACCTCAACTGGCGGCCATGGATTGATGAAGCTGTTGCCGCCCGCCGTTCGGATGCCTACGCCGCGCTGCGCGCCATGCCGCGCCTGGGCACCATGCCGGCGCTGGCCAATAACGAGGTGCGCTTGCTGATCAACGGCCAGGCCAGCTTTGCGGCGATGTTCGAGGCGATTCGTCAGGCGCGGCAAACCGTGCTGGTGCAGTTTTTCATCATCCATGACGATGACCTCGGTCGACGCCTGCAGGACCTGCTGCTGGAAAAAGCCGCCGAGGGCGTGGCGATCTATGTGCTGTACGACGGCATCGGCAGTCATAAACTGCCCGCCAGTTATGTGGAGAAACTGCGCGCCGGCGGCGTGCGCATCAAGGCTTTCGCCACCCATGGCGGCTGGATGAACCGCTTTCAGATCAACTTTCGTAACCACCGCAAGATCGTTGTGGTCGATGGCATGAAAGGCTATCTGGGCGGGCATAACGTCGGCGACGAATACCTGGGCCTCAAGCCGCCGCTGTCGCCGTGGCGCGACACTCATGTGCAAGTCATCGGCCCTGTCGTCGCGTGCCTGCAGGAGTCGTTCGCCGAAGACTGGTTCTGGGCCACCCGCCAATTGCCACCGTTGAGCCTGCCCGACAGCTACCCGGAAGATGGCGTGCTCTGTCAGTTGCTGGCCACGGGACCTGCCGATGCGCAGGAAACCTGCTCACTGTTTTTCGTCGAGGCGATTCACTCGGCCGAAAAACGTATCTGGATCACCAGCCCGTATTTCATCCCCGACGAGGCAGTGTCGGCAGCGCTGCACCTGGCCGTATTGCGCGGCGTGGATGTGCGCCTGCTGCTGCCCTCGCGCCCGGATCACTATGTGGTGTATGCCGCCTCCAGCCTGTACGCCTTCGCCGCCGTGCGTGACGGCGTGCGCGTGTTCCGTTACCAGCCGGGCTTTCTGCACCAGAAGGTGGTGCTGGTCGACGACGAGATTACCGCCATCGGCAGCGCCAATCTCGACAACCGTTCGTTCCGGCTCAACTTCGAATTGATGCTGCTGACCGTCGACCGGGAATTTGCCAGCGAGGTGGAAGCGATGCTCACAGCCGACTTCGAACTGGCCCGCGAGATCACCTTGCAAGACAGCCGCGACGCCCGTGGTTTGCATCAATTGGGCATGCGCGTGGCGCGCCTGATTTCGCCGATTCTGTGATCACCGGTACACATCCGCCCGCGTCAGCGGCAGGGTGTGTCCGCCGTCAGGCAGCGGCTTGACGGCCAGAATCTGGTGCAGGTTGATCCAGTTCTTGGCAAAGGCATAGGCACAACCGGCCAGGTACAAACGCCAGATGCGCAGGCTCTGCTCGGGGATCAGTGCCCGTGCCTCATCCAGCCGCGCTTCAAGCCGGTTGCTCCAGTGTTCCAGGGTCAGGGCGTAGTGCAGACGCAGGCTTTCGACGTCGACCACTTCCAGCCCGGCATCGCTCAAATGGCTGCTGATCATGGCCAGGTGCGGCAGCTCGCCGTTGGGAAACACATAGCGGCCGATGAACTCGCCAGCGCCACGGCCCACCGGACGACCGTCGGTGTGGCGCGCGGTGATACCGTGGTTCATCACCAGCCCGCCGGGCTTCACCGCCGCGAACAGGCGCTGGCTGTACAGCGGCAGATTGGCGTGGCCGACGTGCTCGAACATACCGACACTGACCACCTTGTCGAAACGACCGTCCTGCGGCAACTCGCGGTAGTCGAGCAGTTGCAGCTCGACCCGGTCCTGCAAACCCTCGGCAGCCACCCGCTCGCGCGCCAGGCTCAGTTGCTCGCCGCTCAAGGTAATCCCGAATACCCGGGCGCCATATTCGCGCGCCGCAAACCGCGCCAGCCCGCCCCAGCCACAACCGACATCGAGCAGATAGTCGCCGGCCTGCAAGCGCAGCTTGCGGCACAGGTGATGGAATTTATCCTGCTGGGCCAGCTCCAGGCTTTCGTCGCCGGTCTTGAAGTAGGCACAGGAATAGACCATCTCCTGATCGAGCCACAGCTGGTAAAACGCATTGGACAGGTCGTAGTGATAAGACACCGAGGCCGCATCGAGTGTCGGGTCATGGGCAACATGCTGGTGCGGTGCGTCACCCTCTTCCACATCCCCCAGTGCCGTGGTCAGCTCATCGCACAGGCGCACCACTTCACGGATCGAGCCTTCCAGCTCCAGCCGCCCCTCGACGAAGGCGCTGCCCAGCAAGCCCAGGCTGGGGCGGGTAAAATCGCTGACCAGTTGTGGGTCGTTGACCACGATAGTGACGCTGGGCGCCGGGCTCAGGTCCAACTCGTGGCCATTCCAGAGCTTGATGCGCAGCGGCAGCCTGAGGTGTTGCAAAGCCGGTGGAAGTTGCACGTTCATCTCGAAAACCCTCTGTATCTACAGGGCAGATCGGCAACAGGTTAGTCCAGAAATCCTCCATGATGGGTCTCGTCGGGCCAATGGTCGAATGCTCAGAACACGACCCACGTCACGTTTTGTCTTACCCGGCGCTGTACGAAAACGCCTCAGGCGCCGATGATGCGCCAGACTTGCCGACAAGGACGCTCCCTCTTGATTTCGATCTACCAGCTCAAACCCCGCTTCCAGAACCTGCTGCGCCCCTTGGTGAAGCGCCTTTACGACAAGGGCGTCACTGCCAACCAGGTGACTGTCGGCGCCTGTGTGGTCTCGCTTTTAGTCGGTGCGGCGGTGGCCGCCGGCGTCCCGCATTACGGCGTGTTCGCGCTGATTCCGCTGTGGATGATTTTGCGCATGGCACTCAATGCCATCGACGGCATGCTGGCCCGCGAGTTCGGTCAGCAGTCACGCCTGGGTGCCTATCTCAATGAGCTGACCGATGTCATCGCCGACAGCGCGCTGTTCTTGCCTTTCGCCCTGATTGCCAGCGTCAGCCCGGCGCTGGTGGGACTGGTCACGCTGTTGGCGGTCATCAGCGAATACACCGGCGTCCTCGGCCCCATGGTCGGTGCATCGCGGCGCTACGACGGGCCGATGGGCAAGAGCGACCGGGCGTTCGTGTTCGGCGTGCTGGGTGCCGGCGTCGCCGCAGGTTTACTCGCGCCGGTATGGATAAATCTGGTGCTTGTCGTGGTCTCAGCCTTGCTGATCTATACCGTGGTCAACCGCGTGCGCCAGGGGCTCGCGCAAATCAGCGAAGCAGGTCGTTAAGCAGCAACCGCATTTCCCCCCATTCCAGTCTGGCAAAAGGAACCCGCCATGCGCGACGTGATCGCTCTGCATTTCAGTACCCACGACGGTGTCGAGCTGTTTTATCGACACTGGCCGGCCAGGGGTGTCATGCCCGGCAGCTCGCGTCAGGCCATTGTCCTGCTGCACCGTGGCCATGAGCATTCCGGGCGCATCGCCCACCTGGTCGAAGAACTCGACCTGCCAGGCTTTGACTTCTTCGCCTGGGATGCACGCGGCCACGGCCAGTCGCCGGGCGAGCGTGGCTACAGCCCAAGCTTTGCCACCAACGTACGAGACCTGCAGACCTTCATCGAGCACATCGGCGCCAGCCATGTGATCGACATCGGCAATATCGCGGTCATCGGCCAAAGTGTCGGCGCGGTCATCGCGGCCACCTGGGTCCACGACTACGCACCGAAAATCCGCGCGCTGGTGCTGGCCGCTCCGGCCTTCGACATCAAGCTGTACGTGCCCTTTGCCCGTCAGGGCCTGGCGCTGCTCAAGCGCATCAAGGGCAACTTTTTCGTCAACAGCTACGTCAAGGCACGCTTTCTGACCCATGACCGCCACCGCCAGGTGACCTACGACAGCGACCCGCTGATTGCCCGGGCCATCTCGGTGAATGTGCTGCTGGGCCTGTATGAAGCGGCCGAGCGGGTGGTGGCCGACGCCCAGGCGATTCAGGTGCCGACCCAGGTGCTGATCTCCGGTGCCGACTTTGTCGTGCATCGCGCGCCGCAAGAACGCTTCTTCGATCGCCTGGGCAGCCTGCATAAAGAGAAGCACGTGCTGCCCGGTTTCTTCCACGACACCCTCGGTGAGCGTGACCGCGAACAGGCGCTGGTGCGCATTCGCCGCTTTGTCGGCCAGGCCTTCGAACGACCACTGCAAAGCCCTGCCCTGCTCGATGCCGACCGCCTCGGCGCCACCTGCGCCGAGGCCGAAACCCTGGCCGCGCCGCTGCCGCGTAACTCGTTGCGCGATCTGTACTGGCGCCTGACCCGTGCCGGCCTGCGCCTGGGCAGCAAGTTCTCCAATGGCGTGAAACTGGGCTTCGACACCGGCTTCGATTCCGGCAGCACGCTGGATTACGTGTACCGCAATCAACCGACCGGGCGCGGTGGCCTGGGCCGGGTGATCGACCAGAACTACCTGCAATCGATCGGCTGGAAAGGCATTCGCCAGCGCAAGGTGCACCTCGAAGAACTGCTGCGCCTGGCCATGCACCGGCTGCACGAGCAACAGCGTCCCGTGCGTATCGTCGACATTGCTGCCGGCCACGGCCGCTACATTCTCGATGCGCTCAAGGGTGTGGAACCGCGCCCCGAGTCGATCCTGCTGCGTGACTACAGCGACATCAACGTCCAGCAAGGCAGCGCGCTGATCGAGCAACTGGACCTGGACGAGATCGCCCGCTTCATCAAGGCCGATGCCTTCGACCGCGCCGACCTTGCCGTCATCGACCCCAAGCCGACCCTGGCCGTGGTGTCGGGCCTGTACGAGCTGTTCGCCAGTAACAAGATGGTCGGCGATTCGCTGGCCGGCCTGGCGGCGGCCGTCGAGCCTGGCGGTTATCTGGTCTACACCGGGCAACCCTGGCACCCGCAGCTGGAGCTGATCGCCCGTGCGCTGACCAGCCACCGTGCCGGTCAGGCCTGGGTCATGCGTCGGCGCACCCAGGCAGAAATGGATCAACTGGTCGAGGCCGCAGGCTTTCGCAAGATCACCCAGCGCATCGATGAGTGGGGCATTTTCAGCGTTTCCATCGCCCAACGTCTGCCGTGAGCAGCGTTGTCGTGAACAGTCTGCGCGAACCAGGGCTGTGGAAACGTGCCGTGGTCTGGTTGCTGTGCCTGGCGCCGCTGTTCTTTGGCACCTACGGTTTTGCCACCTGGTACACGGCCCAGCGCGACGACGTCGGTACGCTGGTATTCGCCTGGGAAAGCCACATGCCGTTCTGGGCCTGGACCATCGTGCCGTACTGGTCCATCGATCTGCTCTACGGTTTTTCCCTGCTGGCCTGCCTGACCCGCCGGCAACTGGATACTCATGGCCTGCGCCTGCTCAGTGCGCAGTTGCTGGCAGTCAGCTGCTTTCTGCTGTGGCCGCTGCGCTTCACCTTCGAGCGCCCGGAAATGGACGGCGTGTTCGGCTGGCTGTTCGCCGTGCTGGCCGGCTTCGATAAACCTTTCAACCAGGCGCCCTCGCTGCACATCGCCCTGCTGGTGATTCTGTGGGTGTGTTTCGAACGCTACGCGCGATTATTCCACAGCGCCTGGCGCTGGCTGCTGCATGGCTGGTTCGCGCTGATCGGCGTGTCGGTGCTGACCACCTGGCAGCACCACTTCATCGACCTGCCCACCGGCGCACTGGCCGGCTGGCTGTGCGTGTGGCTGTGGCCCGATGAAGGCCGCAGCCCGTTACTCGCGGCACGCCTGACCCGCAACCCCAAGCGCTTGCGGCTGACGGCGTATTACGCGCTGGGCGCCGGACTGCTGGCCTGGCCGGCCTTCAGCCTTGGTGGCGGCTGGCTGTGGCTGTTGTGGCCGGCTTTTTCGCTGGCATTGGTGGCGCTCAATTACCTGCTGTTTGACGCCGTAGGCTTTCAGAAGCGCAGCGACGGCAGCCTGTCACCCGCCGCGTATTGGCTGCTGGCGCCTTACCTGGTCGGCGCGTGGCTGAATTCGCGGCTGTGGACCCGCAAGCGCCCTCAGGCCGATCAGGTGATCGATAACGTCTGGCTGGGGCGCGTCCCTGAAAGCCAGCCGGCGCAACACTTTGCGGCGATTGTCGACCTGTGCGCCGAGCTTCCCGCGTCGGTCGGTACGCGGGCCTACCACAGCCTGCCGCAACTGGATCTGATTGCCGCCGATGCCGCGCACTGCCTGGCGGCAGCGCAAGCCATCGAAGCCCTGCGTCAGAACGGCCCGTTGCTGGTGTGCTGCGCGCTGGGCTATTCACGCAGCGCGACTGCCGTGGCGGCATGGCTGCTGTACACCGGGCGGGCAAGTTCGGTGGATGACGCCATCGCGCTATTGAACAAGGCGCGGCCGGGCGTCGTTCTGCGCGCAGAACACCGGCACAGCCTGAGCCACATGTCATGAGCGCAGAGATGCAGCTGCATGTCGTAGCCAGCCTGCTGCGCCGTGGCAAGACGCTGGATAATCTGTCCACCGGGCTGACGCTGGTCAGCCTGGCGGCCGGTCTGGTTCGGCTGTGGATAACGTCGGGCAGCCTGTCGTTCGTGCTGCCGGTCATCTGCGTGATTATTTTCGGACTCATCGAAAAGTACTACGCCCTGCGCGTAGCGTTCGACGCCGACCTGTTCCAGAAGCTGGGCAATGATGCCCGGCCGTTGTCGGAAACCACCCAGGCGCTGGACCAGGCCCTGACCGCACTCGGCCTGCAACCGGCCGACAAGGCTGGCCGCCCCTGGGCGGTGCGCAGCCAGGGTGCGCTCAGGCTCTTGCGCCAACAGCTGTTGTTCGTCGCCTTGCAGGTCGTTGTTCTGCTGGGCGCGTTGCTGATTTTGCCCTTGCTCCATTGAAGGATTAAAGGAATTGTCATGTTCGAATCTGTGGTAGCCACCCTTATCACCGCCGGGGCGCGCAGCGTCACCGGCGCTCGCAGCCTGTGGCTGGGCTGCACGCCGGAACCGGTGCAACGCATCTACTTTGCCAACCACAGCAGCCACGGCGACTTCGTGCTGCTCTGGGCCTCGCTGCCGCGCAACCTGCGCACCTTCACCCGCCCGGTGGCCGGTGCCGATTACTGGCAGTCAGGCGCCCTGCGCCGCTACATCATCAACAATGTGTTCAACGGCGTGCTGATCGACCGCAATCGCACCGATGAACACAGCAACCCGCTGCAACCGATGCTCGACGCCCTGGAGCAAGGCCATTCGCTGATCATCTTCCCCGAAGGCACGCGCAACCCGGACGAAGGCCTGCTGCCGTTCAAAAGCGGGATTTACCACCTGACCAAGAGTTACCCACAAGCGGAGCTGGTGCCAGTGTGGATTTCCAACCTCAACAGGGTCATGCCCAAGGGCCGTTTCCTGCCGTTGCCGCTGTTGTGCACCACCAGTTTCGGTGCGCCGTTGCGTCTGGAAGAAGACGAAAGCAAAGAGCATTTTCTTGCCCGCAGCCGTGAAGCGCTGCTGGCCCTGGCGGCGGAGCAGTAATGATGGAGAACCAGACTCAACTGTTGTTCATGGGCATTGGCGTCATTCTGCTGCTGGCCTCGGTGATCGGCTATGTCCTCAAGCTCAAGGCGCGTGGCCCGCATGCGGTGATCGACAACCTCAACGCCCGGATCAACGCCTGGTGGGTGATGGTGCTGGTCATCGGCGCGGCCTTCTGGCTCGGTTACACGGCGGTGATCCTGCTGTTCTACGCGGTGTCGTTCTATGCGCTGCGTGAGTTCCTGACCCTGACCCCGACCCGGCGCAGCGACTACCCGGCGCTGGCCGCGGCGTTCTACGTGGCGCTGCCGGTGCAGTACGTGCTGATCGCCACCAAGTGGTACGGCCTGTTCTCGATCTTCATTCCGGTCTATGTGTTTCTGCTGCTGCCGATCCTGGCGTCGCTGGGCGGCGACACCAAGAACTTCCTGGAGCGCGCCTCCAAGGTTCAGTGGGGCCTGATGATCGCGGTGTTCTGCGTGTCGTATGTGCCGGCGCTGCTGACCCTCGATATTCCCGGTTACGAAGGCCGCAACCTGTTGCTGATCGCCTGGCTGGTGATCGTCGTGCAGCTCTCCGATGTCTTGCAGTACGTGTGCGGCAAGCTGTTCGGCAAGCGCAAGATCGCGCCCAACCTGTCGCCGTCCAAGACCGTCGAAGGCTTTGCCGGCGGCATTGCCCTGGCGTCGATGATCGGCGCGGCGCTGTGGTGGATCACCCCGTTCAGCCCGTTGCAGGCGCTGGCGATCGCGGTGCTGATCAACCTGCTGGGCTTTGCCGGCGGCATCGTCATGTCGGCCATCAAGCGCGACCGTGGGGTAAAAGACTGGGGGCACATGATCGAAGGCCACGGCGGCATGCTCGACCGGCTGGATTCGGTGTGCTTCGCGGCGCCGATCTTCTTCCATCTCGTGCGCTACTGGTGGACCTGAAGCGGCTATTTCAGGCTGGCGAAATGATTGCTGAATATTGCAGCATTTCGCCCGCAATACCGCGTAACCCGCAGCCTTGACGCCGTCCTGATCAACAGGCACGGCGTTTTTATTGAGTTTTTTTCGAACCGCATCTCGTCTTTGTTATCTGTTGTGGGTAGTTTGCGTTCGGCAAGGAGACGTTGGCGCGCTTTTTTGTGCAGGATGCACAGCATTTTTTAGAGGCTTCAGTTTTATGAACCGCAGGAATCTCCTGAAAGCATCCATGGCGGTGGCCGCGTACAGCGCCCTGCCCGCCTCGGGTCTTTTTGCTGCGCGCGCCCTCGCCGCGGCAGCCGATGGCGAAAAAGAACCGTTCGATTTCGCAACGTTGCAGGCCCAGGCCAAACAGCTCTCCGGCAAGCCTTACGTCAGCACCAAGCAGGTATTGCCGCCCGTGCTGGCGGACATGACCCCGCAGCAGTTCAACGCCATCCGCTATGACCCCGAGCACTCCTTGTGGAAAGAAGTCCAAGGCCAGCTCGACGTGCAGTTTTTCCATGTCGGCATGGGCTTCAAGACGCCGGTACGCATGTACAGCGTCGACCCCAAGAGCAAGACCGCCCGCGAAGTGCATTTCCGCCACGAGCTGTTCAACTATGAAAGCAGTGGCATCGACAAGAATCTGGTCAAGGGCGACCTGGGCTTTGCCGGCTTCAAGCTGTTCAAGGCACCGGAAATCGCCGTCCACGATATTTTGTCGTTCCTGGGCGCCAGCTATTTCCGTGCGGTGGATAACACCAAACAATACGGCCTGTCGGCTCGCGGCCTGGCCATCGACACCTTTGCCAAGCGCCAGGAAGAATTCCCCGACTTCACCAAGTTCTGGTTCGAGACCCCGTCCAAGAACGCCACGCGCTTCACGGTCTACGCCCTGCTCGACTCGCCAAGCGCCACCGGTGCCTACAAGTTCGACATCGACTGCCAGGCCACGCAAGTGGTCATGGAAATCGACGCGCACATCAATGCCCGCGCCGATATCGACCAACTGGGCATCACGCCGATGACCAGCATGTTCAGTTGCGGCACCCATGAGCGCCGCATGTGCGACAGCATCCACCCGCAACTGCACGACTCCGATCGCCTGTCGATGTGGCGCGGCAATGGCGAGTGGATCTGCCGCCCGTTGAACAACCCGGCCAAACTGCAATTCAACGCCTTCGCCGACAAAGACCCGAAAGGTTTCGGCCTGGTGCAGTACGACCATGACTTCAAGAGCTACCAGGACACCGTGGTCTGGTACAGCCGCCGGCCGAGCCTGTGGGTCGAACCGACCAATGCCTGGGGCGAAGGCGAGATCAGCCTGGTGGAAATCCCGACCACCGGCGAGACCATGGACAACATCGTGGTGTTCTGGACACCCAAGACCAAGGTCAAGGCCGGCGATTCGCTCAACTACAGCTACAAACTGTTCTGGAGCGCCCTGCCCCCGGTCAGCACGCCATTGGCGCAGATCCACGCCACCCGCTCAGGCATGGGCGGCTTCCTGGAAGGCTGGACCCCGGGCGAGCACTATCCCAAGTACTGGGCCCGTCGCTTTGCGGTCGACTTCCACGGCGGCGGCCTGGACCGGTTGCCCGAAGGCGCGGGTATCGAGCCGATCCTCAAGGTCTCGCATGGCAAGACCCAGGATTTCAATATCCAGTACCTGCCGGACATCCAGGGCTACCGCGTGATGTTCGACTGGCTGCCGGACAGCGACTCGGTGGACCCGGTTGAAATGCGCCTGTTCATCCGCTCCGGCGATCGCACGATGAGCGAAACGTGGCTGTACCAGTACTTCCCGCCGGCACCGGACCAGCGCAAGTACCCGTAATAGACAGGGCATGCAGGACCAGCCGGGCGGCTGGTCCTGCAACCTTCAATTCAAACCGCACCGTGCATGAAGAACTCAACAGGCACATCGAAAAACGCCGAAAACCCTTTGATATGGGCCACGGTCATTTTTCTCTTGTTGTTGAGAATCTCGGAAATGATGCTCTGGGTTGCAATGGCCGCTAAATCCTTTTGCCTGACACCACGATCATCCATCAGAAAAGCCAGTGCCTGAGCCTGTGACGCATAGGGAACCAGGACGGTTTGCGCCTCATATTCATACACACGATCCGCAATGGCTTCGGCAAAGCGTGCCGCCACATCGTCTGCCTCGTGGGAGTGGGAATAAAGCTCATCGATCAAGGCCATCCGGACCTTCAGTTCATCGTCATCACCAATAGGTTCATGCCCGGCCGACAACAGCCGGGACATAATCGCGGCGCGATCACTCAAGGCCTCCAGCAAAGGGGCTATACCTGCAATGACTGTCTTCAAGTCAAAGGGCGCAACGGTGTCGTTCATCATGCGGTTACCTGTCATTCCATAGGTTTCAGAGGCTGCCTGCTGTCCTTGCTCGCCCCTAATTGACGTCATGCTTGCACCACTTGTCATAACCTGAGTGCGGCAAGATCTCTTTTATATAAATCGTGCCATTCAAAGGGTTAATCCAGGTGATGACCCGACACTCGTTTTTCCTGATGTCGAAAATATAAATATCCAGAGGCCCTTTTCTGCTGGCGTTCTTCAATCGGCTAAAAGGGATGCGGTCGGTATTCCAGCCTGATGTGTTTAACCATACCGAGCGAATCTGATCAAAAGATTCAAAGCGCAGGTTTGTTCTATCAAACGTCGCAAGCCACAAGCTGAGCGGCGCTTGCCATTGGCCATACTTCTGAATGGCTGACGTTACCGCCGCCTTGGTCAATACACGCATCGAATGCCTCGTCGTCCCTGACTATCAAAAAATATCGCAAAATGCGATAAACCTCAATCCAATATCGATGTACGGGCCAAGGCTAGTCGCGTTCCAAAAATCGTCACACGCGATATTGCTTCCGGCTTTTTCTGCTCCATGCATTGACAGCCCGCCCATCTAGGGCTGTTATAGAGGCCTGTCACGTCGTTGGAGCGTTCGCTCCAGACTCTCTGCACTTTCTCGAAGCCCCTGGCTGCATCGACCCCTCCCGCGCGGTCGATTGGCGGTAGCGTTTCTGCTTACCGTGCAATTGATGCCTGCGCCTGCTTGAAGGCACATCCACATGACGTTGAATCCTGCACTCGCAGCCCACGACGCGCGCGCGTCGCTGTTGGCGTTCGATAAGTCCACGGTCATTGTCTGGGTCGCGATCAGCCTGTTGCTGGTCGAGACCTTTTCCGGCGCGTTGCGCTATTACTTCGACCAGGCCGGCCTGGGCCCTGTGTTGTACCTGCCCAAAGCCGCCTGCATCGTGCTGTTCGTGCTGGAGTTGTTCACCTTCAAGGGTGGACGGGTGTTCTGGCTGTGCCTCTTGGCCTGGGTCGTCTCGGCGCTGCTGGGGATGTTGCATGGCGCCAGCCTCTACAACCTGGCGTTCAGTCTGTTCGCGATCAGCCCGTTACTGTTCGGGCTGGTGTGCAGCCAGCACCTGTTGCAGCGCCAGACACTGTTTGGCAAGGCCATCGCCTTTTGCCTGCTGGCTTCGCTGGTCGGGCTGTTGCTCGACAAGTACGCCCAGGTGCCCTGGAAAGGCTACAGCTACAGCGTGGGCGAGACGCAGTTGACCGGTAATACGTCCTGGAGCGACGCCGATCAGGACCGGGTCGCCGGTTTTGCCCGGGTATCGAACATTCTGTCCGGGCTGATCGCCCTGTATAGCCTGTACCTGTTGCTGTTCCTGCGTTCGCTGACGCTCAGGACGATGCTGTGCGGCGTCGCGCTGGCGGCCATCATCATGACCACCAGCAAGGCGCCTGCCGCCGCCTTCGTGCTGACCCTGATGTTGATGCTGGTCCTGCGCCTGCACTGGACCTGCCGGGTGCTGTGTGTGCTGGTGGTCGCGGTGGGTCTTTTGCTGCCGTTGCTGGGGCTGGTCAGTGACTTCGACCCGCACACGGTCAGCAGTAGCAGCAGTTCGCTGGCGTCCTTGTATGACCGGCTGAACAACACCTGGCCCAACCTGTTCAAGGTCATGAGCCTGGAAGGCTGGAGCCTGAGCGGCGCGGGCTTCGGCATGGTCGGCAGTACCCAGGCGCTGTTTCCGGTGATGGGCGCGCAACTGTTGTCCGGCGTCGACAGCACCGCGCTGTACCTGTGGGCCATGCTCGGGCTGGCCGGCTTGCTGCTGTACGCCTTGCAGGTGCCGTTGCTGTTTGCCCTGATCGCAGACGGCAGCCGCCAGGCGCGCATGCTGCTGTCGATTGCGGTCTGCTGCTGCCTGATCGGCTGGACCACCGACCTGTTCGAGATCGCCATCGCCAATCTGTTTCTCGGCCTGGTGATCGGCCATGTGCTCAGCGCGCGCAGCCTTGCCGACATGCACAACGAGCATCCGCAGGAGTTCCAGCTGCTACCCTTCCAGACGGTGAACTGAAGTGGCGCGCGTAAGCGGATTGCAAATCCGCAGCATTGCCGCCCTGTTGGCCGGCGCACTGGCGTGGTTGCCGGCAGCCCACGGCCAGGCCCAGGCACAGCCCCAACTCCAGGCCGAACCTGAATTCATTCTGGGCATTACCACGCACCTGATGAATATCGAGCGCCCCTTGAAAGAGCCGATGACGCTGGCAGCTCAAGCCGGCTTCAACTCGGTCAAGGACGACATTCTCTGGTCGAGTGCCGAACGCACGCCGCACCATCTGCTTATCCCCGATCAGTGGCGACGCTACCTGACCGAAGCCGAAACACTGCACATGAGCCGCCTGGCGATTCTCGGCTACAGCACCTGGTTTCATCAGAACGCCAAGCCGCGCACTCCCATGGTTACCGGGCCGTTTCTCAAGTACGTCGACTATGTCAGCCAGCAACTGGGCAACCGTGTCGATTTCTACGAGATCTGGAACGAGTGGGACCTGCAAGCGCCCAGTGATCGCCAGCTCGCCCTGGATTACGCCGCCCTGGTGCACAAGACCGTGCCGGTGATCCGTAACAACACGCTCAAGGCGCCCGGCACACCGGCCAAAATCCTGGCCGGCGCGGTGACGCCCGAAGGCATGCAATACGGCTTTGCCGATCACCTGATCGACAGCGGCGCGCTGGCCCTGATCGACGGACTTTCTGTACACCCTTACGCGCATTGCGCGGCCAACGACGGCAACACGCCCGAAGCCTGGGTACGCTGGATGAGCGGCTACGAGCAACACATCCGCAACAAGGCCGGCCGTGATGTGCCGATCTACCTCACCGAAGTCGGCTGGCCCAGCCATCAGGGCGCGTGCGGCAAAAGTGAAGTCACCCAGGCGCTGTACATGACGCGCATCTGGTTTCTGGCGCGCAGCATTCCCAACATCAAGGGCATGTGGTGGTACGACCTGTACAACGACGGGCCTGACCGTTTCGATCAGGAAAACAACTTCGGCGTGCTCAATGAAGACCTGTCGCCCAAGCCTGCCTACACCCTGATGAAAGCCATTGCGCCGGTGATTCGCGACTACCGCTATGACGCCCAGGCCAGCACGCTGACCGATCAGCTGTATCAGCTGCATTTCAGCAAGGGCGAAGAGCGCGTGCTGGTCGCCTGGGCCATCGGTGCGCCGCGTGAACAGCAGGTGTTCAGCCACACGCCCATGAGTGGCCCGGTGCAATGGCTCGACACCGTGCATGCCGAACGCGGCGAAATTACCAGTGAGCGAACCTGGCAGTGTGAGGGCGAGCGCTGCGCCGCGTCGGTCCCGCTGAGCAACTTTCCGAAAATCATTCGCCTGACGCCTCCCCTTCCCGCCACTTGACGGCCCTTCTCTATGCTTTTCAGAAAAGACATCAATGGCCTGCGCGCCATCGCGGTACTTGCCGTGCTGGTTTATCACTTTCACCCGGCCTGGCTGCCTGGCGGCTTTGCCGGGGTGGATGTGTTCTTTGTGATCTCCGGTTACCTGATCACCGGCATCATCCTGCGCGGCCTGGACAGCGGCGGGTTCAGCCTGCTGACGTTCTACCGTTCACGCGCGCAGCGCATCATTCCGGCGCTGGCGGCCTTGTGCGCGGTGCTGCTGGTGGGTGGCTGGTTCTATCTGCTGCCGCTCGATTACAGCGCGCTGGGCAAACACGTGGCCGGCAGCCTGGGTTTTGTCTCCAATATCGTCTATTGGCAGGAAGCCGGGTATTTCACCGCCAATGCCCACGAGAAATGGCTGCTGCACACCTGGTCGCTGTCGGTGGAATGGCAGTTCTACCTGCTTTACCCCGTCGCCCTGCTGATGCTCCAGCGCCTGGTAAGGCGCGATCACTGGCGTTGGTGGGTGCTGGCGGCCTGCCTGGGCGGGTTTGCCGCCTGCCTGTTCGCCGCACAGCGCTGGCCTGAACCGGCGTTCTACCTGCTGCCGACCCGTGCCTGGGAATTGCTGCTGGGCGGCGTGGCATGTCTGTTTCCACTGAAGCTCAAGGCTGTTCAGCAACGCTTGCTCGAAGGCGTGGGCCTGGCGCTGATTCTGGCCAGTTTCTGTCTGATCGAAGTGCGTCAGGCCTGGTCCGCCGAACTGGTGCTGCCGGCCGTACTCGGCACCTGGGCGGTGATCGCCGCGGCGCGGCCGAACTCTGTGATGACCGCCAACCCGCTGTCGCAATGGCTTGGCACGCGGTCTTACTCGCTGTACCTGTGGCACTGGCCGGTGGTGGTGCTGATGAACTACGCCGGCTGGCTGGAAGACACCGGCAACGTTTTGCTGGGTATCAGCGCTGCGCTGGGATTGGGCGTGGCCTCCTGGCGACTGATCGAAAACCCCATCGCCATCGCCCGGAAGATACCCATCTGGACATTCACCGCCGCCACTACCGCGATTACCCTGCTCTTGGTGGGTGGGACGCTGGTCAGCCTTTCTAAAGGGGTGGTATTAAATCAGAGAAGCGTGAGTGTCTCGGACAAGGCCCGCTTTATCCAGGCTTATGTCGACCGCCAGCACGCGCTGTACGAACCTTACTGGCTCAAGTGCGATGCCTTTTCTGCCATGACCCAGCGTGGCGAATCGGGTATCGACCCCTCGTGTACGCGCGCGCAAGGTAAAGGGGGTGTGCTGCTGTGGGGCGACTCGCATGCCCAGGCGCTGTCGCTGGGGTTGCGTACCCTGCTGGCGCCCGGCATGCCGTTCTATCAGGTGACCTCCGCCAGTTGCCCGCCCAGCCTGACCCGCCCGGAACCGCGCGGCGATGTGGGCCGGGCCTGCGCCTACGCCACCGACCTTGCCTGGCAGAGTATCGAGCGCCTGCACCCGGACACGGTGGTCATGGCGCAGAAAGACAACCACGACAAGACCGCCTGGAACGACATCGCCGCGCGCCTGAAACGCTATGGCGTCCGGCACGTCGTGCTGGTCGGCCCGGTGCCGCAGTGGACACCCTCGCTGCCCAGCGTCATTGCCAGCCGCCATTGGGGCCTGAACGAGGCGTACATCCGCGACCCGGCCCTGAACCGGCACATCATGGCCGTCGACCAGGCCACCCGGCGCCTGATCGACCCGGCCAGCGTGCAATTCGTCTCGCTGATCGACCAGTTGTGCCGCGCCGACGCCTGCCTGGCGCGGCTCGACGGCGCTGGCGCGCTGTTGCAGATCGACGATGGCCACCTCAGTTCCGAAGGCTCGCTGTACGTGGTAGGCCGCTATGTATTGCCACGCCTGAACAACTGAAAGCAGATATTGTTCGGCCATCATCTGACTGCCATGATCGACACTCAGGATGATTCGAGTCAAACCGGAAAAGGACGCCAGGCATGAAACTTCGCTCTTTGATTGCGGCAGGCCTGCTGGCCTGGCTATCGCCGGTCTATAGCCAGGCCCAGTCTCAGTCCTATGTGGCCGGTGGCTCGGAATGGCGACCGTTCAGCTATGCCGACGATCATGAGCAACTGCAAGGCGTGTCGGTGGACATCGCCCGCCGGGTGCTCAAGCAGGCGCAGCTTGAAACGCAGTTCGTGTCGTATCCGGTCAACCGTTTGCAGGCGATGCTCGACAAGGGTCAGCTCGATTTCAACTACGCCGAATCGCCGAGCTGGAAAGAGCCGGCGCAAGCGGCGCGCTATGTGTTTTCCGTGCCTTACCTGACCGTGCGCGAGCACCTGTATTTCGCGGCAGATAACCCGGCCGCGACATTGCCCGCCGAGCAACTGAGCAACCTCACGATCGGCATGGTGCGCGGTTATACCTATCGCAAGCTGGACCCGGCGTTCGAGTTCAGACGCCTGCTGAAGCTGGAAACCTCTCAGGATCTCGCGCTGCTGGACCTGCTACAGGCCGGGCGCGTCGATGCGGTGGCCATGGTCGACGATCTGTACCAGTCGCTGGTGACCACCGGCAAGGTCGACCCCGACCGCTTTCGCCGGGGCGCACAACTGAGCGAAGCGCCACTGAGCATCATGCTCCAGTCGCGCCACGCCGCGCTGTTGCCGCAAATCAATGCGGCGATCGTTGCCCTGCAAGGCACGGGCGAAATCCAGCGTATTCGTGATGGATACCGGCCGACTGCGCATCTGGCCTGTGGCTCGCCGCAATCGTGCTGACCCTCAAAAACGCGGCTTCAGCGCCGTCCAGTCCGCGCGGTACTTCTGCATCTGGGTCACGTCGTTGCGCTGGACAATGCCGCAGCTGTGGTACAGGTCGTTGAGCTTGCCCAACTGGTCGTAATCCAGCTCGACCCCCAGCCCCGGCGCATCGCGCAGCGCCACGCAGCCGTTGACGATCGGCAGCTTACCGCCCTTGATCACCTCTTCGTCCGGTTCCTGCCACGGGTAATGGGTGTCGCAGGCATACGCCAGGTTCGGCACCGCTGCCGCCACATGGGTCATGGCCATCAGGCTGATGCCCAGGTGCGAGTTGGAGTGCATCGACACACCCAGGCCGAAGGTGTCGCACATCCGCGCCAGAATCTGCGTATCGCGCAGGCCGCCCCAGTAGTGGTGGTCGGCGAGCACGATCTGCACGCTGTTCAGCGCCACGCTGCGGCGAAACTCGTCGAAGTCGGTGACCACCATGTTGGTCGCCAGCGGGATGCCGGTGCGCCTGTGCACCTCGGCCATGCCTTCCAGGCCCGGACACGGGTCTTCGAAATACTCCAGATCCCCGGCCAGTTGCTCGGCCATGCGCAGCGAGGTGTCGACCGACCAGTTGCCGTTCGGGTCGATGCGCAGCGGCGCCTCCGGAAAGGCCTGGCGCAGCGCCTTGATGCACGCCACTTCATGTTCCGGGCCCAGAATCGTGCCGGCCTTGAGCTTGATGCTCTTGAAGCCGTTCTCTTCGATCATGGTCCGCGCCTGGGCGACGATCTGCGCAGGGCTGATGCCTTCGCCCCAACGGTCGGGCTTGTACGGTGAGCCGATGTGCTCGGCGTACTTGAAGAACAGGTAGGCGCTGAACGGCACCTCGCGGCGCACTGCGCCACCCAGCAGGTTGACCAGCGGCATGTCCAGCGAGCGCGCCTGTAAATCCAGAAACGCCACCTCGAAGGCCGAATAGGCGTTGGCCACCTGCTTGCTCGGGTGCGAACCCGGCGCCAGCTCGGCACCGGCGCTGACCGGTTGCAGCCCGGCCACCGTCTTGATCACCCGCGCCCGCAGGCCATTGAGGTCGAACGGGTCCAGCCCCACCAGGCTGTCCTGCATGGCGCGCAACACGTTGAGCACCGGCGCGTCGCCGTAGCTTTCACCCAGGCCGATTAAGCCGGTGTCGCTTTCAACCTCAATGATCGAACGCAGCGCGTAGGGCTCGTGAATGCCGCTGGCGTTGAGCAACGGCGCGTCACGAAAGGCGATGGGAGTGACGCGAACCTGTTTGATCCTCATGACTGAGCTCCTGTTTTAACGAATGTGGGCTTGGTGTCGTTACCCTTGCCATGCCCTTTGCGGGTCTTGGTCATGAACACCAGGATGCCGGCGATCAGCGACACCGTGGCCAGGCCGATCAAGCCGCCCTGGATCGAGCCGGTGGTCTGCTCCAGGTAACCGAAGGTGGCCGGGGCGACGAAGCCGCCGAGGCTGCCCACCGAATTGATCAACGCGATGACACCGGCAGCGATGCGCGCATCCAGATACGCCTGCGGGATGGGCCAGAACAGCGACGAGGCAGCCTTGAAACCGATCGCCGCAAAGCAGATGGCGACGAAGGCGAATACCGGCCCGCCAGTGGTCGACATGAACAGCCCGATGGCGGCAATCACGAACGCCGCCGAGGCCCAGGCCTGTTGCCACTTGAAGCGCGCCGCCAGGCTGGCGAAGGCGTACATGGCCGCCACCGAAATGATCCACGGCACCGAGTTGAACAGGCCGACCTGCACATCATTCAGGCCGCCCATCGAGCGGATGATGCTCGGCAGCCAGAAGGTGCAGCCGTAAATGGTCAGCGAGATCGAGAAGTACAAGAAGCAGAACAACAGAATCTGCGGGTCGCGCAGCAAGCGCAGCGACGACTGATGCACCGCCGGGCCGTCACCGCTGGCCTGTTCGCGCTGGCGCTGTTCTTCATCGATGCAGGCGGTCAGCGCCTGCTTTTCATCGTTGCTCAGCCACTTGGCGTCCTTGGGCAACGAGTCGAGCCAGAACCAGACAAAGCCGCACAGCAACACCGAGAACATGCCCTCGATGAAGAACATCCACTGCCAGCCGTGCATCCCCAGGCCTTCGATGTTCAGCAGCGCGCCGGACAAGGGGCCAGAGATGATCGACGCCAGCGCCGAACCGCTCAAAAAGATCGCCATGGCCTTGCCGCGCTCGCCGGCCGGCAGCCACTTGGTGAAGTAGTAGACCACGCCCGGAAAGAACCCGGCCTCGGCGACACCGAGCAGAAAGCGCAGGATGTAGAACCAGGTTTCGTTGGGTACAAACGCCATGGCGGTGGCGACGATGCCCCAGGTGAACATGATCCGGGTCAGCCAGACCTTGGCGCCGTAGCGTTGCAGCAGGATATTGGACGGCACCTCGAACAGCGCATACCCGATGAAGAACAGCCCGGCACCCAGGCCATAGGCCGCCGCGCCAATGCCCAGGTCGGTTTCCAGATGGCTGCGCACAAAGCCGATATTGACCCGGTCGATGTAGTTGACGATGAACATCACCACAAACAGCGGCAACACATGGCGTTTCACTTTGGCCACCGCCTGCGCAACGAGCGCCGGGTCGGCCGGGGACGGAATAGTGTTCAAGGGGTGGCTCCGGTTCGTTGTTTTTGTGGAGTGAACCGATCATGTACCGGGGTATTGTTTCCGTCTAATCTAGATTGACACTTGATTGATACCCGGAAGATATCAATGTTCGAACTCGCTCAACTGCGCTGCTTTGCCACGGTGGCCACCGAACTGAATTTTCGCCGCGCTGCCGAACGGTTGAACATGACCCAGCCGCCGCTCTCGCGGCAGATCCAGTTGCTCGAACACAATCTGGGCGTGGCGCTGTTCACGCGCAGCACCCGCAGCGTGGCGCTGACCGCCGCCGGCCGGGCGTTTTTCATCGAGGCGCAACACTTGCTGGAGCGAGCCGAGCAGGCCGCGCTGGCAGCCAGGCGCTTTGCCGAAGGCGATATCGGTTCGGTGAGCATCAGTTTTGTCGGCAGTGCGGTATACGAGTTCTTGCCCAAGGTGATCGCCGAGGCGCGGCTCAACCAGCCGCAGGTCAAGATCGCCCTGAGCGAGATGAACACCGCCCAGCAGCATGAAGCCCTGCGCGCCCGGCGCATCGATCTGGGCATTGTCCGCGCCCCGCTGCTGCAACCGGGTTATCAAAGCGAATGCCTGGTGCGCGAACCCTTTGTGCTCGCGGTACCGAGCAATCACCCGTTGGCCCACGCGGCCCAGGTCACGGTGCCTGATCTGGGCGGCATGCCGTTTCTGATGTACTCGCACTCGGCCTACCCGCCCTTCAACGAACTGCTCACCGGGCTGTTCCGTTCGGCCGGCGTGGCGCCCGAATACGTGCAATGGCTGGGTTCGTCGCTGACCATCCTGGCGCTGGTCAACGCCGGCATGGGCCTGGCCCTGGTGCCGCGCTGCGCGACCAACGTGGTGTTTCGCGAAGTGACCTTTCGCGACATCGACCTGGGCGAAGGCATCCAGAGCGAACTGCACCTGGTGTGGCGCAGCGACAACGACAACCCGGCGTGCCTGATGCTGATCGAAGGCATCCGCGCCGCGGTGGCCGTAGGCCCGACTTTAGTCGGGAAGCAGACACCGCGTGACGCCTTTCGCGGCTGAAGCCGCTCCTACGAGTTGATAAAGCCATCGGGGGTGTCTCAATCACAAAAGCACACCCATGCAATCCATCGGGCGCACGTTGAACAATAGTGAATTCCCGCCGCGCGCGCGCGGTCACAATTTTTCACCCGCACCCTCTGGAGCTTGTCATGAGTACGTTCGTCACCCGCGATGGAACCGAGATCTATTACAAGGACTGGGGCACCGGCAAGCCGGTGTTGTTCAGCCACGGTTGGCCGCTGGACGCCGACATGTGGGAATACCAGATGAATTACCTGAGCAGCCGCGGCTACCGCACCATCGCCTTCGACCGACGCGGCTTCGGGCGTTCGGACCAGCCGTGGACCGGCTATGACTACGACACCTTCGCCGATGACATTGCCGACCTGATCAACCACTTGGACCTGCAGGAAATCACCCTGGTGGGCTTCTCGATGGGCGGCGGCGATGTGGCGCGCTACATCGGCCGCCACGGCACCTCGCGTGTCGCGCGCCTGGCGCTGCTGGGTGCGGTGACGCCGATCTTCATCAAGACCGACGACCATCCAGAAGGTGTGGATAAGTCAGTGTTCGACGGCATCAAGGCCGGCCTGCTCAAGGACCGCGCGCAGTTCATCGCTGACTTCTCCGGCACCTTCTTCGGCCTGGACGATGGCAATCAGGTGTCCGAGGGCGTGCAGACCCAGACCCTGAACATCGCCCTGCTGGCCTCGCTCAAGGGCACCGTGGATTGCGTGACCGCCTTCTCGGAAACCGACTTCCGCCCTGACCTGGCCAAGGTCGATGTGCCGACGCTGGTCATCCATGGCGACGCCGACAAGGTCGTGCCGCTGGAAGCCACCGGCCGCCTGGCCGCCAAGCTGATTGCCGGCGCCGAGCTGAAGGTTTACCAGGGTGCGCCGCACGGTTTTACCGCGACCCATGGCGAGCAACTGAACGAAGACTTGCTGGCGTTTATCGGCGGCTGATGAGCGATAGCGACCGTAGGACCGACTTTAGTCGGGAACGGTGGCACTTTATTCCCGGCTAAAGCCGGTCCTACAAGTAGCGCCTATGAGAGCCAGGCCTTAACAATCGCTGCCCTGTAGCGCATTGAGAAAATGATCGATGATCAGGCTCGACCGCCTTCCACGGGCGGTGACAATCGCCAGCGGCGCATCGAAAAACAACCGTTGCGGGGCGATGGCCTTGAGCACGCCTTTCTCGACCCAGCCTGCGGCGTAATGGTCCGGCAAGAAGCCGATATAGCTGCCGGTGAGGATCAGAAACGCAATGCCTTCGCGGTCGGTAGCGGTGGCCGCGCACTCCAGCAACTGGTGCAGGCCGATGGCTTCGGCGGTCATGCGGTAGCTGGGCACCACCGCATCGGCATGGCGCAGTTCTTCGTTGCCCAGGTGTTCGGCGTGCTCGAACAGCGGATGCCCGGCGCAGCAATACAGGTAACTGCGTTCCTCGTAGAGCAGGCTGTATTCCAGCCCGGACAACGGCGTGATCAACGGGATGGCGCCCACATGCAAGCGCCCGTCCAGCAGCCCGCGCTCGATCTCGCCAGGAGTGCTCATGCTCAGATTCACCGTCACTCCATCACCCTGCTGGCGCAGCGATGCCAGCGCGCGGGTGATGCGCATTTTCGGCTGGGTTACCAGGTTGCTCATCAGCCCGATATTCAGGTCGCCGCGCAACTGGCTGTGCAGCTGGTTGACCTCACTGCGAAAGCCTTCGATGGCCGCCAGCACCGCTTCGCCTGAACGCAAGACTTCACGGCCCTGATCGGTCAGCGCGAAGCCTGCCCGGCCGCGCTGGCACAGGCGCATCCCCAGGCGTTTCTCCAGGTCGCTCATGTGCAGGCTGATCGCTGAACGGCTGATGCCCAGCGTGCTTTCGGCCGCCGAGAAACTGCCGCACTGCACCACGGTCTTGAACAGGCGCAGCAGGCGCAGATCGAAATCGCTGACTTGGGTGAGTGCAGGCTTCTTGGACGACAACATAGGTGAGCCAATCCATAACTTAAGTTAAGAAGATATAGATTTAACTCACCCATCCTGCGGGTACAAGCTGGGCTTATCCACCACCACAAGGATTGGCGACATGAATCAGGCCCTGCAGCAAACCCCATCGCTGGCCAGCCAGCTCAATCTGGAATCCCACTGGCTGCCCTTCTCCGCCAATCGCAACTTCAAGCGCGACCCGCGTTTGATCGTCGCGGCCGAAGGCAGCTGGCTGACCGACGATCAGGGCCGTCGCATTTATGACAGCCTGTCGGGGTTGTGGACCTGTGGCGCCGGGCACTCGCGCAAGGAAATCCAGGAAGCGGTGGCCAGGCAACTGGGCACGCTGGACTACTCGCCGGGCTTTCAGTACGCCCATCCGCTGTCGTTCCAGCTGGCCGAGAAAATCACCAGCCTGACACCTGCCGGCCTCGATCATGTGTTCTTCACCGGCTCCGGCTCGGAAAGCGCCGACACCTCGGTCAAGCTGGCGCGCGCCTACTGGCGCATCAAGGGCCAGGGGCAGAAAACCAAGCTGATCGGCCGCGCCCGTGGCTATCACGGCGTGAACATCGCCGGCACCGCACTGGGCGGCATCAATGGCAACCGCAAGGCGTACGGCCAGTTGATGGACGTCGACCACCTGCCGCACACCCTGCAACCGGACCTGGCCTTCACCAAAGGCGCAGCCGAAACCGGCGGCGTGGCGCTGGCCAATGAACTGCTCAAGCTGATCGAGCTGCACGACGCCTCGAACATCGCCGCCGTGATCGTCGAGCCGATGTCCGGTTCGGCCGGCGTCATCGTGCCGCCAGTCGGCTACCTCAAGCGCCTGCGCGAAATCTGCGACCAGCACAACATCCTGCTGATCTTCGACGAAGTGATCACCGCCTTCGGCCGCCTGGGCAAATGGACCGGTGCCGAGTACTTCGGCGTGACGCCGGACATCATGAACGTGGCCAAGCAAGTCACCAACGGCGCGATCCCAATGGGCGCCGTGGTCGCCAGCCGCGAGATCTACCAGACCTTCATGAACCAGTCGCTGCCCGAGCACGCGGTCGAGTTCACCCACGGCTACACCTACTCGGCGCACCCGGTAGCCTGCGCGGCGGGCCTGGCTTCGCTGGCGCTGCTGGAAAAGGAAAACCTGGTGCAGCAATCGGCCGAGCTGGCGCCGTATTTCGAAAACGCCATTCATGGCCTCAAGGGCGCCAAGCATGTGGTCGACATCCGTAACTGCGGCCTGGCCGGCGCGTTGCAGATCGCCCCGCGTGACGGCGACCCGACCATCCGCCCGTTCGAGGCCGGCATGGCCCTGTGGAAAGCCGGCTTCTATGTGCGCTTTGGCGGCGACACCCTGCAATTCGGGCCAACCTTCAATGCCAAGCCACAAGACCTGGACCGCGTGTTCGATGCCGTTGGTCAAGCCCTGCAAGGCGTCGACTGATGAGCCAGCGCCCACAGGCTGTCGCCACGGTACAAGTCGACAACGCTGAAGTGATCGTCACCGAGTGGCGCTTTGCGCCCGGTGCCGAGACCGGCCAGCACCGCCACGGCCGTGACTATGTGGTGGTGCCGATGACCGACGGCACGCTGTTGCTGGAAACCCCGGAGGGCGACAAGCACGCGCCTCTGGTGGCCGGCCAGAGCTACTTTCGCAAGGCCGGCGTGGAGCACAACGTGATCAATGCCAGCGATCACGACGTGGTTTTCGTCGAAACCGAACTCAAATAAACAGGCATTACGAGACCCTACTCATGAGCACCATTTCGCACCTGATCAACGGCGAGTACGTCGCTGACCAAAGCCGCACCGCCGATGTGTTCAATCCGTCGACCGGTCAGGCCATCCGTAAAGTCAGCCTGGCCAGCCGCGCCACCGTGCAACAGGCCATCGACGCCGCGCAAGCCGCCTTCCCGGCCTGGCGCAACACGCCACCGGGCAAGCGCGCGCAGGTGATGTTTCGCTTCAAGCAACTGCTGGAAGCCAACGAAGGGCGCATCGCCCAGTTGATCAGCGAAGAACACGGCAAGACCCTAGAAGACGCCGCCGGCGAACTGAAACGTGGCATCGAGAACGTCGAGTTCGCCACCGCCGCACCAGAGATTCTCAAGGGCGATTACAGCCGCAACGTCGGCCCGAACATCGATGCCTGGACCGACCTGCAACCGATCGGCGTGGTCGCCGGTATCACCCCGTTCAACTTCCCGGCCATGGTCCCGCTGTGGATGTACCCGCTGGCCATCGCCTGCGGCAACTGCTTCATCCTCAAGCCGTCCGAGCGCGACCCAAGCTCCACGCTGCTGATCGCCGAACTGCTGCACGAAGCCGGCCTGCCCAAGGGCGTGCTCAACGTGGTGCATGGCGACAAGGAAGCGGTGGACGCGCTGATCGAAGCGCCTGAGGTCAAGGCCCTGAGCTTCGTCGGCTCGACGCCGATTGCCGAGTACATCTACTCCGAAGGCACCAAACGCGGCAAGCGCGTACAGGCCTTGGGCGGCGCGAAGAACCACGCGGTGCTGATGCCCGACGCCGAACTGGACAACGCCGTCAGCGCGCTGATGGGCGCCGCTTATGGTTCGTGCGGCGAGCGCTGCATGGCCATCTCGGTGGCGGTGTGCGTTGGCGATCAGGTGGCTGACGCGCTGGTGCAGAAACTGGTGCCACAGATCAAGGCGCTGAAGATCGGCGCCGGCACCTCGGCAGGCCTGGACATGGGTCCGCTGGTCACCGCAGCGGCCAAGGAAAAAGTGCTCGGCTACATCGACGACGGCCATGCAAGCGGTGCAGAACTGGTGGTCGACGGTCGCGATTTGAGCGTGACCGGCCACGAGAACGGCTTCTTTGTCGGCGGCACGCTGTTCGACCGCGTCAGCCCGGAAATGCGCATCTACAAGGAAGAGATCTTCGGCCCGGTGCTGTGCGTCGTGCGGGTGGGCAGCCTGGAAGAAGCCATCGCCCTGATCAACGCGCATGAATACGGCAACGGCACCTGCATCTTCACCCGCGACGGTGAATCGGCGCGGCTGTTCTGCGACGAAATCGAAGTCGGCATGGTCGGCGTCAACGTACCGCTGCCCGTGCCGGTCAGCTACCACAGCTTCGGCGGCTGGAAACGCTCGCTGTTTGGCGATCTGCACGCTTACGGCCCGGATGGCGTGCGCTTCTATACACGCAAGAAAGCGGTGACCCAGCGCTGGCCGAAACGCACCAGCCATGAAGCCTCGCAGTTCGCGTTCCCGAGTTTGTAAGCAGGAGTGGTGAATCAAAAAGAGCGCCTCGAAGGGCGCTCTTTTTGGTTGTGGCGACAGACTACAAAAACCGCTCAGGGAACCCGGCACAACAGCGCGACTCCAAGCAGCACACCGCTGTTCGGTATCAGGACGCTTTCAGAATGATGGACCTTCGCCCCTGCCCTTCGGCCCTTGCCTGGGAACACACATGTTCAGCCTCGTCGCGCGTTTGAAGGCCTGGCTGGGGCTGTCGTTCAATCAACCCTGCCCAGCCCATGAAGGCCGCGGCCTGCTCGAACCCTGGCGACTCATGCCGCCGGATCTGGCGCCTCTGGAAGACACAGGGCCTGAGCTGGTAGCGCGTTATCAGGCGTTCATTGCCTCTGGGATTTCATCAGGCCAGGCGTCCTGGGTCGCCGAAGGCCAGCAGCTGGCGCTCGATCTGCATGCGCATGCGGTCAATCTCAGCTACTCCAAAGCCTACGAGAATTCCTTTGATATCTATTGGCTCATGCAGGGCGCCGCGACGGTTTCACTGTGGGTGACAGGTCCGCATTCAGCCGAGTTTCAGGGTTACCTCAAGGATGTTCATTTCTATGAAAACTCAGGAATGTTCGCCGATCAGGTGCGGCTGTTCGATCACTATGTGGCCCGGATAGCAGGCCCGCAGCCTGCCGATATCGATGAGCTGCTCGCCTACCTGCCGCGCCTGTATCCCGACGGCGTTGCCATCAAGACGTCATTCTTTACGGCTGATAGTGAGTGGCCCAGCTACGTTGAGGTCGTCAATGCGTTCTATGCAGCGGCAGGCCAGGACTGCTGGATGGATTTCGAGTACGACATGCAACGTACCGGGGAAAAGCTGCGCGATAGCGAGCATGTGGCCGCCGCTTCGTTGAGCGAGGTGAAGACCCTGCTGACCTGGTGCGTGCGTGGCGAGCGTTTCTGTGACGGTCACCACGGTTCGATGATCGAAAAAGGCTACATCCTTGACCTGCTCAAGCGTCTGGCCGTATTGCGTCAGGAAACACCCGACACCCACCCGTTTTTACTTTCTTGAAAAGGTCTCACCATGTCCATCGTCGATGAATACCTGACCGGCCTGATCCCGCTGCTGCCTGACGAAAGCCGGGAGCAATTGAAGCTGGCGCACGGCGCCTCGCAGGCCGATCTGCAAAGGCTCACCGCACGTTATCCACAGACCCCGGCCAGCCTGCTGGAACTGCTGGGCCGCATTGACGGCACCCATTTTCGCGAATACCCGGGCGGTGAAATCTACGTGCTGATGCTGGGCTCGGATGTCTTCGAGTACCCGTATTACCTGAGCTCTGTGGAGCAGATTCTCAAGGAAGCAGAGGAATACAACGACAGCATTGCCCAGGTGTATGGCGAGTACCTTGAAGAAGACCCGGAGCTGATCGGCGCCGGCATCGACGGCACGCTGGGCATGGGCCAGCGCTTGTGTTTTTCACAGTGCATGAACAACGGCGGCACCTCGCGGCTGTATCTGGACTTCAATCCGGCAGCGGGCGGCACGGTCGGGCAAGTGGTGCGTTACCTGCACGACCCGGACAGCTACAAGGTGATTGCCGGCAGCTTCGATGAGTACCTGCGCCAGCTGATCGACCATGGCTATGAGTTTATTGTCGACTACGACTGAGTGAGCGGCCTGTGGATAACCAGGCCGTCTCAGACCTTCACGCAGACAAAAATCGCGTTGCCGGACACACCGTCCCACGGGGTGATTTTTTCATAGTCATGCTCGAATACCGTGACCTCGAACCAGGGCTTGAGCAACGCCTGTAACTCGACAAAACTGGCGGCCACCATCGGGTGCTCGTCCTGCCAGGTCTGGGTCACGCCATCGCAGGTCTTGTCGATGCGCAGCCGCAACGACTGCCGCTCGCCCTGGCCTGAGTAGTACCAGGCGGAACCGAAGGCGAAATCACTGCCGTCGTGGGTGACTGCATGGCCCACGGCCGAGCGGTTGTCGATGCGCTCCTTGTCCACCGCGTTGAAGCAGAACACGCCGTTTTCTCCCAGCGCATCATGCACGCGCACGATGCAGGCCTTGAGGCGCTGCAAGTCTGCGTTGTAGTGCATGGAATACAAGAAGCAGGTGACCAGATCCAGTGGCTCGTTCACCGTGAAATCGCCCATGTCGCGGCAATCGAAGCGGGCTTCGGGGCAACGCTGGGCGGCGATGTCGAGCATCGGCTGATTGATGTCCAGGCCGGCACTGCGGTAGCCGAAATCAAGAAAGTGACGAATGTGCGGCCCGGTGCCACACGCCAGATCCAGATGATTACGCCCGCCGTTGCCGAACAGTTGATGCAGCCTGCGGATGCTCTGGCTTTGCGCCTGATAGTCGATGTCGGCGCACATCAGATCGTAGTAGGCAGACAAATCGGTATACAGCGCATTGGGGGTCATAGAGAACCGGCAGGTTAGGCAAGGGCGTTGGGCGCGGCATCATACCTTAACCCCGTGAAGTGTCCCGGCCATAAAGCGCTGTGAAAGGCGGCGCGAAGATTATTTGTGGCGCTGCAACTCTGTCTGGCGTTGGTACAACCAGGCTTGCCGCTTGGCCAGATGATCGGCCATGGCGGCCAATTTGTCTTCTGCATGCGCGATGACAGCATCCTTGGTTGGGAAAAGCTCATCCATAGGATGGTTGCGGCCCGAATGGGTGCAGTCATGAGTGCTGTCGATATAGCCCAAACCCACCAACTCGACCTCTACAGGTTCGTAGTTGCGGGTCAGTAGCCAAGCTTTATAAGGGTAGGTTCTGCCGCGCATGAGCCTGTTCCGGTCGCCATATCAATCGCTATATAGATAACACTATAGCGATAAGTCATCGGCAGACAAGAGGGCTGCCAGCTTGCCGAAGGCATTGTCTGCATATGGAAAAACAGGCCCCCGACAGCCCATTCGACCTGCGGGCTAAAACTGATCGGCGGTGACGCCCCGGTAGGCGTCGTTACCGTTGACAGTGCAAACACTCTGAAATGCCTAAATGGTGATCGAGCTCGTCGGCGGTACCAGAATCCACTCCATCGTCACCCGCGATGCGGTAAATGAGCTCGGCCTGGTCCCTGGCGCCACGGCAACAGCAATCATCAAGGCATCTCACGTGATTCTCGGCGTACCTGCCTGAATCTGCGCGATCCCGATCCGCACGATGGCGCGAAGCTCAAAAGTGTTGAACTTCATTTCACGGGTATCAGTCCCTTTCAGGCATGGCTAATAAAATCTTGAAAGGAGTTCACCATGAAGAATGTATTTCGCGCCGGTACCCTGAGCCTGTTCGTGGCACTGGCAAGCACCACGGCGTTTGCCGACTCGCCTGCCGAGTTCGTCGATGAAGCCTCGGCCAAGGGCATCGCTGAAGTTGAAGCCGGCAAGCTGGCGCTGCAAAAGAGCCAGTCGGCCGACGTCAAAACCTTCGCGCAGATGATGATCGACGATCACACCGCAGCCAACGAGAAGCTCAAGACCATTGCGACCACCAAGAAGCTTGAGGTGAGCACTGATGCCGAGCTGCTGGACAAGGCGAAAAAACTCATTCTCGATATTCGTGAAGAGTCCTTTGACCGCTCGTATGCCAACAACCAGGTCAAGGCACACGAGCAGACCATCGAACTGTTCAATGAAGAAATCAAGGATGGCAAGGACGCCGAACTCAAGGCGTTCGCTGAAGCCACGCTGCCCAAACTCAAGGCGCACCTGAGCGAGGCCCGCAAACTGGCTGCCGCACATGGCGGTGACGCCGCTAAAGACCCGGCTAAATAAGGCCTGGCCTTAAAGCGTCAGAGCCCTTGCGGGTCACGTACCCGCAAGGGCCAGGGATTTTGATTTTCCGGAAGGCCCCGTCATGAAGTTCGCCAAGATTGCCCAGTCCATCTCGAAGAGAACCGGCAGCCCGACCGCCTTTCTGGTGGCTGTATTACTGATCATGCTCTGGGCAGGCACCGGCCCCTGGTTTCATTACAACGATACCTGGCAACTGATCATCAACACCTCGACCACTATCGTCACCTTCCTGATGGTGTTCATCATCCAGAACACCCAGAACCGCGATAACGACATCCTGCACATCAAGATCGATGAGCTGCTCAGGGCCACCAATCAGGCGCACATGGCGGTGCTTGATCTGGACAGCAAGGACTCCAAGCAACTCAAACAGATACGCCGCCAGTACCGCAAGCTGGCCAGTGGCGAAGAGATCGAGATTCTCGAACAGGAGACGGTTGTGAAGAGTGAGACGCAGCAGGACGACAAACGGGTTTGACCCGCTATGTCTGTTTGACACTACACTCCACAACTTGACCCGATTTTCAGGGTCTGACAGCTACCACCATGGGGGCGCTATAATTTCTGCCCTCCAGCTGCCTATTCCTACGCGGAAATCGCCATGACCTCCTGGACATCTTCGCTGGTCGAAACCGAGAATCAGCTCATGCTCGCGCAAGGCCAGCCCGAGACCGTTGCCTGCGACGAGCGTCTCGATGCGCTGCGCAGCTATGGGATTCTCGACACGCCGCGCGAAGCCGAATTCGACGACCTGGTGGCGTTGGCGGCAGACATTTGTGAAGTGCCCATCTCAGTCGTCAACCTGATCGAAGAGCATCGCCAGTGGTTCAAGGCAGAGATTGGTCTGGGTATCAGAGAAACACCGCTGGATATTTCTATTTGCCGTCATGTTCTTTTGCAGCCCGGGGTCACCATTATCCCCGACCTGCGCGACGATCCCCGAATGTGTGCCAACCCGCTGGTGACTGCGGACTCCGGCCTGCGTTTTTATGCCGGTTGTTTGCTGGAAACACCCGACGGGCATGGCATCGGTACTCTCTGCATACTTGATCGAACCCCACGGGTCCTGACAGATCGCCAACAGTCCGCTCTCAGGACCCTGGCGAAACAGGTTATGGGGCAACTTGAGCTTCGACGTTCGCTGAAAGAGAAAACCAGGCTGCTTGAGCAAAAGGAAATGCTGCTCAAAGAGGTCAATCACCGGACCAAGAACAACCTGCAACTCATTGTCGGATTGATTCAGCTCCAGCTTCGCCAACTGCATGACGATCAGGCCCGCGCCGCCTTGACTGACACGTCCAGGCGGATCATGAGCATCGCGGCCGTGCACGAGAAGTTGTATCAGTCGGACCAGGTGGGCGCGGTGGATACTGCTTCGTATCTGTCCCAGGTCATTGCGGGAATCAAAGCGACGGCCTCTCCCCAGGCCAGGTTCGAACTTGATCTGGAGTCGGTGATCCTGCCGATGGACAGTGCCATTCCGCTTGCCCTGCTGGTCAACGAGTTACTTACCAATGCACTCAAGTACGCTTACGCACTTCCCTCGCAAGGTGCTGTGTGGGTGACGTTGAAACCGGAAAGCGACTGCGTGGTGTTGACGGTAGTGGATCAGGGCCAGGGAATGCCGCCTGGGTTCGATTACCGTAAAAGCAGGTCTCTGGGGATGAAGATCATTGCGTCACTGGGGCGACAATTGAATGCGCAAGTGACCTTTTCCGATAACCAGCCCGGCGTCAGATGCGTGGTCAGGTTCGTACCCTTTACGCCAACCGGCTCTTGAATACCGAGCCTGAGCGGGTTCTTTCCTGCCAACCCAGGCAAGCTCTTTACTGCACAGCGCCAGCAAGTGCGGTTCGTACCGAAGACACCATATCGGCCATCGCAAACGGTTTACGAAGGAATCGCACCTCGGCGCAGATACCGGCGCTCTCGAACGTTTCCATGCCCGACATGGCGACTATCGGTATGGCAGGCCAGACACGCATGGAGTAGTTGGCCAATTGCGCGCCATTCATGGATCCCGGCATATTGATATCCGTGAGGATCAACGCGACGTCTGAAGCCGCGTCCGTCAGGTAAGCAAGTGCCTGATCAGCATCGGACTTGGCGACGACTTCCATTCCCTCACTTTCCAGGACCTCGCTCAAGAGATCGCGGATCAACGCCTCATCCTCCACAACCAGAATGATTTGATGTGAGTTTTCAACTGCTTGCGTAGTAGCCATCATGGCAGGATTCTCTATGTCGTCCGCATTCTTGACGGGCGGGTCTTGAGCAGTTGAGTGATCCACAAAGCAGAAATTCAGAATATTTCTCGGCAGGGCGACGACGCAGATGAAAGGAGCCGTTATGTGTGGCGCAAAGAAAAGCGCGGCATTTTAGCCGCGTCTCTCATTAGCACTGATCTGGACAATTGAAGCTGTCGCACGCAGGGCTGAGGTTCCAAGACTTTCAGAGTCCCCAAGACAAATATGTAAAACTGTCGCAAAACTAAAAGTCCTTAGAAAGGACCGTGCCTTAGACAATAAAAACTGTCTAGCCTAAATAACCAACTGAAAAACAAAGGTTTTCTCAAGAATCTAGAAAAGTAACATTCCGACCTCAGGTATGTAGCTGATGGTGTCCACTCATGGTTGCGGGCCTAGGCCTTGTCCGGATACTCGTGGTCTGAGTGTCCGGATGGCGTGGAATCCGCAATGAGGCTCCTTCCAAAACCCTATCATGCTTTGAATCAGGTGCGTGGTTCGCTTTATCGTCTCGGTAAGGGGCAGCAGCATTTTCTTTCCATCTCGAAAGGCGGGCGACTGGATGATCTTAAAATCAGAAGAAATTAGCGATGGCCAGCTTTGGCATCGTGAGCGGCCGGTTCCAGCTCTTTGTGAAGGGCCGCTTTGGTTCGTTAGTGGTCGAGGCAATTTTACATCCAGCGCAATACGGCTTTCGACTGCACACATTCGGGCAAGACTCAATCCGGTGAACGGCATGCACTTACGCCCTGGCGTGCCTGCCTTCTCCAAGAACCTTCCGGCGATCCTACCGCCGGAAGGTTTTTTAGGTTATTGGGCCAGGTAGAGGTCGAATTGGTAGTTGCAATACGTCAGGCAGCCGCACAGGGCGAATGGGCGTTTCAATGGCTTTTTCTGCGCGGATGTTTTCGCCTTCTGTTTCGTGGCTTTCCCCTTCAGAGCTGCTTTTCGTTTCAGATTGAGGGTCTGTTTTGATTTGCGTTTCGCTGGGTTAGAGGTGCTGCGTGGCTTAGATGCTTTCATCTGTCCGACTTCCTATTTTGTGGGTTTAGAGGCCGGGTGAAGCGTGGCCTCTCCCCTAAATTAGGATCCGCAAATCCTTCTCCTCTCGCGTTCCGGGAACGCCTGTACCGTTTGGCGGTACTCTATTGACATCATCGTCATTTCTGACGATGCTGCGCTCATGAGATATCCAGGCGGAAAGGGCAAGTGCTATCAGCGCTTGATCAATCTGATGCCCCCGCATCAGACCTACATCGAGTCGCACCTAGGCGGTGGCGCTGTTATGCGCAACAAAAAAGCTGCTGCCCGAAACATCGGGTTGGACCTCGATGCACAGGTGATTGAGCGCTGGCGTGTGGAGCAGCCCATGGCGTGCGAACTGCACCAGGTCGACGCCATCGACTTCTTCAAGACGTTTGCTTTCACCGGCGATGAGTTGGTCTACGCAGATCCCCCGTATGTGATCCAGACGCGGCGGCGCGCGAAGATCTACCGTTGCGATTACAGCTGTGAGGATCATCTGCAGCTACTACGCTGCCTGGTCTCCCTGCCGTGCAATGTGATGCTGTCGGGCTATGACAACGAGCTCTATAACCGCGAGCTCGACGGCTGGCGAAAAGTCAGTTTCTCGGCCAAAACTCATGTCGACGTTCGCGAAGAGACGGTGTGGATAAACTTCGATCCTCCGACTCGTTTGCATGACTCTCGGTACAGGGGAGAGACATTCAGGGACCGGCAAACCATTCAACGTCGACAAGCTCGGCTGCGCTCGAAGATTGTCGAGATGGACCCGCTGGAGCGATACGAGCTGATGCAGTGGATGCAGGAAAACTACGGCCCTACCGAGGAGGCAGCCTGATGCAATTAGGCGCTATTTTTATCGACCATCTCGTCTTCAATGTGGAGCTGCCCAAGCCCTCTGAAGAGGTGATCCCTGGTGTGCCCTGGGGAGCAGTTGAAGCATTCCCGACGCCGGCCTACTGGGCGTATCAGGTGTATGCACGCCGACTGAGTGGGGAACGTATCAACTACAAGCTCGGTGCAACACTCAAGGAAGAAGTAGGTGCCTGCCTTTTGGGTGGACATGGCATCCCTTCAAATATTGGCCTGGCGGCGTACTACCATGTAAAAGCCCGAGGAGCCTTCGGCGACGAACCGCCATCCGAAGAAGAGCTGTTGGAGTGGTTGCGTGAGCCGATGAGTGTGGAAGGCCGCTCCGTGCACTATCGCTTCGCCAAGCAGAAAGCCCGCTACCTCTCTGCGGCTCTTGCCAAGCTGGCCTTTGAACTACCTCCGATTCACTCTGGGCGTGCGCTTCGAGACTGGTTGCTGGATATCCCGGGCATTGGATACAAGACGGCATCATGGGTGGCCAGAAACTGGCTGGACGCCGACGACGTCGCCATTCTGGACATACATATCCTGCGAGCCGGTTTGCTGGGTAAGTTCTTTGATAGCCACCTCACTGTCGAGCGCCATTACCTGCAGTTGGAAGGACAGTTCATCCGCTTCAGTAATGGGTTGGGAGTAAAGCCATCAGAGCTGGATGCCTTGATTTGGCTGGAGATGATGTCTTCCCCTGAAACCGTACATTCGATCATGGGCTTGGGGTCGGTATCGGCGAGTTCACGACGTGCTGGCAAGACCAAGAAGCCCAAGGCCAACGCCAACCAGCTGTCCCTTATTGGATAGAGAGCTGGCCCAAGGTTCTCCGGTAATGCCCAGTGGACAAAAATTGAGTCCTTGGGCCTGTGCTGTCAGCGCGATCAATGCCAGCAGTGCTCCGGCATCGCGCCATATCAGGCTGCATGCGTTCTGGTACTTGGCGAACACCTTGCCGGGCTCGGCCAGAAACAGCAGTCGTACGGCTTGGGAGCTTGGAAGAACCTTTACACTCTCTGCGTAGAGAGGGCCCAGCTTCTCAGCTGCACCAACGATCTCGACCAAGTAGTGACCCTGCGGTTGGTACAACCACCATTTAGCCTCGACCGGTCGGCACAGCACGACATGAATTGGATGAATGCCCCCTGCGGAAGGAGCTGCACGGTGCTCTAGGTCGAAACCCAGTGTAGATGGCCACAGGTCTCGGGACCTGCAGGAATGCCAGAGCAGTGCGCCTAGAGCCGAATCGTCCATGTCCCCGAACTCACGCTCGGTTGTTCGGTTCTCGATTACCTGATGGAACGAGTGGCCTGGCGGCAAACCGACCGGAAGACGCTTTATCTCGCCGGTCGGCCACTTGAAGAGCGCATAAGCCTCCGGGGCGGATCGAGGAGCAGGATTACCCAAATCGATCCAGGTCATGCCCAACCTCATCGAAGACCTCAAAGTACTTATTGCAGCCCCGACAGTTCCCGCATGGGGCGTTGGCTTTGTGGCAGCTGTGCGCCCAAGCCAGGCAGCCAGCTGTAATTCCAGAGACTCTCACCAGTTCCGCGGTGGAGAGAGCAATCGCCGGCGCTTCTACTACCATTCCCCCCTCTTGAAGAGACAAGAGCTTGCTGATGGCTTCCATGAACTCAGGTGTGCCGTCGCGGTGGAACTCATCTGACTTTACGGTGCCGAGCCACAGGTGGGTCACTCCCAGAGAAATGGCCTTCATTGCTGCAAGTGTCACAAGCATCTGGTTGCGATAAGGCCACCAATCGGATGCAGGGGCCAGGTCGTCGGCACTGCTGCCTGCCATGTCACCAGAGCCCAACTGGCGACAATCGATTTCCAGGACGTGGTGCGCAATCCCCAAGTGATTGCAGATCGCGCGAGATGCGGAAATTTCCGCATCGGCAGCCAGTTGACCGTAGTTGAGAGTTATCGCCAAGTCAGGACGCTTCCACCAGGCAATCGACAGGGAGTCCATGCCCCCTGAAAGCAGTAGGGCAGACTTCACAGTGCACAAGCCTCCCAGACCGTTTGGTAGATGGCGGTGACGTAGTCGTCGCTGATTCGACAGTCGGACCCTTCCATCATTTTCTTGTCTTGGGCAGACTCGTTTTCCACGTACAGAACCACCGGCTTGTTCAGTGCCCGGGCGTAACCAATTTCGTAGATGGTTCCCGAGTCGAGGCCGTCGCCAATCGCAAAAAGCAAATCGCTTTCATGGACGCCATCCAAGTCTTTCTGGACCACGTCTTCAGCTGATCCCAACCCGACATCATGAAAAGGGGAAAAAACCTTGAGGCCGAGAGTGGTCAAATCATTCCTCGCCTCGGTGACCATCCATAGCTGAGCCAAGGAAAAGAAAGGGCCCGCCAGGTAGACGGTCGGAGTAAAGCCTTGGCGGTAGCGCTCTGACGGAACGAGCGGCTCGGGCTCATAGGTGTCGAGTCGTTTACGGCTTGGGTGGCCCTGAGTTTCACAATAGTAAGCGGTGGCTTTGGAAGCTCTGGCGGCAGCATCGTGCGCAGACAGCCCTTCATCCATCCAGGCCAGCGCAAAATGAGCAGCGAAGGTGTCGCCTGAACCGATCTTCCAGACTTTACGGGTTCTGTACGCCGGTATCTGGCTGATCGTTCCTTTGTCATAGACCAGGGCGCCCAAAGGTCCCATTTTAATAATGACGACCTCAGCCTCTTCCTTCTCTGCGACTGCAACAGCCAGCTCTGGCGATTGAAGAGACGGGTTGTCGACGAGGAGTCCAGCCTCACTCAGGTTCAATACAACTGCCAAGTGATCAGCTCTGGAACCATTGGCACCGAATGACCTAGGGCCTTCTGCACTCTGAGGGTCGTAAACGGCGCGAGTCGCGGTGACAACTGCCGTGCCTTCGACCATGCCGAACCGAAGGACATTTTTAGCGGCGATTTCGATTCGTAGATGGGGATTGGCCGGCCCCGTCAAAACTGGTGTGGATAGCCCATGCAGGTAGTCGAAGGAAAATCCTTTATCAACCTTAATGGCATGGAAGGCGAAGCCCTCAAGCGCCGCACGGCTATCCATGATGTATTGCTGGTCGACATCAACTGCGCCGTGGAGCTCGGTGCTGCCGCCAAATCGAGCAATAGCGGTTGCGGCGCGCCCGGCAGATCCGTAAACCTCGTCCCAGTTCGGGCGTATGCAGTGTTCTGAATATACGCCACCCAAGATGGTGATCATGAAAGCCTCCTTGCTTCAATCAGACGGGGGAAATGTGCACTCTTACCTGGCCGGCGTTGATCGAGACGACCCGCGCCCAGTAGATATGGCCTTCGCTCATGCATTGGCGCAGGCGTTGCAGGCGACGATCTGCAATCCCACCCACTTCTTCGCCATTCCAGTAGGCGAGCACAACCGATTGGCCGTTCTGGTCACCTGTGACGATGTCCAGCCTATCCCCTTCCCTCAGTCGTTCCACCACGTCATCTTTCGGGGAGGCAATTTGAGCCGTGAACGAGAGTTGATCGCATAGTACGATCGTATCGACGGGGCCGCGCGGGCTTCCACTTGAACCTGACATGAGCATTTCCTTTGCAAAATCGGCAGGGAATACCAATAGCACATCGCAGTGTCGTTTAGCTATCATCATTCCTGCTAAGCGGTGGTGGATTTTTGATCAATTTCAGCTCGTGGCAAGCGCTGTTCGTAGTCTGCAGCGTTCCTCTTGACGAGCTTGATCGGTGTTGCCGCTGACCGAAAACTGAACCAGTAGAGGCTGTTCTGCCGACTGAAAACTGACCCAAGTGTTCAACTGTTTCTGCTCACGTTTTGAGCAGGAGAACACAGGGTGATCAGCATGGGAATGTTGGGGAAAATCCGGCGGATATACTTCCGCGACAAGCTCTCGCTGCATCAGATAGCCAAGCGTATCGGGCTTTCTAGAAACACCATCCGAAAATGGGTCAGAGCGCCCGAAGCCACTCAGCCCTTTCCACGAGACGCTGGAACAGGCGCTCAAGGCCGATTCGTTCCGGCCAAAACACAACCGCAGGAGCGCCAAAGCGCTTTTCGAGCAGATCAAGGCCGAGGGCTACGACGGCGGCTACAGCTAGCTCACGGCGTTTGTGCGCTCTTGGCGAGGTGAGCAAGGCAAGTTTTTACGCGCTTTTGTACCGCTGACTTTTGCGCTCGGCGAGGCGTTTCAATTTGACTGGAACGAAGAGAGTCTGCTGATCAGTGGCCTGTTTCGACGTATCCAAGTCTTCCACATGAAGCTGTGCGCCAGTCGCGCATTCTGGTTGGTTGCGTACCCCAGTCAAGACCACGAGATGCTGTTTGATGCCCATGCTTGAGTAGTCAGGCTGCCGTAGTGCCATCCATCAGCGCCTCCTCAGCGAGAGTCGGCCATGTGACCTTGGACACCTCTCCGCGACGACGCGATTTGTCGCCCCCCATAACAAGATGCAAAAAACACTAGGAGCCCACTGTCATGAAGAACCTACTTGTCGCCATCGGTTGTGTTGTAGTGCTAAAGAAGGCCTGTGAGCTATACCGCGAATACCAAGACTTGAAGCGTTACAAGGAAGCCCAC
This sequence comes from Pseudomonas sp. HP_08, assembly GCF_055284095.1. Taxonomy (NCBI): domain Bacteria; kingdom Pseudomonadati; phylum Pseudomonadota; class Gammaproteobacteria; order Pseudomonadales; family Pseudomonadaceae; genus Pseudomonas; species Pseudomonas sp. HP_08. Next base: position 65,237 of record NZ_JBTOQC010000007.1, on the reverse strand, counting down.
GCGCCCGGAGGCCACTGAACGGGTTACGTGCCCATCTGACTTTAGTCATATGCGTCTCACCGATGATCTTAGCCTGATCACGAGGCATGATTATTTTGATGACACTGGGCATGCTTAGGAAGCGCTTCCTCGGGTGAAGGTCATTGGGCTACAAGCTCCTCAAGACCGCGGCGCAAAGCGCTGAGCGTAGACTCATGACCTAATCCCTGATCTGCAGCACAATGGATTAGGTACTTTCCCGCCTCAGGTGGCCAACCGAAAGCGTCATCATCGATGGCGAGCCAATGCTGGAGATGGGCTCTGGATGCATATCGGCAGATCTGTGTATAACGGGTCCGGCCATCCCAAGTCTGCTCATCAGGCCACTCCCGACTCATTGAGCTATGCCAGGTAGCACCTATCACTTTTTCGTTAAACTCATGTTATCAATTTTAGTGCCACAAAACAGCCTTCCCACAACACATCACTTTTATAACGATTCAGAGAAAAAGCTCTTTTGCAATCTTGGCATTCCTTTAAAAGTACTAGGTTGTGAGTTGGGCAAACCGTTGCAGGTGACTGTAAACTGCGGCGCCAAAATGAAAAACCGAAGCTATCCTTTTGGTCTTTCACGCATGCTAAGCAAATCGCTCTCCCTTTCCCCACGACCAAACTACTGACATTAGTACTATTATTGATATAAAGCTCACCAGAATAACTGTCTGACAATTCATCATTGAATCTGCCTGTCATTGGATAAACCGTATGATTATGCAGAATCTTGTTAAATCCATATCTACCTGGCCACCCCATAAGTGTAGCTACTCTTCTCAGAGTTCTTGTCGACCAATGAAGGTTGTGTGGAGGCTGTAATCTTTGCCCAAACTGCTATTTATTGGAAAAGAAAATCTGATTTCTATATACGAACGAATCCAATATTTCATCTTTTTGGATATTCAGGTACATGATATTTTTGTATTCTCAGTAGATATTAAAACTGATAAATATCGATGCCATAGGCGTACTAAGCGTACGAGGTGAGAAATCGAACCCTTTGGGGAAATCGGTCTGGGTACGATTTTATGAGCCGTTGAAAAAGCTTAGACATCTGCTCAGGACGAGCAGGGGGTCAGGTACCGCGATCTCCCGACCCTCTGCGACAGTTTTAATTGTCAAAGATCAGCACTTGAACCGCCGGAATGACTTATTCCACGGTGACCGATTTGGCCAGGTTGCGTGGCTGATCCACATCCGTGCCTTTCAGCACCGCCACGTAATACGACAGCAATTGCAGCGGCAGCGTGTAAAGAATCGGTGCCAGCGTATCGCTGATGTGCGGCATCGAAATCACATGCGTGCCTTCGCCGTTACGCAGGTCGGCCTTCTCATCTGCAAACACAATCAACTCACCGCCACGGGCGCGGACTTCCTGCAGGTTGGACTTGAGCTTTTCCAGCAGTTCGTTGTTCGGCGCCACGGTGACGACGGGCATGTCGGCATCGACCAGCGCCAGCGGGCCGTGTTTGAGCTCGCCGGCCGGATAGGCTTCGGCGTGGATGTAGGAGATTTCCTTGAGCTTCAAGGCGCCTTCCATCGCCACCGGGAACTGCGCGCCACGGCCCAGGAACAGGGTGTGATGCTTCTCGGCGAACAGCTCGGCGACTTTCTCGACGGTGCTGTCCATGGCCAGGGCTTCGCCCAGACGCACCGGCAGGCGGCGCAGTTCTTCGACCAGTTCGGCTTCGACACCGGCTTCCAGGCTGCCTTTGACCTGGCCCAGCGACAGGGTCAGCAACAGCAGGGCCACCAGTTGCGTGGTGAAGGCTTTGGTCGAGGCCACGCCGATTTCCGGGCCGGCCTGGGTCAGCAGGGTCAGGTCCGATTCACGGACCAGCGAGCTGGTGCCGACGTTGCAGATCGCCAGGCTGGCCAGAAAACCCAGTTGCTTGGCGTTGCGCAGTGCGGCCAGGGTGTCGGCGGTTTCGCCGGACTGAGAGATCGAGACGAACAGCGTGTCGGGCTGCACGACCACCTTGCGGTAGCGGAACTCGCTGGCGACTTCGACCTGGCACGGAATACCAGCCAGGCCTTCGAGCCAGTAACGGGCAACCATGCCGGCGTGGTAGCTGGTGCCGCAGGCGACGATCTGTACGTTGCGCACCTTGGCAAACAGCTCGGCGGCCTGCGGGCCGAAGGCATGCACCAGGACTTGTTGCTGGCCAAGACGGCCTTCGAGGGTGCGCTGCACGACTTTGGGCTGCTCGTGGATTTCCTTGAGCATGAAGTGGCGGTAGGCGCCCTTGTCCGCGGCTTCGATGCCTTCACGCACCTGGATGGTTTCACGCGCCACCGGCTGGCCGTCCACGCTCCAGATCTGCACGTTGTCGCGGCGGATTTCGGCGATGTCGCCCTCTTCCAGATAGACGAAACGGTCAGTGACCTGACGCAACGCCAGCGGGTCGGAAGCCAGGAAGTTTTCGCCAAGGCCCAGGCCGATCACCAGCGGGCTGCCACTGCGGGCAGCGAGCAGACGATCGGGCTGGCTGGCGCTGATCACTGCCAGGCCATAGGCACCGTGCAGCTCCTTGACCGCCGCCTTCAGCGCCGCCCCAAGGTCGGGAGTGCTCTTGAGCTTGTGGTTGAGCAGGTGAACGATGGTTTCGGTGTCGGTATCGGACTCGAATACATAACCCAGCGCCTTGAGCTGTTCGCGCAGGGCTTCGTGGTTTTCGATGATGCCGTTATGCACAACCGCCAGATCGCTGCCTGAAAAGTGCGGGTGGGCGTTGCGCTCGCTCGGCGCACCGTGCGTTGCCCAACGGGTGTGGGCGATGCCCAGGCGACCGGTCAGTGGCTCACCGGCCAGGGCCTGTTCCAGCTCGCTGACCTTGCCGAGACGGCGACGGCGTTCAAGAACACCTTCGTTGTTGAAGATGGCCACGCCTGCGCTGTCGTAGCCACGGTATTCAAGACGCTTGAGGCCTTCGATCAGGATGGCTGTAATGCTGCGCTCAGCAACGGCGCCAACGATTCCACACATGGTTTTACTCCTGGCTGGCAGCGGCACAAATCAATGTGATGCCGCGGGCTTGTATCTGTTCGCGAGCCGCAGCGGGCAGGCGTTCATCGGTAATAAGGGTATGGATACTGCCCCAGGGCAGTTCCAGATTGGGAATTCGGCGCCCGACCTTGTCGGCTTCGACCATGACCACGACTTCACGTGCAACTTCGGCCATCACCCGGCTCAGGCCCAACAGCTCATTGAAGGTGGTGGTGCCGCGTTGCAGGTCGATGCCGTCGGCACCGATGAACAACTGATCAAAGTCGTAAGAGCGCAGCACCAGTTCGGCGACCTGCCCCTGGAACGACTCCGAATGCGGGTCCCATGTGCCGCCGGTCATCAGCAGCACCGGTTCCGGTTCCAGTTCGTTCAGGGCGCGGGCAACATTCAACGAGTTGGTCATGACCACCAGCCCAGGCTTGGCGCCCAGTTCCGGAATCAGCGCGGCCGTGGTGCTGCCGCTGTCGACGATGATGCGCGCATGTTCACGAATGCGCTGGGCAGCGGCGCGAGCAATGGCCTGTTTATAAGTCGAGGCCGGCTGACTGTTATCAACAATCAGCTCATGTGGCACGGTCACCGCGCCACCGTAACGGCGCAGCAGCAGGCCATTGCTTTCCAGAGCGGTCAGATCCTTTCGGATCGTAACTTCAGAGGTTTCGAAACGACGTGCGAGGCTGTCCACGGTGACCTCGCCCAACTCATTGAGCAGGCTAAGGATATCGTGGCGACGCTGAGGTGTATTACGTTTCGACATTTTCTGATTAAGTTTCGATTCGAAAGATAAGGACGCAATCAAAACCTATTGGAGACGACACGTCAAGCCTGTGAATAACCTGACGTGCCTGAACCGGCGGGATAAGTCTGAAACCACTGTATAACTTCACAGTACATTGTCTGAAAAGTTATACAGTCGACCATTGTGAATAACTTCAGTCTTTTTTGACCTTCACCGGCCGCTTCCAGCCTTCGATGTTGCGCTGCCGGGCGCGGGCCACGGCCAGTTGCTCGACGGGCACATCCTGGGTGATGGTAGAACCGGCTGCCGTGGTAGCGCCCGAAGAGATATCCACAGGCGCGACCAGCGAGTTGTTGGAGCCGATGAATACATCTTCACCGATCACGGTCTTGTGTTTGTTGGCGCCATCGTAGTTACAGGTGATGGTGCCGGCACCGATATTGGTCTGCGCGCCGATATCGGCATCGCCCAGGTAGGTCAGGTGACCGGCCTTGGCGCCCACGCCCAGGCGGGCGTTTTTCAGTTCGACAAAGTTACCCACATGCGCCTGCGCTTCGAGCACGCTGCCCGGACGCAGCCGCGCAAATGGGCCGGCATCACTGCCCTCGCCCAGCACCGCGCCGTCGAGATGACTGTTGGCCTTGATGACCACGCCCTTGCGCAGGGTGCTGTCCTTGATCACGCAGTTGGGACCGATGACCACGTCATCCTCGATCACCACACGGCCTTCGAGGATCACGTTGATGTCGATCAGCACGTCGCGGCCGACGCTGACTTCACCCCGCACATCGAAGCGCGCCGGGTCGCGCAGGGTCACGCCGGCGGCCATCAGGCGGCGGGCGGCACGCAACTGGTAATGACGCTCCAGCTCGGACAACTGACGGCGGTCGTTGGCGCCCTGCACTTCCATCGGGTCATGCGGCTGCTCGGTGGCCACCACCAGGCCGTCGTTGACTGCCATGGCGATCACGTCGGTCAGGTAATACTCGCCCTGGGCATTGTTGTTGGACAGGCGGCCCAGCCAGTCGGCCAAGCGCTTGCCTGGCACGGCGAGAATGCCGGTGTTGCCTTCCTGAATGGCTTTCTGTGCCTCGCTGGCGTCCTTGTGTTCGACGATGGCGCTGACCTTGCCCTGTGCGTCGCGCACGATGCGGCCATAGCCGGTCGGGTCGTCGAGGGTTACGGTCAGCAGACCCAGTTGTCCGGGGGTGACCCGCGTGAGCAGGCGCTGCAGGGTTTCGACCTCGATCAGCGGTACATCGCCATACAGAATCAGCACGGTTTCGGCGGTCAGCACCGGCAGGGCCTGAGCCACGGCGTGGCCGGTGCCCAGTTGCTTGTCTTGCAGGACGAAATTGAGATCGTCGGCGGCCAGTTGCTCACGCACGGCATCGGCACCGTGGCCGATGACCACGTGAATCCCCTGCGGGGACAGTTGACGTGCGCTGTGGATAACGTGACCGAGCATGGAGTTGCCGGCCACCGGGTGCAGCACCTTGGGCAGGGCCGAACGCATCCGGGTACCCTGGCCTGCAGCGAGAATGACGATATCGAGAGACATGAAAGACCTGGAATTGCAGAAAAAGAAAAAGGGTAGCCGAGGCTACCCTTTTACTCAATCGCGCAGGGAGTACAGCGGAATTAACCGCCGTATTTCTTGCGAATCTGCTGAACGGTGCGCAGCTGAGCTGTCGCCTCGGCCAGACGTGCGGCGGCGGCACTGTAGTCGAAATCCGCGCCTTTTTCGTTCAGGGCCTTCTCGGCAGCCTTGACGGAATCCTGTGCGGAAGCCTCGTCCAGGTCGGCAGCACGTTGCACGGTATCGGCAAGCACCTTGACCATGTTCGGCTGCACTTCGAGGAAACCACCGGAGATGTAGAACACCTCGCGGTCACCGCCCTGCTTGGTCAGCGTGATCGGACCTGGCTTGAGATTGGTAATCAGCGGCGCGTGGCCCGGGGCGATACCAAGATCACCCAGGTTGCCGTGCGCTACTACCATCTCGACCAGACCGGAAAAGATTTCTCCTTCCGCGCTGACGATATCGCAATGGACTGTTATAGCCATGTGCTTGCCTCAACCTGATTAGCGCCCCTTGCGGGGCGCCGGGATTACAGTTTCTTGGCTTTCTCGATCGCTTCTTCGATGCCGCCGACCATGTAGAACGCTTGTTCTGGCAGGTGGTCGTAGTCACCGTTGAGGATGCCTTTGAAGCCAGCAATGGTGTCTTTCAGGGAAACGTATTTGCCTGGAGAACCGGTGAAGACTTCAGCCACGAAGAACGGCTGGGACAGGAAGCGCTGGATCTTACGAGCGCGGGATACCAGTTGCTTGTCGGTTTCGGACAGTTCGTCCATACCCAGAATCGCAATGATGTCCTTCAGCTCTTTGTAGCGCTGCAGCACGTACTGAACACCGCGAGCGGTTTCGTAGTGCTCGTTGCCGATCACGTTCGGGTCCAGCTGGCGCGAAGTCGAGTCCAGTGGATCGACCGCCGGGTAGATACCCAGGGAAGCGATGTCACGGGACAGTACGACGGTGGCGTCCAAGTGGGCGAAGGTGGTCGCCGGCGACGGGTCGGTCAAGTCGTCCGCAGGTACGTAAACGGCCTGGATCGAGGTGATCGAGCCGTGCTTGGTGGAGGTAATACGCTCCTGCAGCACGCCCATCTCTTCGGCCAGAGTCGGTTGGTAACCTACTGCCGAAGGCATACGGCCCAGCAGTGCGGATACTTCGGTACCGGCCAGGGTGTAACGATAGATGTTGTCGACGAACAGCAGAACGTCGTTACCTTCGTCACGGAACTTCTCGGCCATGGTCAGACCGGTCAGCGCTACGCGCAGACGGTTTCCCGGTGGCTCGTTCATCTGACCGTAGACCAGGGCTACCTTGTCGAGAACGTTGGAGTCCTTCATCTCGTGGTAGAAGTCGTTACCCTCACGAGTACGCTCACCCACACCTGCGAACACGGAATAACCGCTGTGCTCGATGGCGATGTTACGGATCAGTTCCATCATGTTTACGGTCTTGCCGACACCGGCACCACCGAACAGACCGACTTTACCGCCTTTGGCGAACGGGCAGACCAGGTCGATAACCTTGATGCCGGTTTCCAGCAGGTCGTTGCCGCCTGCCTGCTCTGCGAAGGAAGGCGCGGCGCGGTGAATGCCCCAACGCTCTTCTTCGCCGATAGGACCTGCTTCGTCGATCGGGTTGCCGAGGACGTCCATGATCCGGCCCAGAGTCGCTTTACCGACTGGGACGGCAATGGCTGCGCCACTGTCGACAACATCCAGACCGCGCTTCAGGCCTTCGGTGGAGCCCATCGCAATGGTACGAACCACGCCGTCGCCCAGCTGTTGCTGAACTTCCAGAGTGGTTTCCGCGCCTTGTACTTTCAGCGCGTTGTAGACACTCGGCACGGCATCACGTGGGAATTCCACGTCGATGACGGCGCCGATGATTTGAACGATACGTCCGCTACTCATAGCTGGATCCTCTGAATATTTGAACCGTTAAACCGCGGCAGCGCCGCCGACGATTTCCGAGATCTCCTGGGTGATCGCAGCCTGACGCGCCTTGTTGTAGATCAGCTGGAGGTCGCTGATCAGGTCACCGGCGTTGTCTGTGGCGTTTTTCATGGCGATCATCCGGGCAGCCTGTTCGGCCGCATTGTTCTCGACCACCGCCTGGTAGACCTGCGATTCCACGTAGCGAACCATCAAGCCGTCGAGCAGCTCCTTGGCATCGGGTTCGTAGAGGTAGTCCCAGTGATGCTTGAGGCCTTGATCCGGGGTTGCCACCAGCGGTACCAGTTGCTCGACCGTTGGCTGTTGCGTCATGGTGTTGATGAACTTGTTCGAGACGACCGACAGGCGATCGATACGACCGTCCAGGTAGGCATCGAGCATGACCTTGACGCTACCGATCAGATCATTGATCGATGGTGCTTCGCCCAGGTGGCTGACTGCGGCCACGACGTTACCGCCGAAGCTGCGGAAGAAAGCCGCGCCCTTGCTGCCGATCACGCACAGGTCGATTTCGATCCCCTGTCCGCGAGTCTCGTTCATGTCCTTGACCAGAGCCTTGAACAGGTTGGTGTTCAAGCCGCCGCACAAACCACGGTCACTGCTCACAACCACATAGCCGGCGCGCTTTACAGGGCGCTCGATCATGAACGGGTGGCGGTATTCCGGGTTGGCGTTGGCCAGATGACCAATCACCTGGCGGATACGCTCCGCATAGGGACGGCTAGCAGCCATGCGCATTTGAGCCTTGCGCATTTTGCTGACCGCCACTTTTTCCATGGCGCTGGTAATTTTTTGCGTGCTTTTGATGCTCGCAATCTTACTGCGAATCTCTTTTGCGCCTGCCATGTATCACCTATCAGGTTAGCAAGCGGGGGCTGTTAGCCCCCGCTGCGGCTTACCAGGTTTGGGTGGCCTTGAACTTCTCGATACCGGCTTTCATGCCAGCGTCGATTTCGTCATTGAAGTCACCCTTCACGTTGATCTTCGCCAACAGCTCGGCGTGATCGCGGTGGAAGTAGGCAATCAGCGCTTGTTCGAAGCTGCCGATCTTGGTGATTTCGACGTCGGTCAGGAACCCACGCTCGGCGGCATACAGCGACAGCGCCATGTCAGCGATCGACATAGGTGCGTATTGCTTCTGCTTCATCAGTTCGGTAACGCGCTGACCGTGCTCAAGCTGCTTGCGGGTGGCTTCGTCCAGGTCAGAAGCGAACTGGGCGAATGCCGCCAGTTCACGGTACTGAGCCAGAGCGGTACGGATACCACCGGACAGCTTCTTGATGATCTTGGTCTGGGCAGCACCACCGACACGCGATACCGAAACACCGGCGTTCACTGCAGGACGGATGCCCGAGTTGAACATGGCCGATTCCAGGAAGATCTGACCGTCGGTGATGGAAATCACGTTGGTCGGAACGAACGCGGAAACGTCGCCAGCCTGGGTTTCGATGATCGGCAGAGCGGTCAGGGAACCGGTTTTGCCGGTCACTGCGCCATTGGTGAACTTCTCTACGTACTCTTCGGAAACGCGCGATGCACGCTCCAGCAGACGGGAGTGGAGATAGAACACGTCACCCGGGTAGGCTTCACGGCCTGGTGGACGGCGCAGCAGCAGGGAAATCTGGCGGTAAGCCACTGCTTGCTTGGACAGATCGTCATAAACGATCAGCGCGTCTTCACCGCGGTCGCGGAAGAATTCACCCATGGTGCAGCCAGAGTACGGAGCCAGGAACTGCAGAGCAGCCGATTCCGATGCGCTTGCCGCGACGATGATGGTGTTGGCCAGTGCGCCGTTTTCTTCCAGCTTGCGAACCACGTTGGCGATGGTCGATTGCTTCTGACCGATGGCAACGTAGACGCAGAAAATGCCGCTGTCTTTCTGGTTGATGATCGCGTCGATCGCCAGAGCGGTTTTACCGATCTGACGGTCACCGATGATCAGCTCGCGCTGGCCACGGCCGACAGGAATCATGGCATCGACAGCCTTGTAGCCAGTCTGTACAGGCTGGTCTACCGACTTACGCCAGATCACGCCTGGAGCAACTTTCTCGACCGCATCGGTCTCGGTGTTGTTCAGCGGACCTTTGCCATCGATCGGGTTGCCCAGTGCGTCGACAACGCGACCCAGCAGTTCCTTACCTACCGGAACTTCCAGGATGCGGCCAGTGCACTTGGCGCTCATGCCTTCGGCCAGGGTGGTATAGCCACCCAGAACCACTGCACCTACGGAGTCTTGCTCCAGGTTCAGGGCCATGCCGTAGACGCCGCCAGGGAACTCGATCATTTCGCCGTACATAACGTCGGCCAGACCGTGAATCCGCACGATACCGTCAGACACGCTGACGACAGTGCCTTCGTTACGGGCTTGGGAGGTTACATCGAGTTTCTCGATGCGACCCTTGATGATTTCACTTATTTCGGAAGGATTGAGTTGCTGCATTGCTCTGCTGCCCCTTCAAACTCAAGATTTCAATGCTTCGGCCAGTTTCGCGAGTTTGCCGCGAACTGAGCCATCGATAACCAGGTCGCCGGCGCGGATAACGACGCCACCAATAAGGCTGGCATCCTCCGCAGCATGCAGGCGCACTTCCCGGCCGAGCCGTGCACTGAGAACCTTGGCGAGTTTGTCTTGCTGTTCTTGGTTCAATGCGAACGCACTGGTCACATCAACGTCTACCGATTTTTCCTGCTCGGCCTTGTACAGGTCGAACAGGGCGGCAATCTCCGGCAACAGCAGGAGACGGTCGTTTTCGGCTACGACATTGATGAAATTCTGTGCCTTCTCATCAACCTTGTCGCCGCACACTTCGATAAAAGTGGCGGCCTTTTGTGCGCTCGTCAGTCGCGGGGCCTTGAGCAGGCGCTGCATGGTGTCATCTTGTGACACCGCAGCAGCCAGGCCGAGCATGGCTGACCAATTGGCCAGTTGCTGGTGAGCCTGAGCGTGCTCGAAGGCCGCCTTCGCGTAAGGTCGGGCCAACGTGGTCAGTTCTGCCATGATCGCCCTCGCTTAAATTTCAGCAGCCAGTTTATTGACCAGCTCTGCGTGCGCGTTTTGATCGATTGTGGAGCCCAGGATCTTCTCGGCGCCATTGACTGCCAGGCTACCCAGTTGGGCGCGCAGCGCGTCTTTGACACTGTTCAGTTCTTGCTCGATCTCGGCCTGAGCCTGAGCCTTCACACGGTCAGCTTCGACACGAGCCTGTTCACGGGCCTCGTCGACGATCTGGTTACCGCGTTTCTTGGCTTGCTCAATGATCTCGGCTGCCTGAGCCTTGGCTTCGCGCAATTGGTTGCCGGCCTTTTCTTGGGCCAGCTCCAGGTCGCGAGCAGCTCGAGAGGCAGCGTCCAATCCATCCGCAATCTTCTTCTGACGTTCGCGCAAAGCAGTGATGACCGGAGGCCATACATACTTCATGCAAAACAGTACAAAGATCGCGAACGCAATGCTCTGGCCAATCAAGGTTGCATTAATGTTCACGCCAACACCTCGCTCTTACGTTGTCCATCCCACTCATCAACTCGAAAAGTCGAGTGATTAGCCAGCGAGTTGACCAACGAAGGGGTTTGCGAAGGTGAAGAACAGGGCGATACCAACACCGATCATGGTTACGGCGTCGAGCAGGCCGGCGACGATGAACATTTTGACCTGCAGCATTGGAACCATTTCTGGCTGGCGAGCTGCGCCTTCCAGGAATTTACCGCCCAACAGGCCGAAGCCGATTGCAGTACCCAGTGCGCCCAGGCCGATCAACAGTGCAACAGCGATAGCGGTAAGACCAACTACAGTTTCCATCTTTCCTCCCGACTTTTACGTCGTATTGGTTAGGTTTTTTAGATTGAAGCGATAAAACAGAATCGTGAGTACATCAGCCCTCGCGGGCACCCTCTCACCGAAGCGAGAGGGTTCAGAAACGCCGCGAGGCGATCTTAGTGGTTATCTTCGTGAGCCATCGACAGATAGACGATGGTCAGCATCATGAAGATAAAGGCTTGCAGGGTGATGATCAGAATGTGGAACACCGCCCAGGCCCATTGCAGGACGATGCCCAGGCCGCTGAGCCACAACAGGCCAGCACCGAACATCACGGCAATGAGGATGAAGACCAGTTCGCCGGCGTACATGTTACCGAACAGACGCAGTGCCAGAGAGATTGGCTTGGCGATCAGGGTCACGAATTCCAGCAGGAAGTTCACCGGGATCAGCAGGGCCTGAACGAAGACGTTCTTGCTGCCGAACGGGTGCAGGGTCAGTTCGCCGATGAAGCCGCCGATGCCCTTGATCTTGATGCTGTAGAAAATGATCAGTGCGAACACCGACAGGGCCATGCCCAGGGTCGCGTTCGGGTCAGTGGTCGGTACGGCACGGAAGAAGATGTGCTCGTTGCCGCTGATCTTGGCAGCCAGAACCGGAATCCAGTCCACCGGCACCAGGTCGATGGCGTTCATCATGAACACCCAGGCGAAGATGGTCAGGGCCAGAGGCGCGATCACGGCGCTGCGGCCATGGAAGCTGTCTCTCACGCTGCCGTCGACGAACTCGACCAGCACTTCAACGAAGTTCTGCAAGGCGCCCGGCTGGCCGGAAGTGGCCTTCTTGGCTGCCATACGGAAAATGAGAATGAAAAGTGCGCCCAGTGCGACCGACCAGCCGAGGGTATCGACGTGGAAGGCCCAAAAGCCCATTTCCTTTGCTTCTGCTGCGGTGTGGGCAAAGCCCCAGTTGCCATCAGCGAGCCGACCGAAGGTCAGGTTCTGCAAGTGGTGCTGGATATAGCCCGAAGCGGTTTCTGCTGCCATGGTTGCCTCAAACGCCCTTAGGTCTGGAAAGTCTTGTTCTCATCAACAGGGGAGCGAACCAGTTGACCGCCTGGATCAACATGAACACGCCAAATACAGCCAGTGGCGCCAATGGCTTCACCCCTGCGAACGTCAATGCAAAAAGCACCGCCGTCAAAATCAGTTTGCCTGCCTCGCCGGCGTAAAAAGACCGGACGATGGCTCTGGCGGCTCTGGCCCCGGAAAACCGGAATGCCTTGTGAGCAAAATACACATTGGGCAGCCACGCTATCAGGCCCCCACAAAGCCCCGAATATCCGGCTACGACTCCCTTCCACTGCCACAGCGCCAAGGCAGCCAGCAGAACGACGATCACTTGTGCCACCAAAACCGGGAAGACCGCGAGGCGGTGGAACGGCAGGCGGTCTGGCTTGCGGGATTCCATCGCAACAGCTCCTCGGTTGTCGGTAGCCATCATCGTTAACTTGGCATAATTTGTGCCGACAAAATGCGCGCAGAGTATAGGGGCGGTTCAGCCCTCGTTCAACTCCAAGGAACCGATTTCCGACTACACGTTACAGCGCAATTGTTTCAGCGGATGTGAGCAAGGACACCTTGCAACTCGTCCAGCGAGTTATACCGGATCACCAGTTGCCCCTTGCCCTTCTGACCGTGGCGGATCTGCACCGCAGAGCCCAAACGCTCTGCCAGACGCTGTTCCAGTCGACTTATATCGGGATCGGCGCGTGGTGCTTCGACAGGCTCCGGTGCACTGCTCAGCCACTGCCGGACCAACGCTTCGGTCTGCCGTACGGTCAGCCCGCGTGCGACAACGTGTCGCGCCCCTTCAACCTGCCGATCTTCAGGCAAACCGAGCAATGCACGCGCATGACCCATTTCCAGGTCATTGTGCGACAGCATGGTCTTGATGACTTCAGGCAACGTGGTCAGGCGCAGCAGGTTGGCCACACTGACCCGCGACTTGCCGACCGCATCGGCGACCTGTTGCTGGGTCAGCTGGAATTCCTGCTGCAAGCGTTGCAGCGCCATCGCTTCATCGACCGAATTGAGGTTTTCACGCTGGATGTTCTCGATCAGCGCCATCGCAATGGCGGTTTCATCGGGGACATCGCGCACCATGGCCGGAATCGTCTCGACGCCGGCCTGCTGGCTCGCCCGCCAGCGGCGCTCACCGGCGATGATTTCGAAGCGGTCGTTGCCGATCGGACGAATCACGATCGGCTGCATGACGCCCTGGGCACGAATCGACTGGGCCAGTTCTTCCAGCGCAGTAGGATCCATGTCGCGGCGCGGCTGGTATTTGCCACGCTGAATCTTGTCCAGGGGCACATGCTGCAGCTCGCGCTGATCGATTTTGCTGGCCTGTTCTTCCAGCAATGTGACGGTCGGGATGCTGCTCGGACTGCTCAGCAGTGCATCCAGCCCACGTCCGAGACCTCTTTTTTTCACGGCCATGGTTCCCTCAGGTGAGCTTGGCAGCTGCTTTCGCATTGCGACGTTGACGACGGACCAGTTCACCGGCAAAAGCCAGATAGGCCATGGCTCCGCGTGACGACTTGTCGTAAGCGAGCACCGGCATGCCGAAGCTCGGCGCTTCGGCCAGACGGACGTTGCGCGGGATCACGGTGTCGTACAGCTGGTCACCGAAGTGTTCCTTGAGCTGGGCCGAGACATCGTTGCTCAGGCTCAGGCGCGGATCGTACATGGTGCGCAGCAAGCCTTCGACCTTCAGATTCGGATTGAGCATCTCGCCGATACGCTTGATGTTATCCACAAGGTCGCTCAAGCCTTCCAGTGCGAAGTACTCGCACTGCATGGGGATAATCACCCCATCGGCGGCCACCAGGGCATTGAGGGTCAGCATCGACAGCGACGGCGGGCAGTCGATGAGAATGAAATCGTAGTTCTCGCGGATCGGCGCCAGCGCATTGCGCAGGCGACTCTCTTTCATCTGCATTTCCAGCAGGACCACTTCACCGGCCGTCAGGTCGCGGTTGGCGGGCAGCAACTGGTAACCGCCATGCTCGGAAAACTTCATGGCCTGGGCCAGATCGCATTCGCCGATCAGCAGGTCATAAATCGAGTTTTCCAGGGTGTGTTTATCCACACCACTGCCCATGGTGGCATTGCCTTGTGGATCGAGATCGATCAACAGCACGCGGCGCTTGGTCGCGACCAATGACGCGGCGAGGTTGATGCAGGTGGTGGTCTTGCCCACTCCACCCTTCTGGTTCGCTATCGCGAATACCTTAGCCATTCTTGCTTGTGTTCCCAGTCATGCCGTGCGGCGCAGTATCAGCAGATGGCGTTGGCCTTGGCAACCTGGAACGGCCAAGGCCTGAGCGCTATCGAGACGAAAATCTGCCGGCAATGCTAACAGCTCATCGCTCGGATGCAGCCCTTTCATTGCCAGCCAGCGTGTTTCGGTGTCACCCATGTGACGGGTCCAGCCGGCGAAATCCTCCAGGCTGCTGAACGCCCGGGAAATAATCCCGGTGTACGGCTGGCCTGGCTGGTACGTCTCGGCACGGCTGTGGATAACTTCAAGGTTGTCGAGTTTCAGTTCCAGTTTGACCTGGGTCTGGAAGCGGCTTTTCTTGCCATTGCTGTCGAGCAACGCAATGTGCGCCTGAGGAAACAGGATCGCCAGCGGAATGCCCGGCATGCCGCCGCCGCTGCCGACATCCAGCCAGCGCGCGCCGTCGATAACGGCGTCTGCACCGGAAGATGCTTTGACAAACGGCACCACGCTGAGGCTGTCGAGCAGATGCCGGGAAACCATTTCGTCCGGGTTGCGCACAGCGGTGAGGTTGTAAGCCTTGTTCCACTTGATCAACAGGGCCAGGTAAGCCAGCAACTGGCTGTGCTGGGTGTCGCTGAGCTCGATGCCCAGTTCACGCGCCCCTGTGGATAATTCTTCGGCGTGTTGCGGTGTCACCATGGCACTCAAGCGCTTTGCTCCAGCTCACGGCCTGCGCCGCGTTTTTTCAGGTGAATCAGTAACAGGGAAATCGCCGCCGGCGTGACGCCGGGGATACGCGAAGCCTGGCCCAGGGTCTCGGGACGAGTTATCCCCAGCTTGGACTGGATTTCCTTGGACAACCCGGAAATCGACGAATAGTCGATGTCTTCCGGCAGACGGGTGTCTTCGCTGGCACGCAGCCTGGCGATTTCGTCCTGTTGCCGGTCGATGTAACCGGCGTACTTGGTCTTGATCTCGACCTGCTCGGCGACTTGTGGATCGCTGCAGCCCTCACCGGTCAGTTCGACCAGACTGGCATAGTCGATTTCCGGACGGGTCAGCAGGTTCAGCAGGTTGTATTCATGGGTCAACGGCGTGCCGAAACGTTCGGCAATCGCATCGCCGCGCTCGGTGCCGGGGCGTACCCAGGTACTTTTCAGACGCTGTTCTTCACGTTCGATGCTTTCACGCTTGGTGCAGAACGCTGTCCAGCGCGCATCGTCGATCAATCCCAGCTCGCGGCCTTTTTCGGTCAGGCGCAGGTCGGCGTTGTCTTCGCGCAGGATCAGGCGGTATTCGGCCCGGGACGTGAACATCCGGTAGGGCTCTTGAGTACCGAGGGTAATCAGGTCGTCGACCAGTACACCCAGATACGCTTCATCGCGACGCGGGCACCAGCTTTCCTTGCCCTGCGCACGCAATGCCGCGTTGGTTCCGGCCAGCAAACCCTGGGCGCCCGCTTCTTCGTAGCCGGTGGTGCCATTGATTTGCCCGGCGAAGAACAGGCCGCCGATGACTTTGGTTTCGAGGCTGTACTTCAGGTCGCGTGGATCGAAGTAGTCGTACTCGATCGCATAGCCGGGCCGCACGATGTGGGCATTTTCCATGCCTTGAATCGAACGCACGACCTGCAACTGCACGTCGAATGGCAAGGAGGTCGAGATGCCATTCGGATACAGCTCATGGGTGTTCAGGCCTTCGGGCTCGATGAACACCTGATGGCTCTGCTTGTCGGCAAAACGATGAATCTTGTCTTCGATCGACGGGCAGTAACGCGGGCCAACGCCTTCGATCACGCCGGAATACATCGGCGAGCGATCCAGGTTGGCGGCGATGATCTCGTGGGTGCGCGTGTTGGTGTGGGTGATCCAGCAACTGACCTGACGCGGGTGCTGTTCCTTGTTGCCCAGAAACGACATGACCGGAATCGGCGTATCGCCCGGTTGTTCGGTCATGACCGAGAAATCCACCGAGCGGCCATCGATGCGTGGTGGCGTACCGGTTTTCAGGCGACCGACGCGCAGCGGCAGTTCACGCATGCGATGGGCCAGGGCAATCGAAGGCGGATCACCGGCACGACCGCCGGAATGATTCTGCAAACCGATGTGAATCAGCCCGCCAAGGAAGGTACCCGTGGTCAGGACCACAGAATCGGCGAGAAAACGCAGGCCCATCTGGGTCACGACGCCGCGTACCTGATCCTGTTCAACGATCAGGTCGTCGCAGGACTGCTGGAATATCCACAGATTGGGCTGGTTTTCCAGGATTTCCCGAATAACCGCCTTGTAGATGGCGCGGTCGGCCTGGGCACGAGTGGCACGTACCGCTGGGCCCTTGCGGCTGTTGAGCACGCGGAACTGAATACCGGCCATGTCGGTGGCGACAGCCATCGCACCGCCGAGCGCATCGATTTCCTTGACCAGATGGCTTTTACCGATGCCACCGATGGCAGGGTTGCAGCTCATATGGCCAAGGGTTTCCACGTTGTGCGTCAACAGCAGCGTTTTAACGCCCATGCGTGCCGAGGCGAGTGCCGCCTCGGTACCGGCATGACCGCCACCGATGACGATCACTTCAAAACGGGAAGGGAAATCCACCACGCACCTCGTGCCTGTTGTAGATGGGAAATTGGGATAGCTGACAAGTATAGGGACTTCACCCCTCTGAATGAAACCCGTTGAACAAAAAATGACCAGTCGTGCAAAAAGGTCGAGAGCTTAAAAAAATTAGAAAGAAAGAAATCTTTTAAAACCTTGTTTTTAATGCTTATGTTACTGAGGCACCTTTCTGTGGATAGATTGCTACAGGCCATGTTTTTCAATGTGTACAGAGTTTTTAAAGTCTGTACACAGGTGCCATTGGGGGCTATGGATAACTCTGTTTGGCCTGTGCATAAGAGTGCCGGTTGTCCACAGGGGCAGTTCTGCCCAGCTTTCGAGCATGCTTATCAACCGGGCTGAAGGGCGGTTATGCACAGGGCTTATCCAGCCATCCACAATCGCTTGAAATGCTGCAATCTGGCTGTCGAAATGGCACATGAACCCGTCTGGGTCGGGGTTTCAGGCCTGTTGATAACTTTTTTTGAAAATAATCGCGATTAAGGCAAATAAAACTCGTGATGGAAGGCGCTTGTGGTCGGCCACGTCGCAAATTAATAATAGCGATTATCATTCACTCGCCCAGTGCCCCTCTCATGCCCTCTCCTTCTCATACGGCAGCGGTCCAGTCGATCTACGAGCAGCATCATTCGTGGCTGTATGGCTGGCTCAAGGGCAAGCTGTCGAACACCAGCGATGCAGCCGACCTGGCGCATGACACCTTCGTCCGTATTCTGGCGGCGCGTAACGCTGCCGATATCCGCGAACCGCGTGATTACCTGACCACCATCGCTCGCGGGCTGGTCATCGACCGCTATCGGCGCCGAGCCATCGAACAGGCCTGGCTGCAAAGCATGGCGGCACGTCCCGAGGCGGTGGGGGTCAGTGAAGAAGACAAGGCGGTGATCATCGAAACCCTGCTGGCTGTGGACAAAACCCTGGCTGGCCTGGGCGCAAGAACGCGCAAGATCTTCATGCTGACGCAGATTGATGGCCTGACTTATCAACAAGCGGCCGATCAACTGGGCCTGTCGATCAGCAGCGTCAAGAAGCACATGATCCGCGCCTTGACCGAATGCTCGGTCCTGATGGCTACGCTGTAATGGCCAGCCCCGTTAATCGTCAGGTGCTTGAGGCGGCTGCCACCTGGTACGTGCAGTTCCAGTCCGAGCCGGCCAGCCGTGACCAGCACCTGGCATGGCAACGCTGGCTGGCCAGCGATCCGGCGCACCAGGCGGCCTGGAACCAGATGGAGCTTGTGCAGCGCAGCCTGGGCGTGATGCCGGGGCCGGTGACCCGCCAGGCGTTGTCCGGCACCACACAACGCCGTCAGGTGCTCAAGCTGCTGTTGCTGCTCCCGGCCGCCGGTCTGGTCGGCTGGCAGGCACGTGATTCTGTGGATTACTGGGCGGACTACCGTACCCGTGTCGGCCAGCAACGCAGGATCGAACTGGCCGACGGTAGTCAGATTGACCTGAACACCGCCACCGCCATTGACGTACGTTTCGATGCACAACAGCGGCTGATTCACCTGCGCAGCGGAGAAATCCTGGTGCGTACCGGCAAACGTGGCGATCCACGGCCTTTTCGGGTGCAGACCCGCCAAGGTCAGGTCCAGGCGCTGGGTACCTTTTTCAGCGTGCGGCAACTGGCTGAGGTGACGCATGTGGGGGTTCTTGAAGACGCGGTAAGCCTTCATCCTCAGCACCCTGTGGATAAAGCTATCTTGCTCAAGGCTGGGCAAAGTGCAGATTTCGACGATCGTGTGGTCGGCCCTGTGGACAGTTATCGCGCCTCGCAAGTGGCGTGGGTCGACGGCCGGTTGATCGTACTCAATGCGCGTCTCGGCGATGTGCTGACAGAACTGGCCCGCTACCGCCATGGCGTGATGCGTTGTGACGAGCGTGCAGCGAATCTGCGGGTTTCCGGGACGTTTCGCCTGAACGCGGCCGAGGCGGTACTGGACAATCTGCGCGCCAGCTTGCCCATCGAGGTGCGCTATTTCACCCCTTACTGGATATCGGTCAGCCACACCGTTTGAAGCGCCGGCAAAAATTTTTTTGCCGGACGATGATCTTTTTCAAACCTGACGCGGCCCTTCCGGTAATCGCGATCAACGCGAATCCTTGCCATCTTCAGGGTCTTCACTCCATGCGCTTCGCTCCGTTCCCGTTTCATGCCCGCCAGCCGCTTGCCCGGCATTGCATCGCTTACAGCCTGTTGATTGGCGCATCGGTGGTTTACCCGCTGTTGGCCTGCCAGGCGCAAGCCCAGTCCGAAACCGCTTCCCGGCGCTTTGCGGTGGCCGCGGGTCCTGTGGATAACGCGTTGAGCCAGTTTGCGGCGCAGGCCAATGTCATCTTGTCGTTCTCGCCGGCCCAGACCGCCAACCGCCGCACACCGGGCCTGCAAGGCGAGTATTCGGTGGAGCAAGGCTTTGCCCGGTTGCTGCAAGGCTCGGGGCTGCAGGCGGTGGCTCAGGCGCCAGGCAGCTATATCTTGCAGGCAGTGCCGGTGACAGGTTCGGTGGAGCTGGGTGAAACGACGATCAACAGCAATCGCGGGGACTCATTCGCCCAGGACAGCGCCAGCGACACCGGCTACAAGGCCCGCGCCAGCCGCGCAGGAACCAAGACCAGCACGCCCTTGAGCGAGACGCCGCGCTCGGTGTCGGTAGTGACTGGCCAGCGTATCAAGGACCAGAAGGCCCAGACCCTCACCGAAGTGCTCGGTTATGTGCCCGGCATCTTCGCCCCACCGTTTGCAGCCGGCGATAGCCTGGCGGGCGATCTGTTCTTCATCCGCGGCTTCAACGCCACCGACTACGGCTACGGCCTGCTGCGCGATGGCTTGCGTGTGCAAGGCAACCGCTATGACACCACCACCGACACCTATGGCCTGGAGCGTGTGGAAATCTTCCGGGGGCCGTCATCGATTCTGTATGGCGAAAACGCGCCCGGCGGCCTGGTGAATCTGGTCAGCAAGCGTCCGACCGCCACACCGCAAGGCGAAGTGCAGCTCAGCTATGGCTCCAACAACCGTCGTCAGCTGGCTGTGGATATCTCCGGTCCCCTGAACGACAGTGGCAATGTCCAGGGCCGTGTGGTGATGCTCGGCCGTAATGCCGATACCCAGACCGACCATGTGCCCGACGATCGTCTGTACATCGCGCCGTCCCTGACCCTCAACTTCAACGACGCCACGCAACTGACCCTGCTCAGCCATTACCAGAAAGACCACACCAATATGGAGCTGGGCCTGCCTGCGGCCGGCACGCTGCTGAACAACCCCAATGGCAAGCTCGACAAAGACACCATGCTCGGTGTGCCGGGCTGGAACACCTTCGAGCGTGAAACCTGGAGCCTGGGCTACGAGTTTATCCACAGCCTGAACGACGACTGGCAGTTCCGGCAGAACTCGCGCTACCAGCAATCGCGCATCAGCCGCCATGAAACCTGGCCGGGCAACCTGAACAATGCAGGCTTCGGTACCCAGCTGAACGTCACCGCCTACGACCGCTCGAACAAGTCGATGGTGTATTCGCTGGATAACCAGCTCGAAGGCAAATTCAGCGCCGGGGATGTGGATAACACCGTGCTGATCGGCGCCAGCTACGATCGCACCTCGTTCAGTCAGGATTGGGATGCAGGCTTTGCCGGGCAGATCAATATCTTCAACCCGGTCTATGCCCGCGACCCGATTACCTCCATTGCCGTGCAGAACACCTTGCTCACTCAACAGATGCAGGGCCTGTACGGGCAATGGCAAAGCACCTGGAACAACTGGATCTTCCTGTTAGGCGGTCGCCAGGATTGGGTCGACAGCGATTTTCGCAACAAGCTGGCGCCCGCCGGCGATATCAGTGGCAACGACAGCAAGTTCACCTGGCAAACCGGCCTGATGTACCGCTTCGACAATGGCCTGACCCCTTACGCCAGCTACTCGACCGCCTTTGTGCCGGTGCAGCAGATCTCCAATGGCGGCGCGCCGCTCGACCCGATCACCAGTTCGCAGATCGAAGTGGGTGTGAAATATGAGCCGGCCGGC
This sequence comes from Pseudomonas sp. HP_08, assembly GCF_055284095.1. Classification (NCBI taxonomy): domain Bacteria; kingdom Pseudomonadati; phylum Pseudomonadota; class Gammaproteobacteria; order Pseudomonadales; family Pseudomonadaceae; genus Pseudomonas; species Pseudomonas sp. HP_08. Next base: position 44,242 of record NZ_JBTOQC010000007.1, on the reverse strand, counting down.
TGGAACACCGCGATCACCGCTTCGCTCTTCGACCTGCGTAAAGAAGACGACACCTACCTGGACACCACCAGCTCGACCTATCGGCAAGTGGGTGAAAGCCGCTCCAAGGGCGCCGAGCTGGAAATCAACAGCGACATCACCCGTAACCTGAACCTCACGGCGGCCTACACCTACACCGATGCGCGGGTGACCAAGGACGCGCCGGGCTCGTTGATCGAAGGCCACCAGGTGACCGGCGTGCCGCGTAACCAGGCTTCGCTGTGGACAAAGTATCGCTTCCTGGACGGCGCACTGAACGGCCTGTCGGTTGCAGGCGGCGTGCGTTACTTCGACAGCACCTTCGCGTATACCCAGCCAAGCCTGTATGGCCGCCTCGACTCCGGCGACGTCACGCTGGTGGATGCTGCAATCGGCTATCAGATCGACCGCCACTGGTCGGTGGACCTGAACGCGCGCAACCTGTTCGACAAGGAATACGTGTCGGGCTGCAACGATGCCGGCCGCTGCTATTGGGGCGACAGCCGTACCTTGCTGGGGACGGTTTCCTACAACTGGTAGGACTGTGGGCAAGTCGTTCAGGTATTGGCTGAAAAGACGGCAGGTGCTTTATGGTAATCGTCCCCTTATCTGAACCAGGAGACGATTATGTTTATCCACAGGTATCGATTGCACCTGCGTCTTAAAAGCCTGCTGGCGGCCCTGCTCATGACCCTGACAACCCTCACCTACGCGGCTGATCACGTCTATATCGTCCACGGTTATGGCGCAGCGCCCGACAGCCACTGGTTCCCGTGGTTGAAACAACGCCTTGAAGAGACCGGCGCGACCGTGACCGTGGTCGAGCTGCCGTCATCCAGTGCCCCGCAGCGGGAAGCGTGGCAGCAGGCACTGCGGCAACAGATTCCAGACCCGGATAGCCATTCCTGGTTTGTAACCCACAGCCTGGGCAGCATCGCGTTGTTGCAGTACCTGAGTGAACGCAAGGACTTATCCACAATCGGCGGGTATGTGCTGGTTTCGGGATTCAACGAAAAGCTGTCGAACATTCCGCAGATTGACGGGTTTATCCGGCCTGATCTGGACTATCAGAAGCTGATCGGACTTACCCACAACCGTACCGTCATCGCGGCAGAGAACGACAACGTCGTGCCCCATGGGATAAGTCAGCGACTGGCGAAAAGACTGGAAGCACGATTCGTTTCACTGCCACAGGGCGGCCATTTTCTTGCGGACGGTGGTTTCAAAAGATTTCCACAGGTGTTGGAAGAGTTGCAGCGGGAGATGTCCACTCAGCAAAAATAGGGGTGTGGGTAACTTGGAAGGCTCGGTATTAAATACCGTCAAAGAAATTTAACTGGTTGATTATTAAGGAATTTAAATAAGGCGAACGACCTGAAAAAGCCCGCAATTGTTGACCCAAAGGCCAGAAAATCCGGCGTCTTTGCAGTGTTGGTAACTGACCTGTCGCGGCCAATCGGGGCGTCGAGCAGCCCCGATGACAATTACATAATCATCCTGTCCGGATGAAACGGGCCTTGTGGGTAACGGATGATTGGTGCTCCACAATAACCCTGTGGATAGTTTTTACAGCGATCATTTACCAATGCAGAAGCTGGAAAAGATCCTGCCCAACAAATCGTCGGAGCTGAATGCGCCGGTGATCTCACCCAGGGCTTGCTGCGCCAGGCGCAGGTCTTCAGCCAGCAATTCGCCGGCACCGGCCAGGGTCAGTTGCGCACGGCCATGTTCCAGATAGCTGCTGGCGCGGTCCAGGGCATCGAGGTGACGGCGGCGGGCGCTGAAGCTGCTCTCCGAGGTCTGTTGATAACCCATGCAGGCCTTGAGGTGTTCACGCAGCAGGTCGAGGCCTTCACCGGCGGCCTTGGCGCTGAGACTGATGGTCACGTGGCCGTCGCTGCTGGTTTCCAGTCCTACCACATCGCCGCTCAGGTCAGCCTTGTTGCGAATCAGGGTGACTTTGGCCGGGTCCGGCCGTTGTTCCAGAAATTCCGGCCACAGGGCGAACGGGTCAGTGGCTTCCGGCGCGGTGGCGTCGACCACCAGCAGAATCCGGTCGGCCTCACCAATGGCCTTGAGCGCGCGCTGTACGCCGATCATCTCGACCTGGTCTTCGGTATCACGCAGGCCTGCAGTATCGACCACATGCAGCGGCATGCCATCGATGTGGATATGTTCGCGCAACACGTCACGGGTAGTGCCGGCAATGTCGGTGACGATGGCCGCTTCGCGTCCTGCCAGGGCATTGAGCAGGCTGGACTTGCCGGCATTCGGGCGACCGGCGATCACCACGTTCATGCCATCGCGCAGCAAGGCACCTTGTCCTGCTTCGTGCTGCACTGTGGATAACATCTCACGCACGTTATCGAGCTTGCCAAGCACCACACCGTCGGCAAGAAAGTCGATTTCTTCCTCGGGAAAGTCGATGGCAGCCTCGACGTACATACGCAGGCCGATCAACAACTCGGTGAGTTTATCCACACGTTGAGAAAACGCCCCTTGCAGGGAGCGCAGCGCATTGCGTGCAGCCTGGGCCGAACTCGCCTCGATCAGGTCGGCGATGGCTTCGGCCTGGGCCAGGTCGAGCTTGTCGTTGAGAAATGCTCGCTCGCTGAATTCACCCGGGCGCGCCAGCCGGCAGCCCAGTTGCAGGCAACGCTGCAAGAGCATGTCGAGAACCACCGGGCCGCCATGACCCTGTAGCTCCAGCACGTCTTCGCCGGTAAACGAGTTGGGGCCGGGGAAATACAAGGCGATGCCTTCATCCAGCACCTGACCCTGGCCATCTTCGAACGGGCCGTAATGGGCATAGCGCGGCTTGAGGTCACGGCCGGTGATCGCGTTGGCAGCCTTGCCCGCCAGCGGGCCGGACAGGCGCACGATGCCCACGCCTCCACGTCCCTGGGCGGTGGCGATGGCGGCGATGGTCTCACGAGGGGCGTTCATGGCGACTCCTGAAAAACTGACAGATAGCAAAACGCCCCACGAGGGGGCGTCTTGTACAACATGATCACAGGTTAGATCAGACCGTTGCTTTCTTGGAAGCCGCTTCGATCTTACGAGTGATGTAAGCCTGCTGCAGGATCGACAGGGTGTTGTTCACAACCCAGTACAGAACCAGACCGGCCGGGAACCACAGGAAGAAGAAGGTGAAGATGATTGGCATCATTTTCATTACCTTGGCCTGCATCGGATCCGGCGGTGTCGGGTTCAGACGCTGCTGGATGAACATGGTCGCGCCCATGATGATCGGCAGGATGAAGAACGGGTCCTTGATCGACAGGTCGGTTATCCACAGGATCCACGGGGCCTGGCGCATTTCAACGCTTTCCAGCAGTACCCAGTAGAGCGCCAGGAACACCGGCATCTGCACAAGAATCGGCAAGCATCCACCCAGCGGGTTGATCTTCTCTTTCTTGTACAGCTCCATCATCGCCTGGGACATTTTCTGGCGATCGTCACCAAACTGCTCTTTCAGCGCGGTCAGTTTTGGCGCCACGGTGCGCATGCGCGCCATGGATTTGTAGCTGGCGGCCGACAGCGGGAAGAACAGGCCCTTGATGAGCATGGTCAGCACGATGATCGACCAGCCCCAGTTACCGAGCACTTCGTGGATATGTTGCAGCAGCCAGAAGATCGGCTGGGCAATGAACCACAGAATGCCGTAGTCGACGGTCAGTTCCAGACCTGGGGATAACTCTTTGAGCACGGCCTGGCTTTTCGGGCCGGCATACAGCGTGGCCCCGGTTTCGCCCTGTGCACCCGGTGCGATGGTCAGCGACGGGCTGGTGAAACCGATGATGTAGTTGCCCTGGCTGTCCTTACGGGTCTGCATGGCATTGCTGACATTGTGCTCGGGAATCCAGGCGGTCACGAAGTAGTGCTGCAGCCAGGCAACCCAGCCACCTTGCACGGTTTCACGTACCTGACCCTTGTCGATGTCTTTCATCGACACTTTCTTGTACGGCTCCGAAGGTGTCCACAGGGCAGCGCCCAGGTAAGTGGCAGTACCGGTGGCCGTCGTCGAGGAAGGATCGGAGCTGGCATCACGCTTCAACTGGCCAAACAGGTTACCCGACCAAGGCTGGGCGCTCTGGTTATCCACAACGTAGGTAACTTTCAGATCGTATTGGCCACGCTTCAGAGTGAAGCGCTTGATGTAGTTGACGCCGTTTTCCGAGAATTTCAGGTCGACGACCAGTTGATTCTCTTCTTTGGTCAGTTGATAACTTTTTTGTGTCGACGCATAAACCGGACGACCGGTAGCACGCGCATCCGGACCATTGGTGCCGGTCAGGCCGCTTTGGGCCAGAAAAGTACGCTCGCCGCCGTTATCGAACAGCTGAAATGGAATCTCGGGGCGGTCTTGACGACGCGGGTACAGCGGCAAACGCAGCTGGACGACGTCACCACCGACCGGATCGATGGCCAGATCGAGCACATCGGTGCTGATTTTGATCAGATCCTTGCTGACTGCAACGGGTGTTTCAACAGGGGCGACAGGCGCTCCCGGAGCCGTTGGTACGTCGGCACTTGCCACACCATCGTTGGTGGCAGCAGGTACATCGGCATTGGTAGTGGTAGCAGCAACAGTCGGGGTCGGCAAGGCAGCCTGGCCGTAGTCTTCGTTCCATTTCAGAACGCCGACATAGGTCACGATTGCCAGGGCGCCGATCAGGATCGTGCGTTTAATATCCATGATTACTCGGCCATCGAAGAAGAGCGGGAGGTAGGAACGGGTGGAACCGGATCATAGCCACCGGGATTCCACGGATGACAGCGACCTAATCGTCTGATGGTCAGCCAGCCGCCGCGCAGAAGGCCATGATGTTCGATGGCTTCCAAGGCGTAGCAGGAGCAAGTGGGGTAAAAACGACAATGACTTGCCATCAATGGGCTGATGGCATAGCGATAAAACTGGATCGGAACGAGTGCCAGTTTACGCATCTGGATTGTCCACCCCTGCAGGTTCGGGTTTTTCCGCAACTGCTGGAACAGCAGGCCGGCTGCGTGCAAGACGCTTCCAGAGCTTGCCGAAATGCTGGATCAACTCGGGATTACCCAGGTCACCCAGCCCTTTGCGCGCGACGATCACGATGTCCCAGCCGACCAGGTTGTCCTGGTGCAGTCGAAACGATTCGCGGATCAGGCGTTTCAGGCGATTGCGCTCAACAGAGAGCTTGACGCTCTTCTTACCGATCACAAGCCCCAGACGGGGATGCTCAAGGTCGTTGTCGCGTGCAAGGATCAGGAGATTTTTTCCCGGAACCTTGCCGGTGGGGGAGTCAAAGACTGCCTTGAAATGCCGGGGGGTCAGCAAACGCTTTTCCCGACCGTAGTCCTGACTCACCACCTGTACCGAAAAATCAGACGGCCAGACGCTTACGGCCTTTGGCGCGGCGACGCGACAGAACGGCACGACCGTTCTTGGTGGCCATACGGGCACGGAAACCGTGAGTGCGAGCGCGCTTGATAGTGCTGGGTTGGAAAGTACGTTTCATGGCGTGTTACCTGGTTCGTCGACAACGGGCCGGAATGGCCCCCGTTTTAAGAGACCGGCGATTCTAGAGAAAGCAAGTCGATAGGTCAATTTCCAACCAGCGTTTACTTCAACCACTTCCTTATAAAGATGCGGCTCTTGTCGACCCCGATCTGCTCGTTGTCTGTAAAACCCCTGTAGCTATAGAAACAAGAAGACCTTTTATAAAGCTTTTTTGAAGATGCTATTACTCTTGTACAAGCACTTATCTGTGGATAACCTTCTACAGGCCTTTGAATTCGGGCTGTACAGAGATTCAAAAGTCTGTCGAGAAGCGGTGCTCTGGCTGTGCTGTGCCCTCGGATAAGCTGTGTATGAAAGCGTGTTTTATCCACAGGCAGGTTATGCACAGGCTTCAACCCCTACTTATGCAAAGACCTGAAGGCGGGTTATGCACAGGGCTTAGGTGAGGCTTTTTTTATCTTTGGCCGGTGGAAAATTCTTCGTACAAGCGTCACGTCTGGCACCTACATGTGGATAAGTCAGCCGGTGATCGATACAATGGCCGTTGTTTTTGCCTTAGCGGCTTTCAACTCAGGGGATATCCGTGTCAGTGGAACTTTGGCAGCAGTGCGTGGAGCTTTTGCGCGATGAGCTGCCGGCCCAGCAATTCAACACTTGGATCCGTCCGCTACAGGTCGAAGCCGAAGGCAACGAGTTGCGTGTCTATGCACCGAACCGTTTCGTACTCGACTGGGTTAACGAAAAGTACCTGGGCCGGCTGCTCGAGCTTATCGGCGAGCACGGCCAGGGCATGGCGCCTGCGCTTTCCTTATTAATAGGCAGCAAGCGCAGTTCGGCACCGCGTGCAGCACCCAACGCGCCATTGGCCGCTGCTGCGGCAGCGGCGGCATCGCAGCAAGTCCAGGCCTCGTCCGGCGATTCGTCTGCAAGCCAGGCACCTGTGCACAACGCAGCGCCGGCGGTGATCACCACACCGGCACCGGCGCCGGTGCGCCACGCTGAAAACGACGAGCCATCGCGCGACAGCTTCGATCCACTGGCCGGTGCCGCCAGCCAGCAGGCGCCTGTGCGAGCCGAAGGGCGTACCGTGCAGGTTGAAGGTGCGCTCAAGCACACCAGCTACCTGAACCGTACGTTCACCTTCGAGAATTTTGTCGAGGGCAAGTCGAACCAATTGGCGCGCGCTGCCGCCTGGCAGGTCGCCGACAACCCCAAGCACGGCTATAACCCGCTGTTCCTTTATGGCGGCGTCGGCCTGGGTAAAACGCACTTGATGCACGCGGTGGGTAACCACCTGCTCAAGAAGAACCCGAATGCCAAGGTCGTTTACCTGCACTCGGAGCGTTTCGTGGCCGACATGGTCAAGGCGCTGCAGCTCAATGCAATCAACGAATTCAAACGCTTCTATCGATCGGTCGATGCACTGCTGATCGACGACATCCAGTTCTTCGCCCGCAAGGAGCGTTCCCAGGAAGAGTTTTTCCACACCTTCAACGCATTGCTTGAAGGCGGTCAGCAGGTCATTCTCACCAGTGACCGCTACCCCAAGGAAATCGAAGGCCTGGAAGAACGCCTCAAGTCGCGTTTCGGCTGGGGTCTGACCGTTGCGGTCGAGCCACCAGAGCTTGAAACCCGCGTGGCGATCCTGATGAAAAAAGCCGATCAGGCCAAGGTCGAGCTGCCGCACGATGCGGCGTTCTTCATTGCCCAGCGTATTCGCTCCAACGTCCGTGAGCTTGAAGGCGCACTCAAGCGCGTCATCGCCCACTCGCACTTCATGGGCCGCGACATCACCATCGAGCTGATCCGCGAATCGCTCAAGGACCTGCTGGCCCTGCAGGACAAGCTGGTGAGTGTGGACAACATTCAGCGCACGGTGGCCGAGTACTACAAGATCAAGATCTCCGATCTGTTGTCCAAGCGTCGTTCTCGTTCGGTTGCCCGGCCCCGTCAGGTGGCCATGGCACTGTCCAAAGAGCTGACCAACCACAGTCTGCCGGAGATCGGCGACGTCTTTGGCGGGCGTGACCACACCACGGTGCTGCACGCCTGCCGCAAGATCAACGAACTCAAGGAATCCGATGCGGATATCCGTGAGGACTACAAGAACCTGCTGCGTACATTGACCACATGATGACGCCAGTGAAGTTTATCGAGGCAAGGGACTAGACCATGCATTTCACCATTCAACGCGAAGCCCTGTTGAAACCCCTGCAATTGGTCGCCGGCGTAGTTGAACGCCGCCAGACCTTGCCGGTGCTCTCCAACGTGTTGCTGGTCGTCCAGGGTCAGCAACTGTCGCTGACCGGTACCGATCTTGAAGTGGAACTGGTTGGCCGCGTCCAACTGGAAGAGCCTGCCGAACCCGGTGAAATCACCGTGCCGGCCCGCAAGCTGATGGACATCTGCAAAAGCCTGCCGAACGACGTACTCATCGACATCAAGCTCGAAGAGACCAAGTTGCTGGTCAAGGCCGGTCGCAGCCGCTTCACCCTGTCGACATTGCCGGCCAACGATTTCCCGACGGTCGAAGAAGGCCCGGGCTCGCTGACCTTCGATCTGGTACAGAGCAAACTGCGCCGCCTGATCGAACGTACCAGCTTCGCCATGGCCCAGCAGGACGTGCGCTACTACCTTAACGGCATGTTGCTGGAAGTGAACAGCGGCATACTGCGTGCAGTCGCCACCGACGGTCACCGTCTGGCCATGTGCTCGATGACCGCCGAGATCGGCCAGGCTGATCGTCACCAGGTCATCGTGCCGCGCAAGGGTATTCTGGAAATGGCGCGCCTGCTCACCGAACAGGACGGCATCGTCAGCATCGTGCTGGGTCAGCACCACATTCGCGCCACCACCGGTGAGTTCACCTTCACCTCCAAGCTGGTCGACGGCAAGTTCCCCGACTACGAGCGCGTACTGCCCAAGGGCGGTGACAAGCTGGTACGGGGCGATCGCCAGGCGCTGCGCGAAGCATTCAGCCGTACCGCGATCCTGTCCAACGAGAAGTACCGTGGCATCCGTCTGCAACTGGCCAGCGGTCAGTTGAAGATCCAGGCCAATAACCCGGAACAGGAAGAAGCCGAAGAAGAAATTGGCGTCGAGTACAACGGTGATTCGCTGGAAATCGGCTTCAACGTCAGCTATCTGCTCGACGTGCTGGGCGTGATGACCACCGAGCAGGTGCGCCTGATCCTGTCCGACTCTAATAGCAGCGCATTGGTACAAGAGTCCGACAACGACGATTCTGCCTATGTCGTCATGCCGATGCGTCTGTGATCCTCTGATGCATAGCGCAGCCTGATGTCTCTCAGTCGCGTCTCGGTCACCGGGGTGCGCAATCTGCACCCGGTGACCTTCTCTCCCTCCCCGCGTATCAACATTCTCCACGGCGCCAATGGCAGTGGCAAAACCAGCGTGCTGGAAGCCATTCACTTGTTGGGCCTGGCGCGTTCGTTTCGCAGCAATCGACTGTTGCCGGTTATCCAGTACGAACAGCCCAGTTGCACAGTGTTCGGCCAGGTTGACCTTGCCGAAGGTGGCCACAGCAACCTGGGTATTTCCCGTGATCGGCAGGGTGAGTTTCAGATCCGCATCGACGGTCAAAACGCGCGCGGTACGGCGCAGCTGGCTGAAACCCTGCCGCTGCAATTGATCAACCCGGACAGTTTCAGGCTGTTGGAAGGTGCTCCAAAGATACGCAGGCAGTTTCTGGACTGGGGAGTGTTCCACGTGGAACCTCGCTTCATGGCCACTTGGCAGCGCTTGCAGAAAGCCCTGCGGCAGCGGAACTCATGGCTGCGGCATGGTACACTCGACACCGCTTCGCAAGCGGCATGGGACCGGGAATTGTGCCTGGCCAGCGATGAAATCGACGAATTTCGGCGCGCTTACATCAAGATGCTGAAGCCGGTTTTTGAAAAGACATTGAGCGAGCTTGTCGAACTCGAAGGTCTGACCCTCAGCTACTACCGTGGCTGGGACAAGGAAAAAGAGCTGAGCACGGTGCTCGCTTCATCCTTGCAGCGCGATCGGCAAATAGGCCATACCCAGGCCGGACCTCAACGAGCAGATCTACGCCTGAGGCTCGGAGCCCACAACGCGGCCGACATCTTGTCCCGCGGCCAGCAGAAGCTGGTGGTCTGTGCATTGCGCATTGCTCAAGGGCATCTCGTCAGCCAGGCGCGTCGAGGGCAATGCATCTACCTGGTGGATGACCTGCCCTCCGAACTGGATGACCACCACCGCCAGGCGCTTTGTCGCTTGCTGGAAGACTTACGCTGCCAGGTGTTCATTACCTGTGTAGACCACGAATTATTGATCGAAGGCTGGCAGACGGAAACGCCAGTTGCTGTGTTCCACGTGGAACACGGCCGTATCAGCCAGACCCACGACCATCGGGAGTGATTGCATGAGCGAAAACCAAACGTACGACTCCTCCAGCATCAAGGTGTTGAAAGGACTGGATGCCGTACGCAAGCGTCCCGGGATGTACATCGGCGACACAGACGATGGCAGCGGTCTGCACCACATGGTGTTCGAGGTGGTTGATAACTCGATCGACGAAGCTTTGGCCGGCCATTGCGACGACATCAGTATCATTATCCATCCAGACGAATCGATTACCGTGCGCGACAACGGCCGCGGCATTCCGGTAGATGTCCATAAAGAAGAAGGCGTTTCGGCGGCAGAGGTCATCATGACCGTGCTTCACGCCGGCGGTAAATTCGACGACAACTCCTACAAGGTCTCCGGCGGTCTGCACGGTGTCGGTGTGTCGGTGGTTAACGCCCTGTCAGAACACCTGATGTTGACCGTGCGTCGTAGCGGCAAGCTCTGGGAACAGACCTATGTTCACGGTGTACCGCAAGAGCCGATGAAAATCGTTGGCGAAAGCGAAACCACCGGTACCCAGATCCACTTCAAGCCATCGGCTGAAACCTTCAAGAACATTCACTTCAGCTGGGACATCCTCGCCAAGCGGATTCGTGAACTGTCGTTCCTCAACTCCGGCGTCGGCATCCTGCTCAAGGATGAACGCTCCGGCAAGGAAGAAATGTTCAAGTACGAAGGCGGCTTGCGTGCCTTCGTCGAATACCTGAACACCAACAAGACACCGGTGAACCAGGTCTTCCACTTCAACGTCCAGCGCGACGATGGCGTGGGCGTCGAGATTGCCCTGCAGTGGAACGACAGCTTCAACGAGAACCTGCTGTGCTTCACCAACAACATTCCGCAGCGCGACGGCGGTACGCACCTGGTGGGCTTCCGCTCTGCCCTGACGCGTAACCTCAACAACTACATCGAGCAGGAAGGCCTGGCCAAGAAGCACAAGGTCGCGACCACCGGTGACGACGCCCGCGAAGGCCTGACCGCGATCATCTCGGTAAAAGTGCCGGATCCCAAGTTCAGCTCGCAGACCAAAGACAAGCTGGTGTCGTCCGAGGTCAAAACGGCGGTTGAACAGGAGATGGGCAAGTATTTCTCCGACTTCCTGCTGGAAAACCCGAACGAAGCCAAGGCGGTGGTCGGCAAGATGCTCGACGCTGCCCGTGCCCGTGAAGCCGCGCGCAAGGCCCGTGAGATGACCCGCCGCAAAGGCGCGCTGGACATCGCCGGCCTGCCAGGCAAACTCGCCGACTGCCAGGAGAAAGACCCTGCTCTTTCCGAACTGTACCTGGTCGAGGGTGACTCTGCAGGTGGCTCGGCCAAGCAAGGCCGTAACCGTAGAACCCAGGCTATCCTGCCGCTCAAGGGCAAGATCCTCAACGTCGAGAAGGCACGCTTCGACAAGATGATCTCGTCCCAGGAGGTCGGCACGCTGATCACCGCACTGGGCTGTGGTATCGGTCGCGAAGAGTACAACATCGACAAACTGCGCTATCACAACATCATCATCATGACCGATGCTGACGTCGACGGTTCGCACATCCGTACCCTGCTGCTGACCTTCTTCTTCCGTCAGTTGCCAGAGCTGATCGAGCGCGGCTACATCTATATCGCCCAGCCGCCGCTGTACAAGGTCAAGAAAGGCAAGCAGGAGCAGTACATCAAGGACGACGAGGCCATGGAAGAATACATGACCCAATCGGCCCTGGAAGATGCCAGCCTGCACCTCAGCGACTCGGCGCCAAGCGTTTCCGGCGAAGCGCTGGAGCGTCTGGTCAACGAGTTCCGCACCGTGATGAAGACGCTCAAGCGTTTGTCGCGCCTGTACCCTCAGGAGCTGACCGAGCACTTTGTCTACCTGCCTGCCGTGACGCTGGAGCAACTGTCCGACCACGCCGCCATGCAAGACTGGCTGGGCAAGTTTGAAGCACGCCTGCGCACCGTCGAGAAGTCGGGCCTGACCTACAAGGCCAGCCTGCGTGAAGATCGCGAGCGCAACGTCTGGTTGCCGGAAGTCGAACTGATCTCCCACGGCCTCTCCAGCTACGTGACCTTCAACCGTGACTTCTTCGGCAGTAACGACTACCGGACCGTCACCGTGCTCGGCGCGCAGATCACGTCGTTGCTTGAAGAAGGCGCCTACGTCCAGCGTGGCGAACGCAAGAAGCCGGTCACCGAGTTCAAGCAAGCCCTCGAATGGCTGATGACCGAAAGCACCAAGCGCCACACCATCCAGCGCTACAAAGGACTGGGCGAGATGAACCCGGACCAGCTGTGGGAAACCACCATGGACCCAAGCGTGCGCCGCATGCTCAAAGTGACGATCGAAGACGCCATCGGCGCCGACCAGATCTTCAACACGCTGATGGGCGACGCCGTAGAACCGCGCCGCGACTTCATCGAGAGCAACGCGCTGGCAGTGTCGAACCTGGACTTCTGATTCAAGAAGCGACAGGCAAATAAAAAGCCCCCGACAGTCATGCTGTCGGGGGCTTTTGTTTATCGGCCCACCCTCACCGCCTGAGCAGTCTGTTCTCGATCGCCTGCGTCAACGCCCGAGGCACAGGCGCATCCGCGTAACCCTGCGCAATCTCAAAGGGATCGATCAGCGCATCAATCCCTTCTCCAAACGAAAAGTCCCCCACCACATACCGGGCAAACGAGGGTGACTCCGGTGCTTTATCCACCAGCCAACAACCGTCGTAACGGCCGATCAGATATTCCCCGATGAAGTAGCCGATGCGCGTAATGAACCACACCCTGTTTTCGTCGCTGATCACCGAGTGCCTGAAGCCACTGTCCAGCAGCGGCAAAAACTTCTCGGGATGAATCAGTACTTCATGGGGCTCGGCAAACCCCAGGCTTTTACAGAATTCATGGAGCACGGGCAGGCGTTCGGATCTGAATGCATCGAAGCCCTCTATGCGGCGTGCGAGCAAGGCTTCGGGTGAATTTTCAAAAAGGCTCATGACGGGCTCCGATTATCAATGCGAACAGGCTCAGACAAACCTGCATTTCCAGAAGTCGCCATGCCTGGCCCAATACCGTTCGGCATCCGGTATCAGAAAACTGAAATCTGCACATTTGGCCAGCCAGTCGGGATAGGCCAACGCCTCATGAAACCTGTCGGTATCCATGTGCATAAAGATCTGGCGATCAAAGTTGATGTAGAACAGCGGTAAGCGGGACGCCATAACGCTTGCAAGCCGAAACGACTCAGGAGAAAGATCCTCGCCAGACAAGTAATGGTCCTCAACACATTCCAGCAGCGTTTCAGGATCACACTGCACGTCGACTCGAAAGATGCTTTCCAGAGACTCGCACACGATAGCCGTACCCTTTGGGTCGTCGATGTACTGCAAAAAATTGTGTGCAGTGAGTTTCAGAATGCCATTTCTGAACATCCGGCAAGACTGGATATAGTCTTCATCGGTGATGTGGCCTGCATCCCGATATGCGCGATAGTCTTTTTCAGCGTCGAGTGAAAAGTTGTACTTATGGTCCAGCACCCAGTAGCACTGACCTTGATGCACGAAAAAGCAGATGCTTCTGTCACCGTTCCATAGATCGCTCAAGATGGATTGATCAAGCACCATGTTTAACAACCTGCCCTGATAAAAGAAAAGCTAACCCAGTAGAAAATCCTGAACGTCGACTTCCGTCACTCTGCCGTCGACAACCAGCACGCCCAGGCCCAGTTCCGGATCAAACGTGGTATCGAAGATAAAGCCGATCTGACGCTCTGCACTGTCGAAGGCCGACATGACTTTTATCTCGTTGAGAGAAACAAGATTTCGCAGGTCGCAAGGCCCGCTGATGAAGGGCGCATTGGCGTCCACTTCATTGGCGTCAAAGCCATTTTGATAGGCTTCAAGATGAGCGCAGTAGTGATCGAAAACAGCGGCCTCGACCGCCCTGCCGATAGACACTTTGTGTGAGTTGAATTCGCGAAAAGCCAACCGCTGGGCGTCAGCGATCGGGTCGTCATCAAAGGTCTGGATAACCAGAGTGACCGATAAGAGCTCGCCGAATAAAACAATCTCACAGTGACCTGTCCAGATATCGTCGAAACACAGCTCACCAAAGTCGGGGTCGATCATCTGGCTCATTCTTCACGGCTCCTGCTCGTCACTTGCTATTGACCACGATCGTGCCTGCCAGCATGTCGCCAAAGCGCCGCCGATGCCCGAAGAAGACGAAAATGGAGTCCAGCAAACTAAACAGCACTTTCGGCACGTTGCGCAACACCGATTGAAATACCGTGCATTGTGTTTCGAACGGGAATCCGACAACGGCAATTTTCATCACGCGCTTGCCCAGAGTTCGGCCGCCAGGCAGGGCATCACCGAAGACAAGATACAGGTAGGCTATAAACCAGGGACTCATCATTATCGTGAGGCCGAGTGAAGGCGAAATGGCGTGAGAGAATAACGGGCCTGTAAACCGAATGATCAATTCACTGATATTAAAAATAAGATGAGCAATGCCTACATCAATCATGACGGCATAAAAGCGCTTTAAAGGGCTTGCCAGATCATAGGATGAAGCCGGGTAGTCATGGGTAAATGCTGTCATGTTGGTGAGTACCGAATGGGGGATCTTTCGGCTGGCCGTGGCGAGACACTATGGGCGCGTAAAATCGGGACGTACGAAGTCGGCCATGTCCGTGGCGTGGCAAGCATGATTAATCCATTAATGAGGCGCGGGGCGAAAGAACCGCCCGCTGAGTGTATTCAGGCTGGCTGAATGTATAAGCGGCACAAAAAAGACCGTCTGTTTTCTGGAAAATTCCCGTGCCAGGCCGTAACTGTGAGCCATGTCACATGTTTTCAGGGAATCGTCTATCCTGTGCAGATTGCTCCGAGCCGCTCATGCGCGATGTATCAAGTCCATGGACTATCAGGAAGTAGCTGCATGAATGATCCATTGCCTGTGACGCAGTTGCCGGAGTACCGGCCATGACCTGCGCAACCTACGCCAACCGGCGCATTCTGATCATCGACGACATGCCGTCGATTCACGCAGACTTCCGCAAGATTCTCTGCCCTGACGACAACAGCGCCGATGCATTGGCCGAGGCCGAAGAGCGGTTATTCGGCTCGGGCACTCCGGCAGCACCTGCTGCATCGACGTTCGAGCTGGACTCCGCGTATCAAGGCCAGGAAGCTCTGGCGAAGCTCGAACAGGCTCTCGCTCAAGGCCGGCCTTACGCCCTCGCCTTCATCGACATGCGCATGCCGCCCGGCTGGGACGGTCTGAAAACCCTGGAGCATTTATGGCAGGCCGACCCGCGTTTGCAGGTCGCGCTGTGCACCGCTTACTCCGATTACTCGCTGGATGAAATGAGCGCCCGGGTCGACATGGGCGACCGCCTGCTGATTCTCAAGAAGCCGTTCGACCCTATCGAGGTTGTGCAGATGGCCCGCGCCATGACGGTCAAATGGCAGATGACCCGCGAAGCCGAGGCCAGGCTCAGCCTGCTCGAACAAGCTGTCGAAGAACGTACCCGCGACCTGCACGATGCCAACGTCATCGTGCAGAACAGCCCGACGATTCTGTATCGGCTGCGCGGTCAGCCATCGTTTCCGTTGATGTACATCTCGCACAACATCACCAAGTTCGGCCACCAGCGTGCCGCACTGCTCAACTCGCCCGACTGGACGCAGCAACTGATCCATCCCGACGACCAGCTCAGGGTCAACGAAGCCATGGGCTGGGTGCTCGACAAGGATGCTCAGGGCGCTTCGATCGAATTTCGTCTGCGCACTGGTGACGGCCAGTACCGCTGGGTCGAGAACCGCTATGTGCCGGTGCGTGATGCCAACGGCCGCTTGCTGGAAATCGAAGGCATCATCATCGATATCACCGAGCGCAAGCTGGCCGAAGACAAGATCTCGCTATTGGCGCGCACCGACAGCCTCACCGGCCTGTGCAACCGCTCGACCTTGATGGAGCGCTTGCGCCATGCGTTTGCGGCAGCCGAGCGCGGTGCGATGTCGTTTGCCGTGTTCTATCTGGACCTGGACCACTTCAAGCGCATCAACGACACCTTGGGCCACGCCGTCGGAGATCTGCTGTTGCAAGAGACGGCACGGCGCCTGATGCACTGCACGCGTGAAGGTGATGTGGTGGCGCGCCTGGGCGGCGATGAGTTCGCGATCCTGCAACTGGAAATGGGCGAGCCGGCCAATGCCGCTGCTCTGGCCATCAAACTTCGCAGCGCCCTGATGCAGCCCTATCACCTCGACGGTCACGACCTGTATGTATCGTCGAGTATTGGCATCAGCACCTGGTTTGCCGGGTGCATCAGTGCCGAGGCATTGCTGGGTCAGGCCGACATGGCGCTGTACCGCTCCAAGGAGATGGGCCGCAACCAGTATCACTTCCACTCCGAGGACATCAATCAGGAGGTCATGGACCGCATCACCTTGCTTGCCGAACTCAAGCAGGCGCTGATCGGTGAACAGCTGGAGCTGTTCTATCTGCCTGAAGTCGATCTGCAATCGGGCGCCATTCTGGGCATGGAAGCCTTGCTGCGCTGGCATCACCCGACTCGCGGGCTGCTCGATGCCGGGGTGTTCATGGCCGAAGCCGAGAAAGCCGGCACTATCGTTGCGCTGGGCCAATGGGTATTGAACCAGGCCTGCAAACAGATGCGCGGCTGGCGAGACAAGGGAGTAGCGCCGCCGATCATCTCCGTCAACCTGTCGCTGACCCAGCTCAAGCGTGGCAATGAACTGGTCAATGAAGTGCTGCAAACGCTGAACCGTTGGGGACTGCAACCGTCGGACCTGGAGTTCGATGTTACCGAAGCCACTCTGGCGCACACCAAGTGGACCCAGAATGACGTGTTGCCCGCGCTGCGCCGGTTGGGCATCAAGGTGGCAATCGACGATTTCGGCACCGACTATTCATCGTTCGATTACCTCAAGACCTACAAGGTCAACCGCCTCAAGCTGGCGCCCAGTTTCGTCACCCATGCCCGCGATGATCTCAACAGCGCGATCACCCTGCGCACCATCATCAACTTTGCCAACGAGATCGGCATTGGTGTCGTCGCCGAAGGTGTGGAGACACTTGAGCAGAAAAAGACCCTGATCTCCACCGGCGCCACCGTCGCTGCACACGGCTATTACTTCAGTGAAGCCGTGAACAGCCAGCATGCCGCCGAGCTATTGAGCGAGGGCCATATCAATCTTGAGTAAGCGGCAGCAACAGGATAAACGTCGCACCCTTACCCTGCCCTTCACTCTGCGCAATCAGATCACCGCCCATGCCGTGCGCCGCCAGAATACAACTGTGCAGGCCGAAGCCATGGCCTGAGGCGCGCGTGGTAAAGCCATGCTCGAACACCCGCGCCAGGTTCTCTGGCGCAATACCTTCGCCGTTATCCTGCACCACGATGCGCACCTGTTCGTTGCCGGCACTTTCAAGGCGCAGGATGATCTGGCTGGGTCGATCATTGACCGGCTCCAGCGCTTGCTTGGCGTTGTTGATCAGGTTGACCAGAATTTGCAGCACCTTGTGCTTGTCCAGGTCGATCGGCGGCACATCGTTGAAATCCTTGACCAGGCTGATGGTGTGGCGGGCCAGCGACACATCGCAGATGCGCACCACGTCCTCGATCAGATCGCGTAACAGCACCGGCTCTATCAAGCTCGAGGTGCCGGCATACGATTGCTGGGTCGCGACGATGTCCTTGATGTGATCAATGCTCTTGGTCAGCAGCGCCAGCTCATCGAGCATGCTCTGCTGCTCCGCCGCCAGCGCCTCGGCCAGCTTGCCGAGATAATCCGGCAGCATCCGCCCTTTCGGATCGTTGCCCATGAACTCGCCCATGTCATGGGTGTGTTCACTGAGCAACTGCACGACCTTCGCAACGCCCTGGCCTTTCGAGGTGCGGACCTTGTCGCGCAGCACCTGTGCCGACACGTTTACGCTGTTGAGCACATTGCCGACGTTGTGCAGGACATTGGTGGCGATCTCGGCCATCCCCGCCTGGCGTGCCGTGGTCACCAGTTCCGCTTGCGCGGCGCGCAGTTCATCGTTGACCTGAGCCAGTTGCTTGGGGCTGGGAATCTTCAGCGCCACGGGTATCAACCTGACCAGCATGATCGCGGTCAGCACCGAAGCACTGGCGGTGATCACCTTGAGCATGGCCGCGATCCAGTAGTACGGATACCAGATGGTTATGATTTCCATCACATGCGTTGCGCCACACGCCAGGATAAACACCCCGAACGCCACGAACATCCAGTCGAACGGCATATCCTTGCGCTTGCGGATGAAATAGATCAACGCCAGCGGAATACTGATGTAGCTCAGGGTGATCAGGCTGTCGGACAGCACATTGGCCCACAGCAGATCCGGTCGCCAGAAATAACAATGCCCATGCGGCATGAAGCGGTTGTCGGTCAAAAACTCAAACATAAGCGACTTCCTTGCTGAACCGTGGCGACTGCCGAATGGAACGTGATTGCGAGGAAGTCTAGCAAGAGGAACATCCGATATGTTCCACGTGGAACACATCGGAATGGCATGTCTGGTATCTGGCTAGAACGAATATTTCAACGAAAGAATCAGGTTCCTCGGCTCGCCATACACGCCATTGTCGGTGATCGAGGCGTAGTACTTTTTATCGAGCAGGTTGTTGGCGTTCAGGGTTGCAGACAGTTGCTTGCTGATCTCATACCGCGTCATGGCGCTGATCAGCATATAGCTACCCTGCTCGGGGTAGCCTTCGCCCTCAAAGCCATAGCGGCTTTTCCAGTTGAACCCGCCACCGATGGTGAGCTTGTCCAACGCCCCAGACAAACGATACGTGGTGAAGCCTTTGACGTTGTGTCTGGGAATCCGGCTCATCGCCCGATTGCCCTGCGCGTCTTCACTCAGGCTGTAGGCATAGCCACCGGCAATGTTCCAGCCTTGGCTCAGTTCACCGCTGGCTTCCAGTTCCACGCCTTCAGTGGTAATGCCTTGTAGCGAACGGTAGGCGCTGATGGTGGCGTCATATTCGGCAACGTTGTCCTGCTCGACCCTGAACAGCGCCAGGTTGGCATTGAGTCGTCCGTCGTTGAAGGCGGCCTTGATCCCGGCTTCATAGGCGGTACCTTCTTCCGGGTCGAGCGGACTGTTATTGATGTCCCTTGCCGTGGCGCTTTGTGGGTTGAATATCTGGGTGTAGCTGCCGTACAGAGACCAGGTATCGTCCAGGTCATAGATCAGGCCGGCAAAGGGCACCACGACGCCGCTCTCGGTTTTGTCCTGCTTGCTGCGCACCCCGGAGGTCGAAATGGTTTGCGCATTGCGTTTCCAGTCCATGACTCGCGAGCCGACAATCAAGTGAGTCGCATCGGTGAGATTGAAGCGCGAAGTAAGGTAAGCGCTGTACTGGGTTTCTTCGGTATCGGTCTTGCCGGTGCTGTTGAATACAGGGCGGTTGGCTCCGCTGCCGTTCCAGTCCCGGATGTTGCCAAGGGTACCGTTGTAGTTGCTGTTCCAGCTGTACAGCCAGCCATAGTTATCAGACTTGATATCGGTGTGCGACAAGGCGACTCCTGCGACCAGTTCATGCTCGCGGCCCAGCAGTGAAAACGGGCCGGTGGCATAGGCATCCAGGCTGTTCACTGTATTGGTCTCGACCCATTTGGCGGGTGTGATACTGCTGCCCAGTCCGGTCGTGGGATCGATCTCGCCATACTGGTAATAGGAAATCGCATCCTGCTCATTACGGCTGCGGCTGACCTCTACTTTGCCACTCCAGCCGTTGGCAAACGAGTGGTCCAGCGACACGAAGAGGTTGCTCTGGCGAGTGTCGTAATAGCTCCAGTCCGGCGCATTGTTATAGGAGCGAGGCAGACTGATCCGGGTGCCGTTGCTGTAATCATTCAAGTAATAGAGCGGCACGCCACTGCGCATGGGCTGCTCATTGTCATTGCCCTGGTAACTGAAACCGACGCTTAGCAACGTCTGATCGCTGAGGTCTAACTCGGTGATGCCGTAGGCCAGGCTGGCGCGGCTCTCATAGCGATCCAGCCAGCTGTTCTGGTCCTTGTGATCGAGCACCAGCCGGCTGCGAATCGTACCCGCGCTGTTGAGCGGGCCGGACACATCAGTGCCCACGCCGTAGTGATCCCAACTGCCCGCCTCGGCGCTGATGCTGGCCTGGTTCTGGGCGGTGGGTCGCTTGCGCACCATATTGATGGACGCGCCGGGGCTGCCCATGCCGCTCATCAACCCGGTTGCACCGCGCACGACTTCGACCCGGTCGAACATGGCGGTCGACGCCTGCAGGCTGAACATTTTGCTCGAAGACTTGGGCAGGCCATCGACCAGGTAATTGGAAATCATGAAGCCGCGTGAGTACGGTTGATCCAGATCGGTGCCGATGCCCTGGTTAAAGGTACTCACGCCCACGGTCGCTTCCAGTACATCGGTGATGTTGGAAAGCTTCTGGTCATCCAGCCTTTGCCGGGTGATGACCGTGACCGATTGAGGTGTTTCCTTGAGGCTGAGCGCCAGTCTGGTTGCCGTGCTTGATGGGCGTGACGAAGTATAAGCGCCGCTGCCTTCGCTCTGGGTTTCCAGGCCTGTGCCTTGAATGCTGGTCGTCCCCAACTCCACCGCCCCTTGCGCCTCCACCGCGACCGTCAACGCATAATTACCGCCTGCATTGACCGCCCGCAGCCCGGTACCCGCCAACAACCGCGCCAGACCCTCCCCTATTCCGTAATTGCCACTCAACCCCGAACTGCGTTTACCGGCCGTGAGCTGGCCATCGGCCGATAGCAGAATCCCCGATTCGCTGGCAAAGCGATTGAGCGCCTGGTCCAGGTTGCCGGCAGGAATGGCATAGGCGCGGGTCTGTTCGCGGCTGGCAACCGGCTCGCTGGCGGCTGACACCGCCACGGTCGGCACACCGGCCAACAGGCCGCTGAACAGCGTATTACGCACGCAAAGACTGAGTCGGGAACGGGATGTGGCGGGCAGATACGGCACTCTGGATATCCTCTGACGAATGCTTCTTGGTGATTTCAAGAGGTATCCCGAACGAGCGGGCGAAACCGACAAAGGCAGGTGTAAAAATTTTCGGATCGTTATGCCCGAGCTCGCACCGTTACCCAATAACGGGTCAGGCTGTGTACCTCGACCGGCAGCGACTGCTGCAACGCCAGCAGCACGCGGTCGGTGTCGGCCAGTGGAAATACGCCAGTCAGCGGCAGGTCGGCCACGGCCGGGTCGCAGCGCAGGATGCCTGGGCGGTGGCGGGACAGTTCGCTGATGAAGCGCCCCAGCGGCATGCGTTCGGCGACCAGCCGGCCTTGAGTCCAGGCGATGGTATTGGGATTTGCCGGCACGATCTGGCCCAGCCGCTCTGCGTTGAACCAGGCTTGCTGACCGGCGTGCAGGCGGGTGGATGATGCTTGATGCGGGCGCAGTTCCAGCTCGCCTTCGAACAGTTCGACCCGGCTGCCGCCGTCGATTTCGTAGACTGAAAAGCGCGTGCCCAGCGCCTGGATTTCGCCGGCGGCGGTTTCGACAATCAATGGCCGACGAGCAGGATCATGGCCGCTTTGCAGAAGGATTTCGCCACTGAACAGGCGAATGCGTCGCTCGCTGGCGGTAAAGCGGATATCCACTGCCGTACCGCTGTTCAGGCTCAACTGACTGCCATCGGCCAGAAGCTGGTTCAGGCGCATGCCTGTGTCGCTGCGCAGATCCGCCAGGGTTTCGCGCCACGGCACGCGGCTTTGCGCCAGGTAGCCGGTACCGCCGGCCACCAGTAGCAGGCCCAGCAGCTTGAGGGTCTGGCGTTTGCGCGCATCGGGCTGTTGGCGCAATACCGAGCGCGCCGTGTCGAGCGGAACGCCCGCCAGGGTGCCGTGCAACTGCTCGAAGCGCTGCCAGGCGCGGCGATGCTCACTGTCGGCGGCTTGCCAGTCGTTGAAGCGGCGCTGTTGTTCGCTGTCCAGCTCGCCATTCCAGTGCAGCATCAGCCAGTGGCTGGCCTGCTCGACAATCGCCGGTGCGATAGGCGCTTCATGCGGGCGGCTCATTCGGCGTACAGCACCTGATAGCAGGCGGTGATCGCGCGCAACATGTACTTCTGCACCGAGCTGACACTGACCTGCAAACGTTCGGCGATTTGTGCGTAGTCCAGGCCTTCGAGGCGCGACAGCAGGAATGCCTCACGCACCCGTGCCGGCATGGCGTCGAGCATGCTGTCGATCTGCATCAGCGTTTCGATCACCAGTGCCTGCGTTTCCAGCGACGGCGATTGCGGCTCGGGCAGGTGCGCGAGGCTGTCCAGATAGGCCTGTTCGATGCGCTGGCGGCGCCACTGATCGATAACCAGGTTGCGGGCGATTTGCGCCAGATACGTGCGCCCTTCCTCTATGCCGGGCAAGCGACGGGTGATCAGCAAGCGCAGGAAAGTGTCTTGAGCGATGTCGGCGGCGCGTTCGTGATCGCCCAGGCGCTTGCGCAGCCAGCCCTGCAGCCAGCCGTGATGATCGCGATAAAGCGTATCGATGGGCGATGTGTCGATGGGCACCGGGCGGTCCGTCCTGAATGCATTTAAGAATTGATCGCAATTCTATGGCGTGGAAATGCAAATGGGCAATCCCGTGAGTGAGGTACTCCTGTCAGGCATAAAAAAACCGGCCCTCGAAGAGGGCCGGTCCAGATGCTCATAAAAACTTATGCACGTTTTCAGCTCGCTGATACCTTGCTGAAATAAGTAACCAAATCAATCAGATACAACGGATATTCGCGTTATTCAGAAAATTCGCACACAGGTTATCCACAATTTCACGCAGGCACTTTTTCGTCATTCGACATCGGAATTGCCGGTGATCCCATTGCGCGTTGGGTGGCTTCGTTCCAGGCCTGTACGCGGTCGTTCAGTGCGGCGATGGCGCGTGGACCAGTGCCTTCTGCGAACATCGGCTCGCCGATCACCACCTCGATGGTGCCCGGCGTCTTGTGCCAGCCTTCCTTGGGCCAGTATTTGCCGGCGTTGTGGGCAATCGGCAAGACCGGCAGCTCGGCATTCACGGCCAGCGCCGCGCCGCCACGGGAGAATTTGCCGACCTTGCCATACGGCACGCGGGTGCCTTCCGGAAAGATCAGTACCCAGACACCGTCCTTGAGCAACTGGTCGCCCTTCTGGGCAATCTCGCGCAGGGCGGCCTTGGGGTTGGAGCGGTCGATCGCGATGGGCCGCAGCATGGCCATGGCCCAGCCGAAGAACGGCACGTAGAGCAATTCACGCTTGAGCACCTGGCTCAGCGGCTCGAAGTACGCCGACAGAAAGAAGGTCTCCCAGGTGCTCTGGTGATTGGAAACGATCACGCAGGGCGTCTTGGGAATGTTGTGCTCGCCGGTCACCTTGATGTTGATGCCCAGCAGCACCCGCGACAGCAGTAAGGCAAACCGGCACCAGTTGACGTTGATGAACCGGTAGCGAGCCTTGAACGACAGAAACGGTGCGATGAAAAAGCTCAGGGTGCACCAGGCGAAGGCGCTGCCGCCGAGCAGCACATAGAAGATAAGGATTCTGAGCGTCTGGATGATCGACATGCCTGCTTTTACCTGGGGGCGGTTGCCCGTTGATTGCCCGTGCCGGGATATTGCCGGCCATTGGCGTTAGTAGCGTTATAGCGCACGGTTGTGGATAAGTTCTCTGGCAATGGTCGCCAGATCATCGAAAACCAGCGTCCCGGTCGGCACGTTGCCGTCCTGTGTCTTGCGGCCCTTGCCCGTCAGTACCAGCACCGGTTGCGCCTCGGCAGCCAGGGCGGCCTGCAGGTCGCTCTTGCTGTCACCGACGAACCATACGCCTGAAAGCGTAGCGCCGTAATGGCCGGCAATGGTGTGCAGCATGCCGGGCAACGGCTTGCGGCACTCACAGCCCGCATCGGGGCCATGTGGACAATAGACGATCAAACCAACCTCGCCGCCCTGCTCCGCCACCAGCGTGCGCAGTTGCGCATGCATGGCGTCCAGAGTGGCCAGGTCGTAATAACCTCGGGCAATGCCGGACTGGTTGGTGGCGACCGCCACCGTCCAGCCGGCCTTGCTCAATGCTGCGATGGCCTCGATAGAGCCCGGAATGGGAATCCACTCCTCCAGCGACTTTATATAAGCGTCGGAGTCATGGTTGATCACTCCGTCCCGATCGAGAATCAGCAGCTTCACGCTCTACCCCTTGTCAGCCCAGCAGCGAAATGTCGGCAACACCGAGGAACAGGCCACGCAGGCGCGCCAGCAACGCATAGCGGTTGGCGCGTACGTTGGCGTCCTCGGCATTGACCATGACCGCTGCGAAGAACGCATCGACCGGCTCGCGCAGGCTCGCCAGGCGTGCCAGCGACTCGGTGTATTT
This sequence comes from Pseudomonas sp. HP_08, assembly GCF_055284095.1. NCBI lineage: Bacteria > Pseudomonadati > Pseudomonadota > Gammaproteobacteria > Pseudomonadales > Pseudomonadaceae > Pseudomonas > Pseudomonas sp. HP_08. Next base: position 19,949 of record NZ_JBTOQC010000007.1, on the reverse strand, counting down.
GCGCTCGGCGGCCAGTGGCTGCACGGCGTGGTCGGCCTGTTGAACAGCCGAATACAGCGAGAACTCGCTGGCGTTATCGAAGTACTTGGGCTCGACGGTCTGGGCGATGTGGCCCTCAGCCTTGCCCAGCAGGTTCGACACGCGCTTGTTCACCGCGGCCAGGGCGGCGGCCTGTGGCAGTTTGCGGAATGCCTGAACCGCCTGAACGCGCTGATCGAAGTCCAGCGCCGAAGGCGGCTGCAGCGCACGCACCGACAGGTACACGGCGACTTCGATGCCTTCGTCTTCGTAGCGCGCACGCAGGCGGTCGAAGATGAACTCCAGCACCTGCTCGGCAAGACCTGCGGCCTTGACCTTGGCGCCGAACAGCGTGACGGCGTACTTCACCGTCTCGACCAGGTTCAGGTCGAACTTCTTGTCGATCAGAATGCGCAGGATGCCCAGTGCCGCACGGCGCAGTGCATAAGGGTCCTTGCTGCCGGTCGGCAGCATGCCGATGCCGAAGATGCCCACCAGCGTGTCGAGCTTGTCGGCGATGGCCACGGCGGCACCGGTCACGGTGGTCGGCAGCTCGGCGCCGGCGCCACGTGGCATGTACTGCTCGTTCAGGGCCAGGGCGACATCGTCAGCCTCGCCGTCGGCCTTGGCGTAGTAATAACCGGCGATGCCCTGCATTTCCGGGAATTCGCCGACCATTTCGGTCGACAGGTCGCACTTGGACAGCAAGCCTGCACGCGCAGCGCGCTCGGCATCGCCGCCGATGCGCGGGGCAATGTAGGCGGCCAGCTTCGACACGCGCTCGGCCTTGTCGTAGACGCTGCCCAATTGCGCCTGGAACACCACGTTCTTCAAGCGCTCGTTGAAGCTTTCAAGCTTCTGCTTCTTGTCCTGCTTGAAGAAGAACTCGGCGTCGGTCAGGCGTGGACGCACGACCTTCTCGTTACCCGAGACGATTTGCGCCGGGTCCTTGCTCTCGATGTTGGCCACGGTAATGAAGCGCGGCAGCAGCTTGCCCTCGGCGTCCAGCAGGCAGAAATACTTCTGGTTGTCCTGCATGGTGGTGATCAGGGCTTCCTGCGGAACCTCCAGGAAACGCTCTTCGAAGGAGCACACCAGCGGCACTGGCCATTCGACCAGACCGGTCACTTCATCGAGCAGGTCCGGCGGCACGATGGCGGTGCCCTGTTGCTGGGCGGCCAGTTCGTCGACGCGCTTGGCGATGATCTGCCGGCGCTCGACCGCGTCTGCCAGTACATAGGCGGCGCGCAGGTCGGTCAGGTAAGCGGCCGGCGAGCTGATGCGCACGTCTTCCGGGTGATGGAAGCGGTGGCCGCGCGAATGACGGCCCGAGGTCTGGGCCAGAATCGTGCAAGGGATCACCTGGTCGCCGAACAGCATGACCAGCCACTGGGTCGGACGCACGAACTCTTCCTTGCGCGCCGCCCAGCGCATGCGCTTGGCGATCGGCAGGTCGTTGAGCGAATCTTCGACGATGGTCGGCAGCAGCGACGGGGTCGGCTTGCCGGCGATGCTCTGCACGAAGCGCAGCTTGGGACCGCTCTGGTCGATCTCGGCCAGGTCGACGCCGCACTTCTTGGCAAAACCCAGGGCAGCCTGGGTCGGATTGCCTTCGGCATCGAAGGCGGCCTGGCGCGGCGGACCATCGAGGGTCACGCTGCGATCGGGCTGCTGGGCGGCAAGGCCGGTGATCAGCACGGCCAGACGGCGCGGGGCTGCATACACCTGGCTGGCGCTGTAGGTCAGGCCGGCGCCTTGCAGGCCTTTTTCGATACCGGCGCGAAAGGCTTCGGCCAGGCTGCCGAGGGTCTTGGGTGGCAGCTCTTCGGTGCCCAGTTCGACCAGAAAATCTTGAGCACTCATTGTGCAGCCTCCAGCTTGGCCAATACTTCGTCGCGTAGATCGGGCGCTGCCATCGGGAAGCCCAGGCGGGCGCGCGATTGCAGGTAGCTCTGGGCGACCGAACGGGCCAGGGTGCGCACGCGCAGGATGTACTGCTGGCGTGCGGTCACCGAAATGGCACGGCGCGCATCGAGCAGGTTGAAGGTGTGCGAGGCCTTGAGCACCATTTCATAGCTTGGCAGCGGCAGGTTCAGCTCGATCAGGCGCGCGGCTTCGCTTTCATAGAAGTCGAACAGCTCGAACAGCTTCTCGACGTTGGCGTGTTCGAAGTTGTAGGTCGACTGCTCCACTTCGTTCTGGTGGAACACATCGCCATAGGTCACCTTGCCGAACGGGCCGTCGGCCCAGACCAGGTCGTAGACCGAGTCCACACCTTGCTGGTACATGGCCAGACGTTCCAGGCCATAGGTGATTTCGCCGGTCACCGGGTAGCACTCGATGCCACCGACCTGCTGGAAGTAGGTGAACTGCGAGACTTCCATGCCGTTGAGCCAGATTTCCCAGCCCAGGCCCCAGGCGCCCAGGGTCGGCGATTCCCAGTTGTCTTCGACGAAGCGCACGTCATGCACCAGCGGGTCTAGCCCGATGCGCTTGAGCGAGCCCAGGTACAACTCCTGGAAGTTGTCCGGGTTGGGCTTGAGCACGACCTGGAACTGGTAGTAGTGCTGCAGACGGTTGGGGTTTTCACCGTAGCGACCGTCGGTAGGACGACGGCTGGGCTGGACGTAGGCGGCATTCCAGGTTTCCGGGCCAACGGCGCGCAGAAACGTGGCAGTGTGGAACGTGCCGGCGCCTACTTCCATATCGTAGGGCTGAAGCACCACACAACCTTGCTCGGCCCAGTATTGCTGGAGGGCGAGGATCAAGTCTTGGAAGGTACGCACGGCTGGCGTAGGCTGGCTCACAAAATTCACCTGTGCTGGGCTGCGATTCGAAAGGCGGGGAGTATACCCGATTCGGCCGCGCATCGGCCCGTGGGAGGGGTATGACACGCTGCTTTTGGTGCAATGAAGATCCGTTGTACATCGCTTATCACGATCACGAGTGGGGCGTGCCGCTGCGCGACGCACACCGGCTCTTCGAACTGTTATTGCTCGAAGGGTTCCAGGCCGGGTTGTCATGGATCACGATCCTCAAGCGCCGCGCGCGTTATCGCGAAGTGCTGTTCGGCTTTGACGCCGAGCGCCTGGCGCAACTGACCGACGAAGAGATCGAGGCCTTGATGCAGGACGCGACGATCATTCGCAACCGCCTCAAGCTCAACGCCGTGCGCACCAATGCCCGCGCCTGGCTGGCGCAACCTGATCCGGTCGCGCTGTTGTGGTCGTTTGTCGACGGCACACCGAAAATCAACCACTTCAAGGACCGCAGCGAAGTCCCGGCGATTACCCCTGAAGCCGAGGCCATGAGCAAGGCCTTGAAAAAAGCCGGCTTCACCTTTGTCGGGCCGACCATCTGCTACGCCTTCATGCAGGCCAGCGGCATGGTCATGGACCACACCACCGATTGCGATCGCTACCCGGTTTTAAGTCACTGACGGGTACAATGCCTGCCTTGAAAATGAGGGACTGAGTTGTGGAAAAATTCAAAGGCGCCTTGATGGTCGGGGCGTTGCGCCTGTTTGCCCTGCTGCCCTGGCGCGCCGTGCAGGCTGTGGGCTCGACGATTGGCTGGCTGATGTGGAAACTGCCCAACCGCTCTCGCGAGGTGGTGCGCATCAACCTGGCCAAGTGTTTCCCGGAACTGAGCCCCGCCGAACATGAAAAACTGGTCGGCCGCAGCCTGATGGACATCGGCAAGACCCTGACCGAAAGCGCCTGCGCCTGGATCTGGCCGGCGCAAAGGTCCATTGACCTGGTGCGTGAAGTCGAAGGGCTGGATGTGCTCAAGGACGCGCTGGCCTCGGGCAAGGGCGTGGTCGGCATCACCAGCCACCTGGGCAACTGGGAAGTGCTCAACCACTTCTATTGCAGCCAGTGCAAACCGATCATTTTCTACCGCCCGCCCAAGCTCAAGGCGGTGGACGACCTGCTGCGCAAGCAACGTGTGCAATTGGGCAACCGCGTCGCGCCGTCGACCAAAGAGGGCATCATCAGTGTCATCAAGGAAGTGCGCAAAGGCGGCCAGGTCGGCATCCCCGCCGACCCGGAACCGGCCGAATCGGCCGGCATCTTCGTGCCCTTCTGCGGCACCGTGGCGCTGACCAGCAAGTTCGTGCCCAACATGCTCGCCGGCGGCAAGGCGGTCGGCGTCTTCCTGCACGCCATGCGCCTGCCGGATGGCTCGGGCTACAAAGTGGTACTCGAAGCAGCGCCTGAAGCGATGTACAGCACCGACACCGAAACCTCGGCGGCGGCCATGAGCCAGGTGGTAGAGAAATACGTACGCGCCTACCCGAGCCAGTACATGTGGAGCATGAAACGCTTCAAGAAACGCCCGGCGGGGGAAGCGCGCTGGTATTGAAAATTGCCCGGCCGCTTTGATCCGGCCCCGAGCCTGCTGATAAAGAATCCTCCTACAAAATGCGTCGGCCACAATTCTCGGGGCTTCGTTGACACCCTTGTCATCGATGGATAGCCTGCTCGCAACACACTCGCCACACGTCCTGTCCAACGGATAGGGTCCTGCTTCCAAGCAGGCGTGCAAAAGGCGGGTTTTTTTTGCCCGGAATTTGACTATGACCAAGAAGGCAGTCTCGATAGCCAGGCGTCCCTATACCAAGACGGCGCTGACGTCTCAAACGTTGTTGGTAAAGCTGAAAGACCAGGGTTTGATCGTCGAAGACGATGTATTAGCGTTGCAATACATTACTTATGTAGGCCATTTTCGATTGAAGGGTTATTGGTATCAGTTGCAGGATCCTGCTACCGGCAATTTCCGGCCTGGTACTACATTCGCCAGGATCCGTTATCGGTACGAGTGTGATCGCGAGATAAGGGCCATCATTATGGAGTCGGTCGAACGGCTTGAGGTGGCTATTCGAACGGTGATTTGCAATCTGCTCAGCCTTAAATACTCTGCTCATTGGTATCTGAACACTGCCCTTTTTGCACCGAAGCGAAAAAGCGGAATCGGGCAGATGCTTTCAAAAATTGAAAACGGATTTGAACAGGCAGCCTCAAGGCTGTTCGTGACCGCCTACTACGAGAATTATGACGATCCTTACTTGCCCCCAAGTTGGGCCATGAGCGAGTGCGTCACACTGGGCACCTGGTCCAGAATTTTCGCCATGCTCAGGGATCCAGCGGATAGAAAAATAATCTCTTCAAAATTTGGCATAACGCAGGTTGAGGTCTTTGAAAGCTGGCTCCATACGCTGACAGTATTGCGCAATATGGCTGCTCACCACGCTCGATTCCTTGATGTGAAAACGGGTGTTTCCCCCACAAATCTCAAGCTCAAAGCCATCAAATTTAGCGATAACAGCACCGTTTTTGCTTCGCTGACGGTGATTCACATTTTGTTGGAGGCGATAGGATTTAGCGAAGAGTTCAAGATGCGACTCGAGCGAATGGAGGATAAATACGGTATCGAGCATTTTCAGCTCATGGGCTTCCCTGAAAAATGGAAGACAGATTCCAAAGGGTGGTAAGCCTTCAAAAGGACACATGGCTTGAAAACACCCCGCAGGAGCGGCCGACTGGCCGATCCTGAAAGGCCGCGCAAGCCTTAGAAAAAGCTCAATCCCACCTGAAACAGCCGCTCTGCATCGCGGATGTATTTCTTGTCCACCAGGAACATGATCACGTGGTCGCCCGATTCGATCACGGTGCTGTCGTGGGCGATCAGCACTTCTTCGTCGCGGATGACCGCGCCGATGGTGGTGCCGCTGGGCAGGTTGATGTCCTTGATCGCACGGCCGATGACCTTGCTCGATTTGGCGTCGCCATGCGCGACCAGCTCGATGGCTTCTGCCGCGCCGCGGCGCAGCGAGTGCACGCTGACGATATCGCCACGGCGTACGTGGGCCAGCAAGGTGCCGATGGTTGCCAGTTGCGGGCTGACCGCGATGTCGATTTCGCCGCCTTGCACCAGGTCGACATAGGCCGGGTTGTTGATCAGGGTGATGACCTTGCGCGCGCCCATACGCTTGGCCAGCAGCGATGACATGATGTTGGCTTCGTCGTCGTTGGTCAGGGCCAGGAACAGGTCGGTGTCGCCGATGTTTTCTTCCATCAGCAGGTCGCGGTCCGAAGAGCTGCCTTGCAGCACCACGGCGCTGTTGAGGTTTTCTGACAGGTAGCGGCAGCGCGCAGGGTTCATTTCGATGATCTTGACCTGATAGCGGCTTTCGATGGCCTCGGCCAGACGCTCGCCGATATTGCCGCCGCCGGCGATCACGATGCGCTTGTAGTTCTCGTCCAGGCGGCGCATTTCGCCCATCACCGCACGAATGTGCGCCTTGGCAGCGATGAAAAACACTTCGTCGTCGGCTTCGATCACCGTGTCGCCTTGCGGCAGGATCGGCCGGTCGCGGCGAAAGATCGCAGCGACGCGAGTGTCGACGTTGGGCATGTGCGCCTTGAGCTGGCGCAGTTGCTGGCCCACCAGCGGCCCGCCGTAGTAGGCCTTGATCGCGACCAGCTGCGCCTTGCCTTCACCGAAGTCGATGACCTGCAAGGCGCCGGGGTATTCGATCAGGCGCTTGATATAGTTGGTGACCACTTGCTCGGGGCTGATCAGCACGTCGACCGGGATGGCGTCGTTGTCGAACAGCTCGTCGCGGGTCAGGTAGGCCGATTCGCGCACCCGGGCAATCTTGGTCGGGGTGTGAAACAGCGTGTAGGCCACCTGGCAGGCGATCATGTTGGCTTCGTCGCTGTTGGTCACGGCCACCAGCATGTCGGCATCGTCGGCGCCGGCCTGGCGCAGTACGGTCGGAAACGAGCCCTTGCCTTGCACGGTGCGGATATCCAGGCGGTCGCCCAGGTCACGCAGACGGTCGCCATCGGTGTCGACCACGGTAATGTCGTTGGCCTCACTGGCCAGGTGCTCGGCCAGCGTACCGCCGACCTGCCCTGCGCCGAGAATGATGATTTTCAACCTGTCACTCCAAGGAAGATGCGCTGCGTCCGTACATCATTGTGGTGATGCGGCGATTTTGATCAGTTTGGCGTAATAGAACCCGTCGTGCCCGCCTTCCTGGGCCAGCAACTGGCGGCCATGCGGCTGTTTGATGCCGGCGGCGGGCTGGCCCTGTTGCCCGGCGATGTCCAGTTCGCGGGCACCGGAAGTACGGGCCAGAAAGGCTTCGATCACCTCGGTGTTCTCGGTCGGCAGCGCCGAGCAGGTCGCGTACAGCAGGATGCCGCCCACTTCCAGGGTCGGCCATAGCGCATCGAGCAGCTCGCCCTGCAGGCCGGCCAGTGCGGCAATGTCGTCGGCCTGACGGGTCAGCTTGATGTCGGGATGGCGGCGGATCACGCCGGTTGCCGAGCACGGCGCATCGAGCAGGATGCGCTGGAACGGCTTGCCGTCCCACCACTGTGCGGTGTTGCGCCCGTCGGCAGCGATCAGTTCGGCATCAAGGCCCAGGCGGTCGAGGTTCTCGCGCACCCGCACCAGACGCTTGGCTTCAAGGTCCACGGCGACCACGCCGCTCAGCGCCGGCTGGATTTCCAGAATGTGGCAGGTCTTGCCGCCCGGCGCACAGCAGGCGTCGAGCACCCGCTGGCCCGGCGCCAGATCGAGCAGTTCGGCGGCCAGTTGCGCGGCTTCGTCCTGAACGCTGACCCAGCCTTCGGCAAAACCGGGCAGCTCACGCACATCCTGGGCCTCGGCCAGGACAATGCCGTCCTGGCTGAACGGGCTGGCGGCGGCCTCGATACCGGCGCTTTTCAGCAGCTCGAGGTATTGATCACGGGTTTTATGCCGGCGGTTGATGCGCAGGATCATTGGCGGGTGTGCATTGTTGGCGGCACAAATCTCTTCCCACTGCTCGGGCCAGGCGGCCTTGAGAGCTTTTTGCAGCCAGCGCGGGTGGGCGGTGCGCACCACCGGGTCGTGTTCCAGCTCGCTCAGCAGGGCTTCGCTTTCACGCTGGGCACGGCGCAGCACGGCATTGAGCAGGGCCTTGGCCCACGGCTTCTTGAGTTTGTCGGCGCAGCCCACGGTTTCGCCGATGGCGGCGTGCGCGGGGATGCGGCTGTAGAGCAACTGATAAAGGCCGACCAGCAACAAGGCTTCGACATCGGCATCGGCGGCCTTGAAGGGTTTTTGCAGCAGCTTGGCCGCTAGCGCCGACAGGCGTGGCTGCCAGCGCGCGGTGCCGAAGGCCAGGTCCTGGGTCAGGCCGCGATCACGCGCTTCGACCTTGTCCAGCTGCGCGGGCAACGAGCTGTTCAGCGATGCCTTGCCACTGAGTACGGCAGCCAGGGCGCGGGCTGCGGCCAGACGCGGGTTCATTGGCCGAGCACCGTGCCGCTGGCGAATTTCTCGCGGCGGCTGTTGAACAGGTCAGCAAAGCTCAGCGCCTTGCCACCGGGCAATTGCAGGCGGGTCAGGCGCAGCGCCTGTTCACCGCAGGCGACCAGCAGGCCGTCCTTGCTGGCATCCAGAATGGTGCCTGGCTCGCCCTGACCTTCTGCCAGCCTGGCGGCCAGCACCTTGAGTGCCTCGCCGTTGAGTGTGCTGTGGCAGATGGGCCATGGGTTGAAGGCACGGATCAGGCGCTCCAGTTCTGCGGCCGGACGGCTCCAGTCCAGGCGCGCTTCGTCCTTGTTCAGCTTGTGGGCGTAAGTGGCCAGGCTGTCGTCCTGGACTTCACCGACCAGCGAGCCGTCGGCCAGCCCGGCAATGGCTTGCAAGACCGCTGGCGGGCCGAGTTCGGCGAGGCGGTCGTGCAGCGTGCCGCCGGTGTCATCGGCGTTGATCGGCGTCACTGCCTTGAGCAGCATGGGACCGGTGTCGAGCCCGGCTTCCATGCGCATCACCGTCACGCCGCTCTCGGCATCACCGGCTTGCACGGCGCGCTGGATCGGCGCCGCACCGCGCCAGCGTGGCAGCAAGGAGGCATGGCTGTTGATGCAGCCCAGGCGCGGGATATCCAGCACCACTTGCGGCAGGATCAGGCCATAGGCGACCACCACCATCAGGTCGGGCTTGAGAGCGGCCAGTTCTGCCTGGGCATCGGCATCGCGCAGGGTGGGCGGTTGCAGCACGGGGATGTCGTGCTGCAAGGCCAGTTGCTTGACCGGGCTGGGCATCAGCTTCTGCCCGCGACCGGCCGGGCGGTCGGGCTGGGTGTAGACCGCCACGATCGTGTGCGGGCTGTCGAGCAGGGCCGAAAGGTGCTCGGCGGCAAATTCCGGAGTGCCGGCGAAAACGATGCGCAGTGGCTCAGTCATGGACTTCTCGTTCAATAAAAAAGCAAAAGGCCTGTGACAGGCCTTTTGGGAGTGATGGCGGATCAGGCGTTCTGTCTGTGCAGCTTTTCCAGCTTCTTCTTGATCCGGTCACGCTTGAGGGTAGACAGGTAATCGACGAACAGCTTGCCATTGAGGTGGTCGCACTCGTGCTGGATGCACACCGCCAGCAGGCCTTCGGCAATCATCTCGTAGGGCTGGCCTTCACGGTCCAGCGCCTTGACCCGGACCTGCAACGGGCGGTCGACGTTCTCGTAGAAGCCGGGCACCGACAGGCAGCCTTCCTGATACTGGCCCATGTCCTGGGTCAGGGTTTCAAGCTCGGGGTTGATGAAAACCATGGGCTCGCTGCGGTCTTCGCTCAGGTCCATGACCACCACGCGCTTGTGCACGTTGACCTGGGTGGCGGCCAGGCCGATGCCAGGGGCTTCGTACATGGTTTCAAACATGTCGTCGACCAGCTGACGAATGGCGTCGTCGACGACCGTCACCGGCTTGGCGATGGTGCGCAGACGCGCATCGGGAAATTCGAGAATGTTCAGAATGGCCATATACGTAAAATGCTGCACGGTTAGGGTAAAGTCAGGAACGGCTGCCGATTTGCCCGAGGCAAGGCGTACAGCCCCTTGAATACCACGCTGTCGGACGCTTCGTAGCGCAATGCTGCGATAGCCGTCTTCTATTGTTGACGCGATGCCACATGATAAAGGGATTCACTGCATGAGGAAAACACTACTCGCCCTGCTGCTGTTGACTGCCGGTGGTCTTGCGCAGGCGCAAGTGCAGCTCAGGGAAGGCCATCCGCAACGTTACACGGTGGTTGCGGGTGACACGCTTTGGGACATTTCAGGAAAGTTTCTGCGCGAGCCCTGGCGTTGGAAGGAACTCTGGCGTGCCAATCCGTCGATCCATGACCCTGACCTGATCTACCCCGGCGACACCCTGCTGCTGACCTATATAGACGGCCAGCCGCATGTGGTGCTCAACCGTGGCGAATCGCGCGGCACCGTCAAGCTGTCGCCGCGTATCCGCAGCACGCCGACGGTGGAGGCCATTCCGAGCATTCCGTTGGGGGCGATCAATTCCTTTTTGATCAGCAACCGTATCGTCGACAGCACCGAGCAGTTTCTGAGCGCGCCGTACATCGTGGCCGGCAACGCCGAGCGGGTGCTCAGTGGCCGCGGCGACCGCTTGTATGCGCGCGGCAATCTGGACCCTGCGCATACCGTGTATGGCATCTTCCGCCAGGGTAAGACCTACACCGACCCCGAGACCAAGGAAGTATTGGGCATCAACGCCGACGACATCGGCAGCGGTGAGGTCGTTGCCACCGAAGGCGATGTGTCTACCTTGATGTTGCAACGCTCCACCCAGGAAGTGCGCCTGGGCGACCGTCTGTTCGCCAGTGAAGAACGCGCGGTCAACTCGACGTTCATGCCGACGCCGCCGACATCGAACATCGACGGCCTGATCATCGATGTGCCCCGTGGCGTGACCCAGATCGGTGAATACGACGTGGTGACCCTGGACCGTGGCCGCCGCGACGGCCTGCAAGAAGGCAATGTGCTGGCCATCTACAAGACCGGTGAACATGTGCGCGACCGGGTGACCGGCGAGCAGGTGAAGATCCCGGACGAGCGCTCAGGGTTGCTGATGGTGTTTCGCACCTACGACAAGCTCAGTTACGCCTTGGTCCTGCACGCGACCCGATCGTTGGCCATTATGGACAAGGTTCGCAACCCCTGACAGGGCGTCAAGACTGGGCTGTCACGGCCGCGAAACCCTCACTTATCAAATTGTTGTCAACAGAGTTATCCACAGGTTTTCCTGTTATCGGAAACGCATCACAGATCAGGGACGATCGTATGCCATTGCTTGAAAAACACCCCGTTGCGCCTGCCGAACTGGAAGCGCGGTTGCGTTTGCACCGCCTTGTCGAAATTGGCCCTGCGCGTTTCTCCCGGCTTATCGAAGCCTTCGGTTCGGCCTCGGCAGCGCTTGATGCGCCGGCCAGCGCATGGCGTTCATTGCGCATACCGGCTGCGTGCGTCGAGGCGCGCCGCAGCCCTGAAGTATGCGCGGGCGCCCGCGCTGCATTGGCCTGGCTAGAGCGTCCGGGCCAGCGTTTACTGATGTGGGACGACCCTGGCTACCCGTCGTTGCTGGCACAGATCCCTGATCCACCGCCCTTGTTATTCATCGCCGGTAACCCTGAGCTGCTTGACCGGCCGCAGTTGGCGATGGTCGGTAGCCGGCGGGCGTCCAGGCCCGGGCTGGACACTGCCAGGGCGTTTTCACGCAGTCTGGCGAGCAGTGGTTTTGTGATTACCAGTGGCCTGGCGCTGGGCATCGATGGTGCCGCGCATGAGGCCGCGCTAGACGTCGGCGGGGCCACGATCGGGGTGCTGGGCACGGGGCTCGAAAATTTTTATCCACAGCAGCATCGCGCGCTGGCGGCCCGCATGAGCGAGCAAGGCGGTGCGGTGGTTTCCGAGTTTCCGCTGGACGCAGGTCCTCAGGCGGCCAACTTTCCGCGGCGTAACCGAATCATCAGCGGCCTGTCGCTGGCCGTGCTGGTGGTAGAGGCCAGCGTACGCAGCGGTTCGTTGATCACTGCCCGGCTGGCCGCGGAACAAGGGCGCGAGGTGTATGCCATTCCAGGCTCGATTCATCATCCGGGCGCACGAGGCTGCCATCAGTTGATCCGCGATGGCGCGACCCTGGTTGAGAGCGTCGAGCACATTCTTGAAGGCCTGCGGCACTGGCAGGTTACAAGCCCTGCGGCCGAGCCTGTTGCCTCTGCCCTGCCCGCTGTTGTCGATCATCCACTGCTGGCGCTGTTGCACGCTGCGCCGCAAACCAGTGAGGGCCTGGCGCACAGCAGCGGCTTGCCGTTGCCGCACGTTTTGGCGCAGCTGACCGAACTGGAGCTGGACGGGCGCATCAACTGTGAGGCCGGACGATGGTTCGCCCGCCTGCGCTGAGGTTAAACTGCCGCGCATGACTCAATCGACACATTCAATCGACACGATCTGCACTGGAGAAACGGCAATGGTCAGCAGCTGGCGTGTGCAACAAGCCGCACGGGAAATACGGGCAGGTGCCGTGATCGCCTATCCGACCGAGGCGGTATGGGGCCTGGGTTGCGATCCCTGGGATGAAGAGGCGGTGTTCCGGCTGTTGTTGATCAAGTCGCGTCCTCTGGACAAAGGCCTGATCCTGATTGCCGACAACATTCGCCAGTTCGACTTTCTGTTCGAGGACTTTCCCGAGCTGTGGATCGACCGCATGGCCAGCACCTGGCCCGGCCCCAATACCTGGCTGGTGCCGCACCAGAACCTGCTGCCCGAGTGGATTACCGGCCAGCACGAAACCGTGGCCCTGCGGGTCACCGACCATCCGGTAGTACGCGAATTGTGCGCCCTCACCGGCCCGCTGGTGTCCACCTCGGCCAACCCGACCGGTCGCCCGGCGGCACGTTCGCGGCTGCGCGTAGAGCAGTATTTCCGTGGCCAGGTCGATCTGGTGCTGGGCGGCAGCCTGGGCGGGCGCCGCAACCCGAGTGTGATTCGGGATGTGGCGACCGGGCAGGTCGTTCGCGCCGGATAAAATTAAGGAATCAGAATCGTAGACCCTGTGGTCTTGCGCGCCGCCAGGTCGATCTGCGCCTGGGCGGCGTCCTTCAGGGCGTACTGCTGGATATCGTTGACCTTGATCTTGCCGCTGGCGAGCATATCGAACAGCTCGTCGGCCATGGCTTGCAGGTTTTGTGGGGTGTTGGCGTAGCTGCCCAGGGTCGGGCGGGTCACGTACAGCGAGCCCTTCTGCGCCAGCAGGCCCAGATGCACGCCAGTCACCGCGCCCGAGGCATTGCCGAAGCTGACCAGCAGGCCGCGTGGCGACACGCAGTCCAGCGAGGCCAGCCAGGTGTCCTTGCCCACGCCGTCGTAGACCACCGGGCACTTTTTACCGTCGGTCAGTTCCAGCACCCGCCTGGCCACGTCTTCATGGCTGTAGTCGATGGTTTCCCAAGCCCCCAGCGCCTTGGCATGCGCCGCCTTCTCCGGCGAGCTGACCGTGCCGATCAGGCGTGCGCCCAGGGCCTTGGCCCACTGGCAGGCAATCGAGCCCACGCCACCGGCGGCGGCGTGAAACAGAAAGGTTTCATTGGGCTTGATGGCGTAGGTCTGGCGCAGCAGGTACTGCACCGTCAGGCCCTTGAGCGTCACGGCGGCAGCCTGCTCGAAGCTGATCGCGTCAGGCAGCTTGATCAGGTTGGCCTCGGGCAGCACGTGATAATCACTGTAAGAGCCCAATGGGCCTGTGCCGTAGGCCACCCGGTCGCCAACCTGGAAGCGCGTCACCTCACTGCCGACCGACTCGACCACGCCAGCGCCTTCGTTACCCAGGCCGCTGGGCAGTGGCGCCGGGTACAGGCCGCTGCGGTAGTAGGTTTCGATGAAGTTCAGGCCAATGGCCCGGTTGTGCACACGCACTTCCTGCGGGCCAGGCTCGGCGGGTTGGTAATCAAGGTATTCAAGGACCTCGGGACCGCCGATGGTGCTGAACTGGATACGCTTAGCCATTGACTCTCTCCATGATTGTTGCGATGCGCAATTGCCCTATGGGACCGGTTCGCATGACGCGCGTCAACTGCGAAGGCGCCCATGGCGATGGTATGCTAGCCGGCACTTTGCCTGTGGCCCTTGTATTTTCAGGGGCTCAGGTCGTACCGGGAGTGTTTCGAGGAGTGTCATGAATAGCCGTACCGAAGCCGTCAAAGCCTACCTGCTCGACCTGCAGGACCGTATCTGCGCAGCCCTTGAGCACGAAGACGGCGGCGCGCACTTCGTCGAAGACGCCTGGACGCGCCCCGCCGGTGGCGGTGGCCGCACGCGCGTGGTCGAAAACGGCAAGGTGATCGAAAAAGGCGGGGTCAACTTCTCTCATGTGTTCGGCACCAGCCTGCCACCGTCAGCCAGTGCCCACCGGCCAGAGCTGGCCGGGCGCGGCTTTCAGGCGCTGGGCGTGTCGCTGGTGATCCACCCGCACAACCCGTATGTGCCCACTTCGCACGCCAACGTACGCTTTTTCATCGCTGAAAAAGACGGCGAAGAACCGGTCTGGTGGTTTGGCGGCGGCTTCGACCTGACGCCCTTCTATGGCGTCGAAGAAGACTGCATTCACTGGCACCAGGTCGCCGAGCGCGCCTGCGCCCCGTTTGGCGCCGAGGTTTACCCGCGCTACAAGGCCTGGTGCGACAGCTATTTCCACATCAAGCACCGCAACGAACCGCGCGGCATCGGCGGCCTGTTCTTCGATGACCTGAACCAGTGGGACTTCGACACCAGCTTTGCCTTCATGCGCGCCATCGGCGATGCCTACCTGGAGGCTTACCTGCCGATCGTGCGCCGCCGCAAGGCTGCCGCCTACAGCGTGCAGCAGCGCGAATTCCAGGAGTTTCGCCGCGGGCGCTATGTCGAATTCAACCTGGTCTACGACCGTGGCACGCTGTTCGGCCTGCAATCGGGCGGACGCACCGAATCGATCCTCATGTCGCTGCCGCCGCAGGTGCGCTGGGGTTATGACTGGAAAGCCACGCCGGGCAGCGAAGAAGCGCGCCTGACCGAGTATTTCCTGCAAGACCGCGACTGGCTCGGCCTCGCGGTTCATCCCTGAGCAACAGGATTGTGTATGGACTCTTACGTCGTCTTCGGTAACCCCATCGGCCACAGCAAGTCGCCGCTGATTCATCGCTTGTTCGCCGGGCAGACCGGGCAGCAACTGGACTACCAGACCGCTTTGGCACCGCTGGATGATTTTCCGGCCTTCGCGCAGGCGTTCTTTCAGGAGGGCCGTGGCGCCAACGTCACCGTGCCGTTCAAGGAACAGGCCTTTACCCTGGCCGACAGCCTCACCGAACGCGGCCGTCGCGCCGGCGCGGTGAACACCCTGGCCAGGCTGGAAGACGGCACCTTGCTGGGCGACAACACCGATGGCGCCGGCCTGGTGCGTGACCTGACGGTCAATTGCGGCCTGAGCCTGCGCGGCAAACGCATCCTGCTGCTGGGCGCCGGCGGCGCGGTGCGCGGCGTGCTCGAACCTTTGCTGGCCGAGCAGCCCGAGGTGCTGGTGATCGCCAACCGCACGGTGGAAAAAGCCGAGTTGCTGGCGCGTGAGTTCGCCGACCTGGGCCCGGTGTCGGCCAGCGGTTTCGACTGGCTCGAAGAAGCGGTCGACGTGATCATCAACGCCACCTCGGCCAGCCTGTCCGGCGAACTGCCGCCGATTGCGCCGAGCCTGATCGCACCGGGTAAAACCTTCTGCTACGACATGATGTACGGCAAGGAACTCACCGCCTTCAATCGCTGGGCCATCGAACACGGTGCTGTGCAGGCGGTGGATGGCCTGGGCATGCTGGTCGAACAAGCCGCCGAAGCCTTCCTGCTTTGGCGCGGCGTGCGCCCCGACTCAGCCCCGGTGCTGGCCGAGATGCGCCGGCAATTAGCCTGAGCGCTGATCACACCGCTGCGGACCACACGCCAATCGCGCCATCACCTCCTGCGCCTGCCCGTGCAACGTTTCTTCAAACAACGCCACCAGCGGTGACGTCGGGCGGTGCAGGGGCTTGATCAGGCTGATGGTGAAGGCAATCGACACGCTGAACGGCCGTATCACCAGCCCCTGATCAGCAAAATCCAGCGCCGTCAGCGGGTTGACGATGGCCAGCCCGATGCCCTCGCGAACCATGGCGCACACCGAGGCGGCGCTGTGGGTGTCGAGCACCAGGCGTCGTTCGATGCTGGCCTGGCGGAACACTTCATCGATCTGCTGGCGATAGGTGTCCTGGCTCGACAGGCTGATGAACGGCTGCCCGGCAAAATCTTCGGGCGTCAGTACCGGCTTGCTCGACAGCGCATGCCCTGCCGGCAACACACAGACCTCATCCACCGCCATCAAGGTCGAGCGCTCGGTGCCCGGCGGCGCGTGGCTGGCTTCGGTCAGGCCCAGATCGTAGCGCTGCGCCGACAACCACTCCTCCAGCAGCGGTGATTCCTGCGGGGTAATGCTCAGGCTGGCATTGGGAACGCGGGCCAGAAAGCGCTGGCACACCTTGGGCAGTAACGATTGCGAAAACACCGGCAGGCAGGCGATGGACAATTGCCCGTGCTCGAACTCGCGCAGCGAGGCGGCGGTATCGAGGATGCGCTCCAGGCCAAAGTAGGAGCGCTGCACTTCCTCGAACAGCGCCAACGCCTGCACCGTGGCCCGCAAGCGCCCGCGCACCCGTTCGAACAGCACCAGGCGGGTCAGTTGCTCCAGGCGCGCCAGCTCCCGACTGACCGTGGGCTGCGAGGTGTGCAGCATGGCCGCCGCGCCGGTCACGCTGCCAGCGGTCATGACCGCGCGAAACACTTCGATATGGCGCAACGTGATCGACATGGCGGGCTCATCCGGCAAAAGCCATATCGTAAATGAATGGCTGTGCCAAAAATGGGTATTTTATGCAGGCTTCGCCTGTGTTCAAGCTGTCGATCTTTCGCGACTGTGTGTTGATTCGAGGCTTGCAATGACCTTTACCGATGATGATTTTCTGCGCTCGCTCGCGCAGCACTACGGCACCCCGCTGTGGGTTTACGACAGCCAGCCGATCCATGCGCGCATTGCCCAACTGGCCGCGTTCGATACCGTGCGTTTTGCCCAGAAAGCCTGCTCGAACATTCATATCCTGCGCCTGATGAAACAGGCCGGCGTCGTGGTCGATGCCGTGTCGCTGGGTGAGATCGAACGCGCCTTGAAGGCCGGTTTTCAGGCCGGCCCTACAACCGGTGCTGCCGAGATCGTGCTGACCGCCGATGTACTCGATCGCGCCACTTTGCGGCGGGTGGTCCAGGCGCAGGTCGAGGTCAACGCAGGCTCGCTGGACATGCTGCGCCAGCTGGGTGCGGCTTCGCCGGGGCATCGGGTGTGGTTGCGGGTCAATCCGGGGTTCGGTCACGGGCATAGCCGCAAGACCAATACCGGTGGCGAAAACAGCAAGCACGGCATCTGGCACACCCAATTGCGCGAGGCCGTGGCGCTGGTCCGCGAGTACGGCCTGCACCTGGTCGGGCTGCACATGCACATTGGCTCGGGCGTGGATTACCCACATTTGCAGACCGTGTGCAGCACCATGGTCGAGCTGGTGGCCGGGCTGGATCACGACATCGAGGCGATCTCGGCGGGCGGCGGTCTGTCGGTGCCGTACCGCGACGGCGAAGCGCCCATCGACACGTCGCATTACTTTGCGCAGTGGGACGCCGCCAGAAAGCAGATCGAAGGCCATGTGGGGCATCCGGTGCGCCTGGAAATCGAGCCGGGACGTTTTCTGGTCGCCGAAGCCGGCGTGCTGATGGCCGAAGTGCGGGCCACCAAAGCCATGGGCAACAACCATTTCACCCTGGTCGATGCCGGTTTCAACGACCTGATGCGGCCGGCGCTGTACGGCAGTTATCACGGCATTTCACTGCTGGGCCAGGAGCGCCTCGCCCGGCCGCTGCACGCCACGGTGGTGGCCGGGCCGTTGTGTGAGTCGGGCGATGTGTTTACCCAGACCGAGGGCGGTATCGTCGAGCCGCGCCTGCTGCCCCAGGCCGAGGTTGGCGATTACCTGGTATTTCATGACACCGGTGCGTATGGCGCCTCGATGTCGTCCAACTACAACAGCCGCACCCACGCGGCCGAAGTGCTGGTCGACGGCCGCGAGCATCACCTGATCCGCCAGGCGCAAACGCTGGATTCGCTGCTGGCGCTGGAGCTTGCGCTATAACGCGCCCTCAAACCTGATCGGGCAGTGTTCGGCGCCTTCAAGCTTGTGCAGCTCTTCGATCACCTGTGGCCTGGCGTTGCGCAAGGTCAGGCTGCGGTTCTGCTTGCCTAGCCGGCGGGCTTCCTGGTGCAGCATCTCGACGCCTGAATAGTCGATGAAGTTGATGTGCTGCGCCTCGATCACCACCTGCTGGCCCTCGCTGCGTTGCAGGCGGGTTTGCAGGTAGTGGCTGGCGCCAAAGAAGATCGAACCGCCGACGCGGAGGATTTCTTCGTCGCCCTCGCGCCACTGCTGCACACGCGGCTGCGAGGTGCGCTTGAGGTAGAAGAACAGCGAGGCCAGCACGCCGGCATAAATCGCCGCCTGCAACTCCAGCACCAGCGTGGCGGCGCAGGTCAGCAGCATGACGAAAAACTCCGCACGGCTGACCCGGAACAACGCGGCAATGCCGCGCCGGTCGACCAGCCCCCAGCAGATCAGCAGGATCGAGGCGGCCATGGCCGGGATCGGAATGTGCGCGATCAATGAGGCGCCTGCGACCGCGAACAGTGTTACCCACAGCGCCGAGAACACCCCGGCCAGCGGCGAGCGTGCGCCGGCCTCATAGCTCAGCGCCGCACGGGTAAAAGAGCCGGCCGAAAAGTAGCCGGAGAACAGCGCGCCGGCCATGTTCGACAGGCCCTGGGCGCGGACTTCCTGATTGGCGTTGAGCATCTGTTGCGAACGTGTGGCCAGCGAGCGGGCAATCGACAGGCTGTTGACCAGCCCGAGCATGCCCACGGCCACGGCGGTGGGCAGCAGGCGAATGATCAGCTCGGCATCCAGCGGCACCGGGCTGAACGGCGGCAAGTGCCCGGCAAAGGCTTTGACCAGTTGCACATGACCGAACATCGCTGGCCACAGCCAGACCAGCAGGCTGCTGCCGAGCAAGGTGATCAACAGCGTTGGCCATTTGGGCACTAGCGTCTTGAGGACGATGCCCAGCGCCAGCGTCAGCAGGCCGAGGGTCAATGACGCCGGGTCGAGTTGATCGCGGTGCGCGACAAGGGCCTGGAAACTGCTGAGTGCGGTGCTCTGGCTGGGCAGACTAAGGCCCATCAGGTTCGGCAATTGCCCCAGCGCGATGACCACCGCCGCGCCGAGGGTGAAGCCGACCACCACCGAGTGCGAGACAAAGTTGACCAGCGCACCGAAGCGCATCAGGCCGAGCAGTAACTGGAAGGCGCCGGCAATGAACGTCAGCAGCAGGATCAGGGTGATGTAGTCCTGACTCGCCGGCACCGCGAGCGGGCTGACGCTGGCGTACAAGACCACGGAAATCGCCGCGGTCGGCCCGCAGATAAGGTGCCACGATGAGCCCCACAGGCAGGCGATCAGCACCGGCACGATGGCCGCGTACAGGCCGTATTCCGGTGGCAGGCCGGCGATCAGCGCATACGCAATCGACTGCGGCAGCGCCAGAATCGCCCCGCTCAACCCCACCAGCGCATCGCGGCCGACGCTCTGGCGGGTCTGCTGTGGCAGCCAGGTGAGAAACGGCAGGAATTTATGGCGCTTGAGCCGGGCCATGAGCCTCTCGTTGTCAATGAATCAGAGCAATAAGCCTAACACCCGCAGAAGCTCGCGAAGAGGCCGTGACTGATAGCCAGCATTCGCGAGGCTCGCTACGCAATGTGTGTCGTGCTCAGTATAAAGGCCTGCCCAAAATCCGTGGGAGCGAGCGCCAGCTCGCGAATGCGAAGGTACAGTCACCCCAAATGAGCGATTTCACCGACCCTTTCGCGAGCTGCGCTCACTCCTACGTAATGTGTGTCGTGCTCAGTATCAAGGCCTGCCCAAAATCCGTGGGAGCGAGC